>NZ_JBNGGE010000086.1:0-14753 GCF_049975785.1 Streptomyces sp. WG7
ACCATCCAGTACGAGATCAACGAGTTCATCACCGGCATGATCGGCGTGGTCCTCATCGGCGCCTCCTTCTGGTCCTCCGTGCGCCGCAACAAGCGGCTCGCCGCGGCCGGGGGAGAGGGCGGCAAGGAGAAGGCGGAGGTCTCCTCCGGGGTGTGAAACGTTGCTGTTCCCGGGCCGGGTTCGCCCCCGGTGTACCTGCTCCTACGGTGTGAACACGGTCCGGGTGAGGAACGCTCTGTGCGGGGGCGGTCGACGAGGACGACTCCTCGGGGCCGCCCCGTCGGCGGTCCGCGGCCGGTGGAACGAGCGAAGGTGGGGGCGGGAATGGGTTTCTTGGACGGTCTGTGGCGCGGTCGCGAGGCCGAGTTCGACTCGGGCAGCGCGGCGACCAACTCCATCCAGCTGACCAAACGGCACAGTCAGGTCTCCCTGACCAAACAGGGCGCGGCCACCGGCCACCTGCGCGTCAACCTCGCCTGGCGGATGCGGACCTCGGACATCATGGGTGCGCAGCGTGAGAGCCTGCTGCGGCACCCCTTCAAGGCGCTCAAGCCCCCCGAGGTCGTCGGCCACAGCCAGAGCATGGTCAACGTCGACCTGGACCTCGGCTGCCTCTACGAGCTCCAGGACGGCACCCGCGGCGTCGTCCAGCCGCTCGGCGGCTTCCTGGGCGACGCCAACGGCCCGCCCTACGTCAAGCTCAGCGGCGACGACCGGTTCGGCTCGGCCTCCGGCGAGACGCTCTACATCAACCTCGACCACCGGGACGCCATCAAGCGCCTCCTGCTCTTCGCCTACATCTACGACCAGACCCCGGCCTTCGACCGGACGCACGCCATCGTCACGCTCTACCCGAGCAACGGCCCCCGCATCGAGATAGGCCTCGACGAGCGCCACCCGCAGGCCCGGTCCTGCGCCGTGGTGATGATCGAGAACATCAAGGGTGAGATCTTCGTCCGGCGCGAGGTGAAGTTCGTGTACGGCTTCCAGGGCGAGCTGGACCGCCTGTACGGGTGGGGCCTGCAGTGGGGCCGGGGACACAAGAACAAGGCGGAACGCTGAGCCCGACGCCCGTACCGCCGAGACGCCGCGCGTGCTGCTCGGTACCCGCCGCGCGTGCTGCTCGGGTCTCCACGCGTGTCCCGCTCAGGTGGTTACCGCCCGATGAACTGAGGTCCCTGCGGCGGCAGCCGGAAGTCCGGATCGGGAGCCCCGGTGACCGGTGGCGGGTAGCCGTAGCCGGCCTGTGCGCCGGTGCCCCCCGCCGCGGCCGGCGCCTGCGGGTAGCCGTACCCGGCGCGTCCGGCCGGCTGTGGGTAGCCGTAGGCCGGCTGTGACGTCGGCGGCTGCTGCGGGTATCCGTACGCGGGCTGCGCCGGTACCCCTGCGGGCTGCGCCGGCGCCCCCGTGGGCTGCTCGGGAGGCAGTGGCCGCGAGATCTCCGGCACGGGCTGGACGGTCGTCGGCTCGTCGGGACCGACCACCGGCGGGACGGACGCGGACTGGGCGGAAGTGTGCGGGGACGGTTCGGGCCGGCGGGCCGACATGGGGTCGTCCGCCCCTTCCGACTCGTCCACCGAGATGCCGAAGTCGGTCGCCAGGCCCTTCAGCCCGTTCGAATAGCCCTCACCCAGCGCCCGGAACTTCCAGCCCTCCCCACGCCGGTACAGCTCACCGCAGATCAGCGCTGTCTCCTCGCCCGTCTCCGGCTTGACGTCGAAGTACGCCAGGGGTTCCGCGTCGGCGGCCGTCGCGTCGTACAGCAGGATGCGCAGCGACCGGACCCGGTCGAAGGCGGCGCCGTCCGCCGAAGCGACCAGCAAAATCCGGCCCACCGAGGACTCGACCCCGGGGAGGTCTGTCTGGATCGTATCGGTCAGGCCCTCGGCGACCCGCTTCTTGCCGAGCCGCCAGACCTGACCCGAAGGGTGCCGGGGCTGGTTGTAGAAAACGAAGTCCTCGTCGGAACGCACGCGGTCGTCCGGACCCAGCAACAACGCGGAGGCGTCGATGTCGGGGACCCCCTGCCCGGGTGTCCAGCGCAGCACGGCGCGTACCGTGGTGGCTTGCAGCGGGACGTTCGACCCCTTCAGCATCGCGTGCGTCATGCCGTCATCCTGCCTTCTCGGTCCTGGTCACGACAACGCGGGGGCGGGTACGCGGGTCGTGTCCGCTCACCCCGGGTCGCCGCCGCCGACATGCCCGGGTTACCTCGAATTCATGCCCGGTGGGAACCTCCGACATGGATACGTACGTACTATTACCGGCCACCTTTGGACAGTTCACAGGTCGCCCAGACACCACGGGGGAGTTTTGATGCGTCATTTCGGACAGATTGCCCCTGATGTGCGGAAGCGTCTCTTCCACCAGGAGCCCTGCACCTTCACGGCGGACTCCCCGGCGCGGCTGCTGTCCGCGGCCCTGGGCGCCACGCTCTACAGCCCGGCCACCCGGCCCAGGCTCGCCGACGACATCCTCAAACAGAGCGCGAGCGGCGTGGTGTCGATGGTGCTGTGCCTGGAGGACTCGATCGACGACGCCGACGTACCGGTCGGCGAGGAGAACCTCGTCCGTCAGCTCACGGCCCTGGCAGAACTCCCCCGAGCTCGCGGCACCGTTCGAGCAGGGGAGCCCTCCCTCGACGCCGACATCCCCCTGCTGTTCGTCCGGGTCCGCACCCCCGAGCAGATACCCGACCTCGTACGGCGCCTCGGACCCGCCGTAGGGCTGCTGTCCGGTTTCGTGCTGCCCAAGTTCACCGAGGAACGCGGCATGCCCTTCCTGGAGGCGCTCTCCGCCGCCGAGGCGGCCAGTGGCCGCAGGCTCTTCGCCATGCCCGTGCTGGAGTCCCCGGACCTGCTGTACCGGGAGTCCCGGGTGCAGACGCTGGAGGGCATCTTCCGGGCGGTCGACAAGTACCGCGACCGCGTGCTCGCCCTCCGTCTCGGCGTGACCGACTTCTGCTCCTCCTACGGACTGCGCCGGGGCCCCGACATGACGGCGTACGACGTCCAGATCGTCGCCTCCGTGATCGCCGACGTGGTGAACATGCTCGCCCGGGCCGACGGCACCGGATTCACGGTCACCGGGCCGGTCTGGGAGTACTTCCGCGTCCAGGAGAGGATGTTCAAACCGCAACTGCGGCAGAGCCCCTTCCTGGAGGTGCAGGCCGTCGAACTGCGTCAGAAGCTGATCGAACACGCGATGGACGGCCTGCTGCGGGAGATCTCCCTGGACCGCGCCAACGGCCTGCTGGGCAAGACCTGCATCCACCCCTCGCACGTGCTCCCCGTGCACGCACTGTCCGTCGTCAGTCACGAGGAGTTCAGCGACGCCCAGGACATCCTGCGTCCCGAACGCGGCGGCGGGGGTGTGCTGAGGTCCGCCTACACGAACAAGATGAACGAGGTGAAGCCCCACCGGGCCTGGGCCGAGCGCACGCTGCTGCGCGCCGAGGTCTTCGGGGTGGCGAACGAGGACATCGGCTTCGTGGAACTGCTCGCCGCCGGCCTGTCCGACTGAACGCAAGGAAGCCATGACCGACGCAAGGGCCCATGCCACGGTGGACAACGGGAGGCACGAGTACATGACCGAGAGGGCGCGCGCGCAGAAGGGCGCCGGAGTCTGGTCCGGCAGCTGGGTCGCCGAGCGGCTGGGCGTCGAGCTCACCGGTGACGACAGGCTGACCGGCCTGCTGGGACTCGCCCTGCGCCGCAACCCCAAGCGCGCGCACCTGCTCGTCTCCAACGTGCTCGGCAAGCACGTCCCGCAGTCGCCCTCCGTCGTGTACGGCCACGGCGTCGCCCTCGGCCGCCGGGTCCGCGAACTGCTCGGCGCCGAAGCGGCCGAGAGCGCGGTCGTCCTCGGCTACGCGGAGACCGCCACCGGCCTCGGCCACTCGGTCGCCGACGGCCTGGGGCCCGCCCCGTACCTGCACTCCACCCGCCGTCCGGTCACCGGCGTCGCCCGGGCGGGCGGCTTCGAGGAGTCCCACTCGCACGCCACCTCCCACCTCCTGCTGCCCGAGAACCCGGCGCTGCTGGCCGGTGACGGGCCGCTGGTCCTCGTCGACGACGAGTTCTCCACCGGCAACACGGTCCTCAACACCGTCCGCGCCCTGCACGAGCGCTATCCCCGCAAGCGGTACGTCGTGGTGGCCCTCGTCGACATGCGCTCGCCCGCCGACGCCGGCCGGCTGGAGGACTTCGCCCGGGAGATCGGCGCCCGCGTGGACCTGGTGACGGCCGCCTCGGGCACGGTCCGGCTGCCGGAGGGCGTACTGGAGAAGGGACAGGAACTGGTCGCCCGGTACGAGGCTCGCGCTGCCGAGCCGATCCCGGAAGGCCCGGCCACAGGGACGTCCGACGCCGACGTCGACGCCGCGGCAGTCGGCCCCGCAGCGGCCACCGGCAGCGCCACAGTGGGACCGGCCGGTGAACGTTCGCTTGCCGGTGCCGGTGCCGGTGCCGGTGCCGAGCCCGGCCACGCGCCCGACTCCCGAAGCGCCGCTGCCAGTGCCGCCGATCCCGCCCCGGTCCGCCCGGGAGCACACGCACACGGTGCCACCGCCCGTCCCGAGGTGCCCAGCCGGCCTTCCCCCGGCTCGATCGCGCGCGTCGAACTGCGGTGGCCCGGCGGGCTCCCCGACGGGGGACGGCACGGATTCACGGCCGCACAGCGAGACCGGCTGGAGAATGCCCTGCCCGGCATGGCGGAGCGGATCACCGAGGCGCTGCCCGCAGGCGCCCGCCGCGTGCTCGTCCTCGGCTTCGAGGAGCTGATGTACGCCCCGCTGCGCCTGGCCCACGCGCTGGAGCAGACCACCGACGCCGACGTGCGCTACTCCACCACCACCCGCTCTCCGGTCCTCGCGGTCGACGACCCCGGGTACGCGATACGCACCCGCCTCGTCTTTCCCGCACACGACGACCCGGCCGACGGCCCCGGCGAGCGCTACGCCTACAACGTCGCGGGAGCCGGCTTCGACGCCGTCGTCGCCGTCGTCGACTCGGCCGCCGACACCCCCGCGCTGCACGCGCCCGACGGTCTGCTGGCCCGGCTCGCCGCCCACGTTCCGCACGTTCTGCTCGCGGTCGTTCCGTCGTACGTCCCGCACGCCCCGCATGCCTCCGAAAGGCCCTCCATGCTGCCCGAGCCCCTGCGTGGTCCCGACTTCTCCTCGTACGCGCCCGACGAGGTCGGCTGGCTGCTCCAGGACCTCTCGGACGTGACGCTGGAGGCACCGACCGAGGAGCGCGAGGAAGCGATCCAGAGCGGCGGCGCGCACTACGCGGAGTCGCTGCCCGTGGAGTACCAGCCCAGCGAGCAGTACCAGGAGCTGTTCCACGCCGCCCTGGAGACGTCCGCCGCCCGGCTGGCCCGCGCCGTCGGCGCCGTCACCGAGATCGTGCTCGCGGAGCGGTCGCCCCGCCCCGTCCTGGTCTCGCTCGCCCGCGCGGGCACACCCGTCGGCATCCTGATGCGCCGCTGGGCGCAGTTCCGCCATGGTCTCGACCTTCCTCACTACGCCGTGTCGATCGTCCGGGGCCGCGGCATCGACGCCAACGCGCTGCGCTGGCTGGCCGACCGACACGACCCCGCCGACGTCGTCTTCGTCGACGGCTGGACCGGCAAGGGCGCCATCACCCGCGAACTCGCCGCCGCCCTGCGCGACTTCGAGGCCTCCGACGGCATCACCGGTTTCGACCCGGAGATCGCCGTGCTGGCCGACCCCGGTTCCTGCGTACGCACCTACGGCACCCGCGACGACTTCCTCATCCCCTCCGCCTGCCTCAACTCCACGGTCTCCGGCCTGATATCCCGCACCGTGCTCCGCGCCGACCTCGTCGGCCGGCACGACTTCCACGGCGCGAAGTTCTACCGCGACCTCGCCGGCGCCGACCTGTCGCCGGCCTTCCTCGACGCCGTCTCCACCCGCTTCCCGGACGTCGCCGACACGGTCGAAGCCCAGGCCAAGGAGCTTCTCTCCGCCGACCGCACCCCCACCTGGGAGGGCTGGGCCGCCGTCGAGCGCATCAGCGAGGAGTACGGCATCCACGACGTGAACCTCGTCAAGCCCGGCGTCGGCGAGACCACCCGAGTGATGCTGCGCCGCGTGCCCTGGAAGGTGCTGGCCCGCGCCGGCGCCGGCGCCGACCTGGACCACGTACGCCTGCTGGCCGAACAGCGGGGCGTACCCGTGGAGGAGGTCGCCGACCTGCCCTACACCTGTGTCGGGCTGATCCACCCCAAGTACACGCGGGGCGCCACCGGCGCCGACGGCAAGGCGGTGGCGCTCTGATGCCGGTGCTCGTCGCGAGCGACCTCGACCGCACGCTCATCTACTCCGCCGCCGCGCTCGGGCTGACCATGCCCGACCTGCGGGCGCCCCGGCTGCTGTGCGTGGAGGTCTACGAGAGCAAACCCCTCTCCTACATGACCGAGACGGCAGCCGGGCTGCTGACCGACCTCGGCGACACGGCGGTCTTCGTGCCGACCACCACCCGGACCCGCGCCCAGTACCAGCGCATCAACCTCCCCGGCCCTCCGTCGAAGTACGCGATCTGCGCCAACGGCGGTCACCTGCTGGTGGACGGCGTCTCGGACCCGGACTGGCACGCGCGGGTGACCGCGCGGCTGGCCGACGAGTGTGCCTCGCTGGCCGAGGTCCGCGACCACCTGATGGACACCGCCGACCCACTGTGGGTGCGCAAGCACCGGGTCGCCGAGGATCTCTTCGCCTACCTCGTCGTCGAGCGCGAACTGCTGCCCGTGGACTGGGTGAAGGAACTCGCCGTGTGGGCCGAGAACCTCGGCTGGACCGTGTCCCTCCAGGGCCGCAAGATCTATGCCGTCCCCAAGCCGCTCACCAAGAGCGCCGCCGTGCACGAGGTCGCCCGCCGCACCGGTGCCGATCTCACCCTCGCCGCCGGCGACTCCCTCCTCGACGCCGACCTGTTGCTCGCCGCCGACCGGGGCTGGCGTCCCGGCCACGGCGAGCTGGCCGACTCCGACTGGACGGCACCGGCGATCAGTGCCTTGCCCGAGTGTGGCGTGCTGGCCGGTGAGCGGATCCTCCGGGAGTTCCTGCGTGCGGCGGGCCCGGCTCGCTGACCCCGCCGTCCAGGCCCCCAGCACTGTCTCCGGCACCGTCTCCGGTGCCGGAGCAGTCGTCGTCACCCGCCGGCGGCCGTATGTCCTGCTCGCGGTCGTGTCCGCGCGCCCGCCTGCGATGGCCGGCCCCCGGCCGCAGCAGCCGCATGCCTATGAAGACCAGCAGCGCCAGGGCGGCGATCGCGAGGATCACCTTCGAGTACGTGGAGGCTATGCCCGAGACCTCGGACCAGTTGTCACCCAGCGCGTAGCCCGCGAGGACGAACACGGTGTTCCAGATCGCGCTGCCCAGCGTGGTCAGCGCGAGGAAGACGGGAAGCCGCATCCGCTCCACGCCTGCCGGTACGGAGATCAGGCTGCGGAAGATCGGTATCATCCGGCCGAAGAACACCGCCTTGGTCCCGTGCTTCTGGAACCAGGCCTCGGTCTTCTCTATGTCCGACACCTTCACCAGCGGCAGCTTGCCCGCTATCGCCACCGTGCGGTCCCGGCCGAGCAGTGCGCCGATCCCGTACAGAGCGAGCGCGCCGATGACCGAACCCGCCGTCGTCCACAGCAGGACGGCGATCAGGTTCATCCGGCCGGAACTCGCCGCGAACCCCGCGAGCGGCAGGATCACCTCGCTCGGCAGGGGAGGGAAGAGGTTCTCCAGAGCGATGGCGAGGCCGGCGCCCGGTGCACCGAGCGCGTCCATGAGGTCGTTGATCCACTGCGGTGCCGCACCGCTGTCCGCGGCCGTCTGCGCTGCGAGGGCTGTCATGTCGACCACGCTAGAAAATCGCAGCTGAAGGGAGACTGAGGAAGACCACAAGATCGACTGCGGTGTACCGCAGGCGGGAATTGTGGTTTTCCGCAGTGTGAGCCGCCGCAGCGCCCGGCTAGCCTCACGATCATGCGAGACATGGCGCGACGCGTAGTGCGGTGCGGGGTGGGCCTCATCATGGGGACCGCCGCGGCCGCCGTCGAGCTGCTCTTCACCCTGCTGGCCGGTGCGGCCCTGCTGCCCGTGGCGGCCTGGCCGGCCGGCCGGCGTGCCGTACTGCGCCCGGTCCTCGTGGGCGCGCGCAGACTGGCGGAGCTGGAGCGAGCCCGGTTGGCGATGTGGCTGGACCTCCGCGTCACGCCCGCGTACGAGGACGTGCGGGCGCTGCGGTACGTGGCCTGCCACTGGGCCCTGGGCGTCCTGGGCGGGGTGGTGATGCTGACCGCCGCGATCGGCCTCGCGTACGGCACCTTCGGGATATACGGCTGGCTCCTGCTGGACGGCATACGCAACCCCGGTTCGCTGGTCCTCGGCAGTCTGGGCGGCTTGTTCCTCGTGTTCCTCGCCGTGCAGGGAATATTCGGAGTGCTCGGACTGGAAGGGCAGCTGGCGCGTCACTTCCTCGGCCCCCGCCACCAGGAGGAGCTGGAGCGGCGGATCGCGGAGCTGTCCGCCAGCCGCGCCGCCGTGGTCGACGCGGTGAACGACGAACGACGCCGCATCGAGCGTGATCTGCACGACGGCGTGCAGCAGCGCCTCGTAGCCCTCGGCATGCTGCTCGGCCGCGCCCGCCGCAGCCAGGACGCCGACCGCAGGGACAAGCTGCTCGGCCAGGCCCACGACGAGAGCCGCCGCGCCCTGGACGAGCTGCGCGAGGTCGCCTGGCGGATCTACCCGACCACGCTGGACGAAGCGGGGCTGCGCGCGGCGCTGGAGACGGTCGCCGAGCGGGCGTCCGTGCCGGTGGGAGTGGAGTACGACCTCGCCGAGGAGCCCGAGCAGGCCGTGGCGACCGTCGCGTACTTCGTTGTCTGCGAGGCGGTCACGAACGCGGTCAAACACGCGGCGCCGACCCGGATAAGCGTCGCCGTCAGAGTGGAGGAGGACCGGATGTACGTGAGCGTCCAGGACGACGGATGCGGCGGGGCGAACGCCGCCGGCAGCGGACTGTTCGGGCTCGCCCGGCGCGTCGCCGCCCTCGACGGCAGCCTCAGCGTGGTCAGCCCGCCGGGCGGGCCCACCCTCGTGGCCGCGGAACTGCCATGCGGCTGATCCTTGCCGAGGACTCGACCCTGCTGCGGGAGGGGCTCGTGCGGCTGCTGACAGAGGAAGGGCACGAGGTGCTCGCCGCCGTCGGCAATGCCGAGCTGCTGCTCAAGGCGGTCGCCGAGGACCCGCCGGACGTGGTCGTCGCCGATGTCCGGATGCCGCCCACCCACACGGACGAGGGCCTGCGCGCGGCTCTGGAGATACGCCGGCGCTGGCCGGCGGTCGGGGTGCTGGTGCTCTCCCAGTACGTCGAGAAGCGGTACGCGACCGAGTTGCTCACCGGTGAGACGGAAGGAGTGGGTTATCTGCTCAAGGACAGGGTGGTCCAGATCGACGAGTTCCTGGACGCGCTGGAGCGGGTGGCCGCCGGACGGGCCGCCTTCGACCCGGAGGTCGTCCGCCAGCTGCTCGGCCGCACGACCCACACCGACCTGCTCGCCCGGCTCACCGCGCGGGAGCGGGACGTACTGGCCGAGATGGCGCAGGGCCATACCAACGCGGCGATCGCGCGGCGGCTGCACATCTCGCAGAGCGCGGTGGAGAAGCACACCAACGCGATCTTCGACAAGCTGGAACTGACCGGGGGTGAGGGCTATTCGCGCAGAGTGCTGGCGGTGCTGCGCTATCTGGGCAGCTGAGGGAGGCGCTGGCTGAGGGAGGCTGAAGGAGCAGACGTCGACCGAGTAAGGCCGAGGCGCCGACGCGGCGGCACCGGGCGCGTGCCCCGGGCCGGGAGGTCAGCCGCAGCAGCCGCCGCCGCAGCAGCCACCGCCGCCACCCGACGAGGGTGCCGGGGCAGGCGCGGAGGACGAGCCGCCGACGGCGACCGTCGACAGCAGCTTCACCGTGTCGTCGTGGCCCGCCGGGCAGGAGGCGGGAGCGGAGGACTCGGCCATGGGGCGGCTCAGTTCGAAGGTGTCGTCGCAGCTCCGGCAGCGGTACTCGTAGCGAGGCATGCGCACAGGTTAACCGGCCCGGCCGGGTGGCCCGTCCCGGCGACGAGAACCCGGTACGGAATGCGGACCGGCAGGGGACGTGGCGCGAACCCGGTGAGGAGCGGAAACGAGAACCCGGGCGAGGAGCATCGGGTATCCGCAACCGGCAGCCGCTCGGAGATCAGTGGCCGGCTCCGCGTTCCTCACGGATCCGGGTGACCACGTCGGCAACTGTCTGCCGGACCGCTTCCGTCTCCGTCAGGAAGTGCCAGTAGTCGGGGTGCCGGCCCGCCAGCACGGTGATCGCGCGCTCGAGCCGGGCCACGGCGTCGTCCAGGGGGCGCGCGTGCCGCGGGTCGGGGGTGTTGCGGCCCGCCATGGCCAGGCGCTGGGCGTCGCGGATCACGAAGCGGGTGCGTTCGATCTCCCGCTGAGGGTCCTTCTGTACGGCGTTCAGCTGCCGCAGCCGGTCGCCGGCGGCGGAGACGGCCTCGTCGGTCGAGTTCAGCAGCGCCCGTGCCGTCGACAGCAGGGCGGTGGCGTCGGGCCAGCGCTGTTCGTCGCGGGCGGTCTGGGCTTCGGCCAGCTTCCGCTCGGCCTGCCGGACGGATTCGGTGGCCTGGTCCGGCACGTGCTGGAGGTCCTGCCAGCAGGCGACGGTGAATCGCCGCCGTAGCTCGCTCAGTACCGGTTCGACCTGGTCGGTGCGGGTGGTCAGGGCCTCGGCGCGGGTGCGCAGGGAGACCAGCCGGTGGCCGATCTCGGCGGCGCGTTCGGGCAGTCGTTCGGCTTCGGCACGGACCGACTCGGCCTCTCGGGTGACGCGTTCCGCCCGCTCGAGGGTCTGGGGAACGCCGTGCTGTCCGGCGCCCTGGTTCAGCCGGGTGAGCTCCGGGCCGAGCGCGGCGAGCCGGGCGGCGAGGTCGTCCGCTCGCAGCCCGGATCCCCGGGCGGCGTCCAGGGCGTTGGAGGCGGCCAGCAGGGCCTGCCGGGCGCGTTCGACGGAGGGCGCCAGCCGGGCCAGCTGGGTCTCGGCCTTGCCGAGCAGGGAGCCTAGGCCGTCGGCGAAGCGGTCCAGGTCCTGCCTGACCCGGCTGAGCTCGTTCTTGGCGGCGGTCAGTTCGCTGCGCGCGCGGGAGGCCGCCGACGCCTCCAGGTCGTCCCGGTCCAGGTCGTGGGCGTCGACGGCGCTGATGTACTGGTGGCTGACCTCGTCGATGCGCCGGCCGAGTGCCTCGAAGTCGGTGACCGCGCGCCGGGCGGCAGGGGAGGCGTCGACGGCCGCGATCGTCTCGATCGAGATCCGCAGGTCCCGTTGTGCGGTGTCCAGCTCGTAGAAGGCGGCCGCCGCGTCGTCCTTCGCGGCCTGCGCCTCCGCCCGCTGGCTCTCGGCCCGCCCGCCGAACCAGCGGCGGGTGCCGCCCCCGGCGAACGCGGCGGGGAGCGTCAGCGCGGCGAGGAGCGGCAGGCCCACGAGGGTGAGCGTGTCGCGGACCGCGCCGGACGCGCGGTGGCGGCGCTGGTGGTGGGAACGGTGCGGCAGGCGCTGCGCGCGCGGCACCATCGGCGAGTACGGCTGCGATGGTGTCGCCGTCACATCCCTCTCCCGTGTCGTCCGTCCTGCCCGGGTTCATTCTCCCACCCGTTAGGGACGAACACACGGGCCGGTCAGTTCGCCGTTCGGACCGTGACTTCGCCGTCCTGGGTCCGCGCGGTCACCACGTGGGAGCTGGCTTCGTCCCGGGGCACGGATACGTCGACCGATCCGTCGTCGCTCTCGGCGGACACCTTGTACGTGTCCCGGGGCAGGGAGACGGTCACGGAGCCGTCGTCGCTGCGGGTCTCCACCAGGTCGGGGACGGACCCGAGTTCGAGTCGGACCGAGCCGTCCTGGGTGGTCGCGTTCACCCGGCGCGAGGTGACGTCCGCGCGCAGCGATCCGTCGTCGCTGTGCAGTTCCAGCGGCCCGGTGGTGTCGCTGACGCGTACGGACCCGTCGGCCGTCCGGATCTCCAGCGCCTCCCGGAAGCCCTGCGCCCGCACGCTGCCGTCGTCGGTCTTCACCTTGACGGCGATGCCGCGCGGTATCTCCACCCGGTGCTTGGTGGCGCAGTCGGCGGCCACACCGGAGCAGTGCGTCCGCAGCTTCAGCCGGTCGCCGTCCATGTTCCAGGTCACTTCGGGGCCGGAGCCGAGCGCGACCGAGCCCTGGAACCACCGGGTCACCTCGACCTTGCCGGACGGATGGCCGTCGGCGGCGACGATCTCCAGCGCGGAGTCGTCGGCGTCGATGGTGAGGACGTCGCCCTGAAGGGCGAAGGACCGCTGTTCGGGGTCCTTGTCGTCCGAGGCGGAGGCGCAGGCACTGAGACCCGCGACGAGAACGGCGACGGTGCCGACGGCGGCGAAGGCGCGAGCAGGAAGGGTACGGGTGCCCATGACGAGATTCCCCCTGGAACGGACGGCGAGGTGCCTCGTCCGGGGATCCTTCCGGAGCGGAAGAAGCCCTTTCCCGACGCGGCTCTCAGACTGTAGGAGGGCACGGGCCCGCGCCGGGATGCGGTCCGCTACCGGATCGGGGGTGGGGTTAGCCCCAGGCCGAGGTGCCGGTGGCAGCACGTTTGCCGGGCAGTGCCCCGGGCCATGTAGGCTGTCGACTCGTCCTGGGTGCGTAGCTCAGGGGTAGAGCGCCTGCCTTACAAGCAGGATGTCGGCGGTTCGAAACCGTCCGCGCCCACCAGGACCGGCGCCGCAGACGTCGGTGGAGAGGCCCCCGGAAGTATTCCGGGGGCCTCTCGCGTGCGGTCGTACGTGTACTCCCTGGGATGAGGTCCCGTTCTCCCTGGGGTGAGGTCCCGTTCTTCCTGGGGTGAGGTCCGTGAGCAGTGCCGGGCAGCGCGTACGGCGCCCGCCCGTGCGGGGACGGTGGGCTGACGAGCAGGAACGGGCTCGACCGGCTCGGCGGGGACTGAACGTCCTCGGCGGTCTCATGAGCCCTGCACGCAGGGCGCCTCCTCAGGCGTTCTCGGGCGGGGTCTCCCGGTCCGTGGCCTGGCGGGCGCGTTTCAGCTCCGAGCGGGCGTTCACCTGATCGGGGCCGGTGATCTCCGACCAGTAGCGATGGGTGCTGACGAACACGGCGAGTTCGCGCTCACGCTGCCGGAGCTTCTCCACCTCGGCCTGTTCGTCCGCCGACCAGCCGGGCGAGGCCGGGCGCTCGACCTTGCGCCAGCCGCCCGCGTCGCTGAATCCGTCGAGCGGCTCGACGGACCAGGGAAGTCTTTTCAGCAGGGCCGACAGCTCGGCCCTGACCTGATGCAGTTCCTCCTGACCGGCGAGGAGATCACTGGGGAAATCATAGGTCGTAGCCACAGCCCAATGATACGCCTGTTCGATTTTGAGGTGCGCGTTCCCTTCCGTGGTTCACGCGAAAGGATGGCCCCGCCCGGGCGGGGGCGGGGAGCCGCTGTCGGGGTGCCGATCCGCTGCCGAGGCCGACTGTCAGACCCCTGCCCTACCGTGAAGAACATGGATGGTGTGGACGAGCGGACCGGGCATGCCGGAGACCGGGTGTGCCTGGCCCCCTGGGCGGAGGGGGACCTGTGGCTGCTGCGCAGGAGCAACAGCCCCGAGATGACCGCGCACCTGGGCGGGCCGGAGACCGAGGAGCAGCTCGCGGCGCGGCACCGGCGGTACACAGAGCTCGGGACGGGGCGGATGTACCGGGTCACGCTGGCGGACGGCGGCGAGACGGTCGGCTCGATCGGGTACTGGCAGCGGACCTGGCAGGGCGTGGAGGTCTGGGAGACCGGGTGGGCGGTGCTGCCGGAGTTCCAGGGGCGGGGACTGGCTGTCCGGGCGGCTCGTGCCGTGCGGGAGGCGGTCCGGGCCGACGGGGCGCACCGGTACCTGCACGCGTTCCCGAGCGTGGGGCACGCCGCTTCCAACGCGGTCTGCCGCGGGGCCGGGTTCACCCTGCTCGGGCAGGCCGACTTCGAGTATCCGAAGGGTCACTGGATCAGATCGAACGACTGGCGGGTGGACCTGGAGATGGACCTGGAGAGGGGAGACTGACGTCATGTGCCGCAGCATCAAGACACTGCGTCCGCCCGTGCTGGCCGAGGAGGCCACCGAGGACGAGATCAGGGCCGCCGCCCTGCAGTACGTGCGCAAGGTGTCCGGGTTCCGTGCGCCGGCCGCGCACAATCGGGAGGTTTTCGAACAGGCCGTGGAGGCCATCACCGGGGCCACGGCCGAACTGCTGGCAGGCCTGGAGATACGGGGAGGCGCCGGCACGCGGCGTGCCTCCTGAGACCGGGACCGGGACCGGGTCCGGGTCCGGAGCACCGGGACGCTGGGACGTCCGCATGTCGTGACCAGTCTTGGCCGGTACCCGAGCGGTCGGCCGGGAACGGGGACGGAACGGGGACCGGTCCGCGACCCGGCTCGGCGGGCGGCCGGGGACGCCGACGGGGCGGCGTTCACCGACCAGGGGTCGGAGTACGCCGCCCTTGGGCGGTGCGGTGCGGGACGGGGCGCGGCCGGAGGCCTGCGCTGTCACGTCGGCTACTTCGGGTCACGGTTGAACTTCGAGGCCGACCAGAAGTAGCCGAGCGCGGTGAGAGCCAGGCACCAGGCGACCGCGAGCCAGCCGTTGTGGCCGATCCCGGTCC
>NZ_JBNGGE010000087.1:0-13996 GCF_049975785.1 Streptomyces sp. WG7
AGGCGGCCTGGGCCGCGGAGGCGGCCGCCGCGGCGGCCGGTGCGGCGGCGTTGGCGGCGATGCGTGCCGACGTGTTGGCGGCGCGGGCCGAGGAGATCGCCTCCTGGGCGGCCTTGGCGGCCCCGCGGGCCGCGTCGGCGGCCCGGCCGGCGGCGTTGGACGCCTTGGTGGCGTCCTCCTTGGCCGCGGCGGTCTCCGCGGCGGCCTTCTGCGCGGCCTCCTTGGCCAGCTTGGTCGCCGCGATGGCCCGCGCGGAGGCCTCCTTGGCGGCGTCGGTCTCCACCCGGGCCTGCCGGCCGGCCTCCTCGGCCTGGGCGACCAGGTCCTCGATGGTGGCCTGCTCCTGGTCGCGGGCCCGCGCCACGTACTGGCCCACCTCCAGGAACGCGGTCACGTCCTCCGGAGCGCCGTCCAGCGCTGCCCGAGCGGCCTCCTGGGTGGCAGGACCGCCAGTGGAAAGGATCTGGACCACCAGCACACGCTCGTCGCTGCGCTCGGCGTCGTACTGCCCCTCGACGATGAAGCGCTGCACGTCCTCGGCGGTGCCGTTCATGGCGGCCTGGCCGACCGCCTTCACCTGCGGCCCGCCGGCGCTGATGATCTGGGTGGCACGGACCCGCTGGTCCTCCGCCAGCGGAGCCTGCCAGCCCGACTTCAGGAAGGTGTCCAGGTCCGCCGGCGTCCCGGCCAGAGCCGTCTCGGCGGCCTCCCGTACGGCCCGGCCGCCGACCGAGAAGATCTGCACGGTGGCGACCCGGTCGTCCGCCAGCTCCGCGACGGCCAGCTCACTGTCGAGGAACGTGCGCACCTGCTCGTCCGAGCCCAGCAGCGCCGCTTCCGCGGCCGCCTTCACACCGGGCCCGCCCGCCTTCCAGGCGCGCAGGACCTCTCCCCGGTCGGTGGCGGGAATGTGGTCCGTACTCGCCGCTTCGTCGGAGGCGGGAACCTCGGCCACCGGTGCCGCGACGGCCGGGGCTCCGAGGAGTCCCACGACGAGTGAGAGGAGAAGGGCCAGGCAGAGCGCCCGCGCGGACTGTCGCGTGGCGCTTGCCCGGCGGTCGGTTCCCAGGAGCCGGAACAGTCCGGCCCTGGTTCTGTATCTCTGTATCAACGTAGGTCAGCCATTTCTTGTCAGCCCACCATGGTGGATGCGAACGGGAGTTCGGCCACGGAAGGATACGCGGCGCGACGCCGCGTCAGCTGATGAATGATCAGACCGCTGAGGCGCGCGTGCGTGGCCGGAGGCGGAGCCCGACCGCTCGTACAGCCGCGCGCGGCCGGGCTCCGGGGCGCTCGGCGCGCCGCGTGCCCCGTCGGGGAAGGCAGCCGACCGCGCCGTGACACCGGCGGCCCGCGGGCACCGGTGAACCGCGGGCGCCGGCGGCACGCTGGGTCACGGCTGCGGGTGCTCCGCGGGCGAGGGGGATCTGTGGGCGCGGGTGGTCCGCGGGCGGGGGTGGCCCGGTGGCCCACCGGCGCGGGCGGCCCACCGGCGCGGGCGGCCCGTCGGTGCGGGCGGCCTGCCGGCTCACCCGTGCGGGTGGTCCGGTGGCCGACCCCGCACCGGCGGGCCGTCGGTGATCGGCGGCCACGCCGCGCAGGGGCGTGCCGGGCGCCCGTGTCCGCGGCGAGAACCGTCGGGCCGGCCTCAGGCCGCCTGTGCCGAGGCCACCGTTTCCGCCGCGTGCATCGGCCGTCCCGAGCCCAGGTCCGTCAGGATCGCCGCCGAGGCCCGGTGGCCGGAGTGCAGCGCGCCGTGGACGGTGCTGGTGTCGCGGTGGTCGCCGCACACGTACAGGCCGGCCAGTAACCGAACCGGCCTGCGCAGGTCGTGCGGTGGGCGCATCGTGGGCACCGCCTCGGGCGTGTGGTGCACGGCGAGGGTCTCCCAGCGGGTGGTCGGGGTGCCGTAGAGGCGGGAGAGGTGGATGCGTACGGCGGTGTCGACGTCGGGCGGGGGAGGGCCGAGGACCGTCGACGAGACGAGGGTGCGACCGGCCGGCGCACGGGACGGGTCCACCTGGCTGACCACCGCCGTGTGGGCGACCGGGCCCCCTCGGTCCGCGTCCAGCAGCAGGGCGGCACCGGTCGTCGGGGGCTCGTCCGTCGTGTGGTGCACCACCGTCACCGGGTGGAAGTCCGGCACCCTGAGGCCCGGCAGCAGCTCGGCCGCGGCGCGGGCGTCGGTCGCCACCAGGACGGCCCGGCAGCGGATGACGCCGTGCTCCGCCGTGGTCACGGCGTTGGTGGCGACCGAGGTGACCCGGACACCGGTGTGCACGGTGCCCGGCGGCAGCGTCCGCGCCAGCAGCTCCGGCAGCGCCTCGGCGCCGCCCTCGGGCAGTCCGAGCCGTCCGCCGGCGAACGCGCGCAGCGCGAGGTCGGCGCACCGGCTGGAGGTCGTGAGGTCAGGGTCGCACAGCAGGGCGGCGAGCAGCGGGCGCAGGAAGCCGTCGATCGTGCGGGCCGGCAGCCCGCGGACCGCCAGTGCCTGGGCGGCGGGCAGCTCCGGGCGGGCCAGCAGCCGCTCGACCGGGGTGTTCGCGAGCCGGGTCAGCGCGGCGCCGAGCCGGGCCTGGTCGACCGCGGTGCCGAGCGGGGCGCCGACGCGCGTACGGGGCGCGGGCGCGGGCCTGCCGGACGCGTGGGGGATGTGAACAGCGCGCCGGGGCGCGGGCGCCGACCGGGGGGCGCTCGCGAGGGCGCGTACTGCATGGAGTGCGCCCCTTGCGCTCCTTGCGCCCCGGGCACCCGCCGGGGCGCCCGCGAGGTGGTGACGGCCCTCGCTGTGCAGCAGGACGCCGGGGGCGAAGGGCAGCAGTGCGGGGCCGGCCGGCCCGGGGGCGCGGTGCGGTTCGGGAAGTGCCGTGGGCAGCAGCTGTCCGATCCTGTCGAGCCGGAAGCCGTCGATCTTCTCGGTCGCCATCCGGCCGCCCACCGTATGGGCCACCTCCAGGACCGTGGTCGTCACTCCTGCGCTGGTCAGCCGATGCGCCGCGGAGAGTCCGGCGATCCCGGCCCCCACGACGACGACGTCCGCCTGGTACGCGGGCTCAAGCACGTGCCCCTCCTCGAGGTTGCGCGGCCGCTGGAGACGTCATGCCCCCAACTGCCTTGAGGAATACCCGAGTTCGAGTCGAGGTTAGGTCTGGAAAAGGTCAAGGGGAGTCGCATGGAGGCAGGGCACGGTCGCACGACGGTCGCATACGGGTGTCATACGGGTGCTATGTGGCCGTCATTCGGTCGGGAACTGGCCGAAGGCGACGAGGAACGGGCGGGCGGGCGCGGCCAGGGTGGCAGCGGGTGAGGCCGGGGCGGACGAGGCCGGGGCGGACGAGGGCGGAGCGGACGAGGGCGGAGCGACGAGGCCGGGGCGGGGCCGGCCCCGGGTCCTCCGGCACGGCCGCCCCGTCCCCCACCTCACAGCGCCGCCCGGATCGCCCCGTCGATCTCCGGGAACGCGAAGCGGAAGCCCGAGTCCAGCAGGCGCGCCGGGAGGACCCGGGCGCTGCCCAGGACGTCGCCGGCCAGCTCGCCGAGCGCGGCGCGCAGGACCGGGGCGGGCACCGCGAACGGCGTCGGGCGGTGCAGCACGCGCCCCATGGCCGCGGTGACCTCACGGTTCGTCACCGGATGCGGGGCGGTCAGATTGAACGGGCCGGACAGGTCCCCGCGGTCCAGCAGGTGCCGGATCGCCGCCACCTCGTCGTGCAGCGCCACGAAGGACCAGTACTGGGACCCGTCGCCCAGCCGTCCGCCGAGTCCCGCCCGGAAGAGCGGGAAGAGCCGGCCCCAGGCCCCGCCCCGGCGGGAGACGACCAGCCCGGTGCGCACGAACACCGTCCGCACGCCCGCCTCGCGGGCGGGGGCCGCGGCGGCCTCCCACTCCAGGCACAGGGACGGCAGGAAGCCCTCTCCCGCGGGCGCGCTCTCGTCGACGGTCCGGTCGCCGGTCTGCCCGTAGAAGCCGATCGCGCTGCCGTTCACGAAGACCCGCGGAGGCGTCTCCAGTGAGGCGACGGCCTCCGCGAGCGCCGTCGTGCCGTGTACCCGGCTGCTGCGGATGCGCGTCTTGTACGCGTCGGTCCAGCGGCGGTCGCCGATCCCGGCCCCGGCCAGGTTGACCACGGCGTCGCACCCGGCGAGCCCGGCCGCGTCCACGCGTCCGCCCTCCGGGTCCCACCGGACCTCGTCCGCACCGCGCGGCGCGTGGCGTACCAGGCGCACCACCTCGTGCCCGTCGGCGGTCAGGGACCGCACCAGTGCGCTGCCGATGACACCGGAGGCGCCGGCCACCGCGACGCGGGATCGATCCCTGTCCGTGGGCCGGTCGTCCGTGGGCCGGTCGCCCGTGGGCCCGTCGTCCGTGGGCCGGTCGCCCTTGCGCTCGCCACTCGTGCGCCCGCGCCGTCCCCCGCCCGCGCGTCCGTCGTTCCCAGGCCCGTCGTCCATGCGCCCGTCGTCCATGCGCCCATCCTGCCGGGTGGCCCCGGAAAAACCCCGGACCGGTGCCCGGACCCGCGTCGTACAGTGACCGTCATGCCAGTTCCGCACATACGCCAGGCCAGGTCCGACGACGAGCAGCCGCTGCGCCGGATCGACCACGAGACCTGGTCCTACCTGCACGCCGTCTCGCCCCGACCGGAGCCGGACGACCCCTTCTTCCGCGAGACGTGCGGCCCCGCCGACCACCTGGTCGCCGAACTCGACGGCGCCGTCGTCGGCTACGTCCGCCTCGGCTTCCCCACGCCCCTGGCCTCCAACACCCACGTACGCCAGATCCGCGGCCTCGCCGTCTCCGACGCGGCCCGCGGCAACGGCGTCGGCCGCGCCCTCGTCCGGGCCGCCGTGGACGACGCCCGCCACAAGGGCTTCCGCCGCATCACCCTGCGCGTCCTCGGTCACAACACCGCGGCCCGGGGGCTCTACGAGTCCGAGGGCTTCGTCGTCGAGGGCCTGCAGCCGGAGGAGTTCCACCTCGACGGCGACTACGTCGACGACGTGCTCATGGGCCGGTCGCTGACCGGCCCCTGACGCTCACGACGCGACCGGCTCGCCCGTGTCCACCGCCCGGGTCGCGTCGGCCGCGCGCCGCGCGTCGGCGGCCACCTCGTCCGCCGTCAGCACGTAACCGGTCCCGGCGTCGGAGGTGGAGCGGGCGAAGACCACGCCGTACACCCGGCCGTCGGTGGTCAGCAGCGGTCCGCCCGAGTTGCCGGGGCGGACCGTGGACCGTATCGAGTAGATCTCCCGGGTGACGTTCGCGTCGCTGTAGATGTTCTGGCCGGTCGCCCGGACCCGGTTCGCCACGGTCGCCGCCCGCAGGTCCAGGTCGCCGTCCTGCGGGTAGCCCGCGACCACCGCGGGATCACCGCGCTCCGCGTTGTCGTCGAACCGCAGGACGGGCGCGGTCAGGTCCGGGACGTACAGCACGGCCACGTCCTTGCGCGGGTCGAACAGCACCACCCGCGCCTCGTACGACGGCCCCACCCCGCCGACCCGCACGGTCGGGTCGTCGATGCCGGCCACCACGTGGGCGTTGGTCATCACGCGCTCCGGCGCGTACACGAAGCCGCTGCCCTCCCGGCCCTGGGAGCCGGCGACGCCCTCGACCTTCACCGTGCTGAGCTTCGCCGCCTCGGTCGCCGCCGCCGTGACACTGTCCCCGGAGGGTTCGGCGACCTTCGCGGTCGACTCGTTCTCGAACGGGTTGAAGACCTGCGGGAACCCCGCCTCGGCCAGCGCGGACGTCGCCCCGGAGAACCACGCAGGAGTGGTGTCCGGCATCGCCCGCTGCACCGCGCCCAGCAGCGTCGAGTCCCGGATCGCCGAGGTGAGCAGCGAGGAGGAGGACGCCGCCAGTACGCTCGCCGCCACCCACGCCACGATCAGCGCCGCCGCCGCGTTGGCCGCCGCCCCGCCGATCCCGTCGGCCGCCCTGAGCGGCCCGGCGTCCAGCTCCCGGCGCAGCCGCAGCGCGGGCCGCCCCGCCAGCTCGTGGCCCACCACCGCGGGCACCAGCACCGTGATCACGGCGGTCACCGTCGCCGCCGTCGAGCCCGGCGCCACCAGGTCCATCACCCACGGCAGGATCCACACGCCGATCACCGCGCCGCCCACGAAGCCGGCCAGCGAGACACAGCCGGCCACCAGACCGCGCCGGTAGCCGGAGGCCGCGTAGGCCAGCACCACCAGCACCAGCAGGATGTCGAGCACGTCCACGCGCACCGCCTTTCCACCGGGCCCCCTGCGGCCCCGGTCCCCCGAGCACGTGCCGGACGGGCCGGGAGATCGGCCTCGGGTCAACCGGAAAACGTCGTGGACCGGGACGATGGTTCCGCCAGGTGGCACAGCACACATCGCGGGCGGACCGGATCAGCCGGACAGTGGGCCCATGCGTGTCTTCCGAGGACCGGGCGGGGACCGGGAGCGGCGTGTGGTCCCCGTACCGGGCGCCGCCGCCCGCACGCCGGGCGCGGTACGGGCGCTGCTCGGCTGTCTGCCCGGACTGGCGGCCGCCGCCGCGCTGGCGCTGTGCGCGAGCGGTGTGGAACGGGCGGCCACGACGCACGAGGGGCAGGCCGCCGCGGACCGGTACGCCGCGCCCCGGCCGCCCATCGTGCCCCGGTCGCGGTGGCTGGGCGACGCCGCCCGGGCGCAGCCGCCCCCGCGCTACGACGACAAGGTCCTCGCCGTCTTCATCCATCACACGGACACGCCGAACGGCTACGACTGCGCCGACGTGCCGGCCATCCTCCGCGGCGTCTACACGGGGCAGACCGGCGCCCGGGACTGGGACGACATCGGCTACAACTTCGTCGTCGACCGCTGCGGCACCATCTACGAGGGCCGCGCCGGCGGCATCGACCGCCCCGTCACCGGCGCCCACACCCAGGGCTTCAACCACCGCACCACCGGGATCGCCGCCCTCGGCACCTTCACCGCCGGCGTGCCCGTGCCCGACGCGCTGACCGACGCGATCGCCGCGCTGGCCGCCTGGAAACTCGGCCGCGGCGACACCGACCCGCGCGGGAAGGCCAGCCTGGTCTCCAGCAACGGCCTCAGCCGGTACGCCGCCGGTTCCACCGCCACCCTGCCCGCCGTCGCGGGCCACGACGAGGGCTACCAGACCAGCTGCCCGGGCGCGGCCCTCACCGCCCGCCTCCCGCACATCAGGGACGTGGCGGCCCGGCTCCAGGGCCGGCCCGGCTGACCCGCGGGACGGGCACCGCGGTCGCGAGGGCCGCTGACACCCCGGCCCCCTACGGGCCGGCCCCCTACGGCCGGCCGCACCGTCCGCCCGACGCCGGCCGCCGCCGTACCGCCCGAGGCCGGGACGGGCGGCGGGATCAGTCCCGCCCGAACCGCTCCCACAGGCGCGGGAAGCGGGCGGCGAGGGCCCGGTCGTCCTCCAGGTCGACCGGAGTGCCCAGCGGTTCCGCGGGCGCGGGCGCGATGCCCAGGTCGGGGGCGACGGTGCCGGTGAGCTGTTCGTAGGCCTCGTCGGCCGCGTAGCCCAGCTCCTCGCCGTCGCCGTCCAGCTCCTCGTCGAAGTCCTCCAGCAGCTCGGCGAGCGAGTCGGGATCGTGCACCCCGCCCTCGTACACCTCGCGGCCCTGGCCGATCAGCCAGCACCGGAAGTAGTCGAAGGCGTCGTCGCTCGCCCCGCCGAGCAGCACCCACGCGGCGCCCCACAGGTCCCAGGTGCAGGCGCGGTTGTAACGCGCCTCGAAATGGCGGGCGAAGTCGAGCACCAGGTCCGGGTCCAGCCCGAGGAGCCGCTCCACGAGCAGTTCGGCCTGGTCCTCGGGATCGCCGTCGGCGCCCTGCCGGGTGGCGTCGATCAGCTCCCAGAACTCCGTCTCGTCCATCACGGGTCCAGCATCGGTCCTGGACGGGGGCGACGCACGCGGAGTGCGGCGGATCGTCATGTCCCGGCCGGGTCGGCGTCGCCGCGCACGCCTTCGCCGTTCACTCCGTCGCCGTACATTCCGGCCAGCCGCCGTGCCTCCCGCGCGAACCGCGCCCGCATCGCCTCGGGCGCCAGTACCTCCACCTCCGCCCCGAGCCCCCTCAACTGGGTGTGCGCGATCTCCTCGGACTCCACCGGCAGCGTCACCGTCACCCAGCCGTCCGCGTCCGGCGCCCCGGCGGCCCGCAGCGCTTCCCGGGCGGACAGCGCGTCGACGACGTGCGCCAGCCTGCGCGCACCCTCCGGCGACAGCCGCACCACGACCTCCACCCGCAGGATCGACCGCGCGAACTGCTCGGCCCGCTCCGTCCAGAACGCCGGCAGGTCGAAGTCGTCGTCCCGCTCGAAGCGCTCCTCGCCCGCCTCCACCGCCGCGAACCGGTCGATGCGGTACACGCGGAAGGGGCCCTCGTCCGCCGCCCGCGCGACCCTCGCGCACAGGTACCAGACCCCCGCCTTCAGCACGAGCCCGTACGGCTCCAGCTCCCGCACGACCTCGTCCTCGCCGCGCCGGTAGCGCGCGGTGACCCGCCGGTCGTCCCACACCGCGTCCGCCACCGCCGGCAGCAGCTCGGGCGTCCCGGGCTCCCGGAACCAGCTCGGCGCGTCCAGGTGGAACCGCTGTGCCGCCGTGCGGGAGGCGTCCCGCAGGGACGGCAGCAGGGCCGCCGACACCTTCAGGCGGGCCGCCGACGCCGCGTCCTCCAGGCCCATCTCGCGCAGCGCCCCCGGCACCCCGGACAGGAACAGCGCCTCGGCCTCGCCCCGGGCCAGTCCGGTCAGCCGGGTGCGGTAACCGCCGATCAGCCGGTAGCCGCCGGCCCGCCCCCGCTCCGCGTACACCGGTACGCCCGCCTCCGACAGCGCCTGCGCGTCCCGCGTCACGGTCCGCTCCGACACCTCCAGTTCCCGGGCCAGTTCGGCGGCGGTCATGGCCGGGCGGGACTGGAGGAGCAGCACCATCTTGATGAGGCGGGCAGCGCGCATCCCCACATCATGCAGGAGGCCCCCGCCGCGGCGGGGGCCTCCTGTCAGACATGCCTGAGCCTTACAGGCCGTAGCGCTCGCGCGCCTCCTTCACGGACGTCGCCTTGACCTCGCCGCGCTTCGCGAGCTGGGCCAGGGCGGCGACGACGATGGACTCGGCGTCGACACCGAAGTGGCGGCGCGCGGCCTCACGGGTGTCCGACAGGCCGAAGCCGTCGGCGCCCAGCGAGGACCAGTCCTGCTCGACCCACTGCGCGATCTGGTCCGGGACCTGGCGCATGTAGTCGGAGACCGCGAGCACCGGGCCCTCGGCGCCCTGGAGCGCCCGGCGGACGTACGGCGTCCGCTCCTCGCCGCGCAGCAGCGCGGCGTCGGCGTCCAGCGCGTCCCGGCGCAGCTCCGTCCAGGAGGTCGCGGACCACACGTCGGCGGACACGCCCCACTCCTCGGCGAGCAGCTTCTGCGCCTTGAGCGCCCAGTGGATCGCCGTGCCGGAGCCCAGCAGCTGGATGCGGGGGGCGTTCGCGGCCGGGGTGAGGCCGGCCGACTCCGCCGTGTTGAAGCGGTACAGGCCCTTGACGATGCCCTCGTCGACGCCGGGGACGGCCGGCTTGGCCGGCTGCGGCATCGGCTCGTTGTAGACCGTCAGGTAGTAGAAGACGTCCTGGTCCTCGCCCGGGGCGGCCTCGCCGTACATCCGGCGCAGACCCTCCTTGACGATCGCCGCGACCTCGTAGGCGAAGGCCGGGTCGTACGTCAGGGCCGCCGGGTTGGTCGCCGCGATGGCGGGGGAGTGGCCGTCCGCGTGCTGGAGGCCCTCACCGGTCAGCGTGGTGCGGCCCGCCGTGGCGCCGACCAGGAAGCCGCGGCCGAGCTGGTCGCCGAGCTGCCACATCTGGTCGGCCGTGCGCTGCCAGCCGAACATCGAGTAGAAGATGTAGAACGGGATCATCGCCTCGCCGTGCGTCGCGTACGACGTCGAAGCGGCGATGAAGTCGGCCATGGAGCCGGCCTCGGTGATCCCCTCGTTGAGGATCTGGCCGTTGGTGGCCTCCTTGTAGTACATCAGCTGGTCGCGGTCGACCGGCTCGTACGTCTGGCCCTTGGGCGAGTAGATGCCCAGGGACGGGAAGAGGCTCTCCATGCCGAAGGTGCGCGCCTCGTCGGGGACGATCGGCACCCAGCGCTTGCCGGTCTCCTTGTCGCGGACCAGGTCCTTGACCAGGCGGACGAAGGCCATGGTGGTGGCCACGCTCTGCGAACCGGAGCCCTTGTCGAAGGAGGCGAACGCCTTCTCGGCGGGCGCGGGCAGCGGCGCGACCGGGTGGACGCGGCGGGCCGGGGCCGGACCGCCGAGGGCGGCGCGGCGCTCCTGGAGGTAGCGGACCTCGGGGGAGTCGGCGCCCGGGTGGCCGTAGGGGACCACGCCGTCGACGAAGGCGCTGTCCGTGATCGGCAGGCCGAGCAGGTCGCGCATGTCCTTGAACTCGTCCACCGAGAGCTTCTTCATCTGGTGGTTGGCGTTCTTGGAGGCGAAGCCGCGGCCGAGGGTGTGGCCCTTGACCGTCTGGGCCAGGATCACGGTCGGCGCGCCCTTGTGGGCGAGCGCGGCCTTGTACGCGGCGTAGACCTTGCGGGACTCGTGACCGCCGCGCGAGTAGTGGAAGCACTCGAGGATCTTGTCGTCGGACAGCAGCTTCGCCATCTCGGCGAGCTGCGGGTCCTTGCCGAAGAAGTCCTCGCGGATGTAGGCGGCGTCGCGCGTCTGGTACGTCTGCACCTGCGCGTCGGGTACCTCGCGCAGGCGGCGTACGAGCGCGCCCGTGGTGTCGAGCTGGAACAGCTCGTCCCAGGCCGTGCCCCACAGCGACTTGACCACGTTCCAGCCGGCGCCGCGGAACTGGGCCTCCAGCTCCTGCACGATCTTGAAGTTGGCGCGGACCGGACCGTCGAGGCGCTGCAGGTTGCAGTTGATGACGAAGGTCAGGTTGTCCAGGCCCTCGCGGGAGGCGAGGGTGAGCGCGGTGGTGGACTCCGGCTCGTCCATCTCGCCGTCGCCGAGGAACGCCCACACGTGGGAGTTGCTCAGGTCCTTGATGCCGCGGCTGGTCAGGTAGCGGTTGAACCGCGCCTGGTAGATCGCGGAGATCGGGCCGAGGCCCATGGAGACGGTCGGGAACTCCCACAGCCAGGGCAGGCGGCGCGGGTGCGGGTACGACGGCAGGCCGTTGCCGCCGGCCTCGCGGCGGAAGTTGTCGAGCTGCTCCTCGGTCAGGCGGCCGTCGAGGAAGGCGCGGGCGTAGATGCCGGGGGAGGCGTGGCCCTGGACGTAGAGCTGGTCGCCGGAGCCGTCACCCTCCTTGCCCTTGAAGAAGTGGTTGAAGCCGGTCTCGTACAGCCAGGCGGCGGAGGCGAAGGTGGCGATGTGGCCGCCGACGCCGTACTTGCTGCCGCGGGTGACCATCGCCGCCGCGTTCCAGCGGTTCCAGGCGGTGATCCGCTGCTCCATCGCCTCGTCGCCGTCCACGACGGGCTCGTCGGCGGTGGGGATGGAGTTGACGTAGTCCGTCTCGAGGAGCTTCGGCAGCGCGATGCCGGCGCCCTCGGCGCGCTCCAGGGTGCGGCGCATCAGGTACGCGGCACGGTGCGGCCCGGCCGCCTTGGTGACGGCGTCCAGGGAGGCCCGCCACTCGGCGGTCTCCTCGGGGTCGCGGTCCGGGAGCTGGTCGAGCTCGCTCGGCTGGATGGCTTTGGGGTCGGTCATGTCGCCGCCTTCCTCAGTCGAAGGGGGTTCCCTCATCGGCAAGGGTTCGGGGTGCCCTAGGTCTTTGGCAGGACAGGGCGGTGGGCTTCGGTGGAAGCCCGACGGTGACTGTAACTCCGTGATCGATGATCGATCAAAGGGTTGAGGGGCAAAACCTCTCGATACCGAGAAAGTCGGCACGGGGTGCCTCCGGCGGTGGCACGGGGTGACCTTGAAGATGGCGGTTTGTGCAGGTGAGCGCGGTAGAGCTCGGGTGGTTCGGGAGTGTGGCGGGTGCGGGTCCGGGGTGGCCGGTCGCGCGGTTCCCCGCGCCCCCGAACGGCTGCGCCGTTCTCCGGGGGCGGGAACGTGACCGCAGGGGCGACGGACTACGCGCGCGGCGCGCAGCCCAGGACGTGGGCCTTGACGATCTCCGGGATCCGCGGGTCCCGGCGGCGGAACGCCGCGACCAGCTCCTCGTGCTCCTCCGCGTACGACTGCTGCACCGTGCCCAGCCACCGTATCGACAGCGCCGTGAACACCTCGATGCCCAGGCCCTCCCACGTGTGCAGCAGCACCGAGTTGCCGGCCGCCCGCACCAGCTCCCGGTGGAAACCCACCGTGTGCCGTACCTGGGCCGTCCCGTCGGACACCCGGTCGGCCTCGTACAGCGCGGCGACGTGCGGTTCGAGGGCCGAGCAGTCCTCCGCGAGGCGGTCCGCCGCCAGTTCCGCGGCGATCGCCTCCAGGCCGGCCCGGACCGGGTAGCTCTCCTCCAGGTCGGCGGCGGTCAGGTTCCGCACCCGTACGCCCTTGTTCGGGGCCGACTCGATCAGCCGCAGCGACTCCAGCTCACGCAGCGCCTCCCGCACCGGGGTCTGGCTGACCTCCAGCTCGGTGGCGATCCGCCGCTCCACGATCCGCTCGCCCGGCTGCCAGCGTCCGCTGATGATCCCTTCCAGGATGTGCTCGCGGATCTGTTCGCGCAGCGAGTGGACGACGGGCGCGGTCATGGGAGCTCCTTCGGGAGGGGCATGGATTTTATACAGCGGCCCGAGCGGCCCTGGTCGAGGGGCGGTGGTCGGGCGGCGGGCGGGACCCCTGGGGCGTTCGACGTTGAGCAACAATACGGCCGTCGCGGCGGGCGGGTAGGGCGCACGGGGGCGCTTTTACGCAGGTGAGACGAGACTTACACGACCCATACCGGCCGGACACGACGGTGCCCCCGCCCGGAGAAGTCCGGGCGGGGGCACCGTACAGGCCCACTGGCAGGGGGATCAGAGGCCGAGCTCGACCTCGAACTCGCCCGCCTCCAGGATCGCCTTGACCGCCGTCAGGTAGCGGGCGGCGTCGGCGCCGTCCACCAGGCGGTGGTCGTAGGACAGGGTCAGGTACGTCATGTCGCGGACGCCGATGACCGTGCCCTCCTCCGTCTCGATGACGGCCGGACGCTTGACCGTGGCACCGATGCCGAGGATGGCGACCTGGCCCGGCGGCACGATGATCGTGTCGAACAGCGCGCCGCGCGAACCGGTGTTGCTGATGGTGAAGGTCGCGCCGGCCAGCTCGTCCGGGCTGATCTTGCTGGCCCGGACCTTGCCCGCCAGGTCGGCGGTCGCCTTGGCGATGCCGGCCAGGTTGAGGTCACCGGCGTTCTTGATGACCGGGGTCATCAGGCCCTTCTCGGAGTCCACCGCGATACCGATGTTCTCGGTGTCGAAGTAGGTGATGGTCCCCTCGGCCTCGTTGATCTTGGCGTTGATCGGCGCGTGCGCCTTCAGCGCCTGGGCCGCGGCCTTGACGAAGAACGGCATCGGCGAGAGCTTGACGCCCTCACGCGCCGCGAACGCGTCCTTGGCGCGGGCACGCAGCTTCATCAGACGCGTGACGTCGACCTCGACGACCGACGACAGCTGCGCCTGCTCGTGCAGCGCCTTGACCATGTTGTCGCCGATGACCTTGCGGATGCGCGGCATCTTGACGGTCTGGCCGCGCAGCGGGGAGGTCTCCAGGACGGGGGCCTTCTTCGCGGCGGGGGCCGGGGCGGCAGCGGCGGCCGGAGCCGGCGCGGCGGCCTTGGCGGCCTCGGCGGCGGCGGTGACGTCCTGCTTGCGGATGCGGCCGCCGACGCCGGTGCCCTTGACGGTGGACAGGTCGACGCCGTTCTCGGCGGCGAGCTTGCGCACCAGCGGGGTGACGTAGGCGCCGTCGTCCACCGGCTGGGCGGCGGCCGGAGCGGCCGGAGCGGCGGCCGGGGCCGGCGCGGGCGCCGGGGCGGCCTGCTGCGGGGCCGG
>NZ_JBNGGE010000088.1:0-12246 GCF_049975785.1 Streptomyces sp. WG7
GAGTGGGTGTCGGGTCCGGAGCTGGACGGCGGTTACTGGTTCCGGAATCTGCGCCAGACGGTGGAGTTGGAGCAGGCGGTCCGCACACTCCTGGAGCAGGGTTTCGGGGTCTTCATCGAGTCCAGCCCGCATCCTGTCCTGGCGGTCGGCCTTGAGGAGACGGTTGAGGATGCGGGCCGGGAGGCCGCCGTCCTGGGTTCGCTGCGTCGTGACGAGGGCGGGTTGGAGCGGTTCTGGCTGTCGCTGGGTGAGGCCTACGTCCACGGTGCGTCGGTGGACTGGCAGGCGGTCTTCGCCGGGACCGGTGCGCAGCGCGTGGACCTGCCCACCTACGCCTTCCAGTCGCAGCGGTTCTGGCCCGAGATCGCCCCGGCGCCCGCCCCCGAGGCGCCCGTGGAGAACGGGATCGACGCCCGCTTCTGGGAGGCCGTCGAACGCGAGGACCTCGAGACGATCACCTCTGAGCTCTCCGTCGACGCCGACCAGCCGCTGACCGCGCTCCTTCCGGCGCTGTCCTCGTGGCGTCGGCAGAGCCGCGAGCAGTCGACCGTCGACGGCTGGCGCTACCGCGTGACGTGGAAGCCGGTGCCCGAGCCGGCCGTCGCCCGCCTCACCGGGACGTGGCTGCTGGCCGTCCCCGACACGCTCACCGGCCCGGACGAGCAGTGGGCCGCCGCCGTCGAGCGCACGCTCACCGACCGCGGGGCGCAGGTGCGCACCGTGCGCGTCGAGCACGGCACGGCCGACCGCAAACGGTTGGCGGCGGCGCTTCAGGCCGCACTCGACGACACCGCGCCCGGCGGCGTCCTCTCCCTCCTCGCCCTCGGCGGAACCGACGCGCTGCTGCGCGAGCACCCAGGAGTGCTCGCAACCGCCGCCCTGGTCCAGGCACTCGGTGACGCCGAGGTAGCCGCGCCTCTGTGGTGCGTCACCCGGGGCGCGGTCGCCACCGGCCGCTCCGAGGCGGTGACCGATCCCGCCCAGGCACTGGTCTGGGGCTTCGGCCGGACGGCCGCCCTGGAGCACCCCGACCGCTGGGGAGGTCTCGTCGACCTGCCCGGCACGGACACGGCGGACGACCGTGCGCTCACCCGCCTCGCCGGCCTGCTGGCAGGGGACGGCGCGGAGGACCAGGTCGCGGTCCGGGCCTCCGGCGTCTTCGTGCGCCGGCTGGCCCACGCGCCCGGCGCCGGCGCGCCCGCAGGAAAGGCATGGAACCCCCACGGCACGGTGCTGGTCACCGGCGGCACGGGCGCGCTCGGCGGGCACGTCGCGCGCTGGCTCGCGGGCAACGGCGCCGAGCACCTGGTGCTGACGAGCCGCCGGGGCATCGAGGCACCGGGGGCCGCCGAGCTGCGCGACGAACTGACCGCGCTGGGTGCCGAGGTGACCGTGGCGGCCTGCGACGTCACCGACCGGGACGCCCTCGCCCTGCTCCTCGGCACCGTCCCCGCGAACCGGCCCCTGACCGCCGTCGTCCACACCGCCGGTGTGCTCGACGACGGTGTCATCGACGCGCTTACGCCCGAGCGGTTCGCGACCGTCCTCGCCCCCAAGGCGGAGGCGGCGCTCGCCCTGCACGAACTCACCCGGGACCTGGACCTGTCCGCGTTCGTGCTCTTCTCCGGGGTCGCCGGCGCGCTCGGCGACGGCGGGCAGGGCAACTACGCGGCGGCCAACGCCTATCTGGACGCCCTCGCGGAGCAGCGGCACGCCGAGGGGCTTGCCGCGACGTCCGTGGCATGGGGCCGGTGGGGCGACAGCGGACTGGCGGCGGGCGGCGCGATCGGCGAGCGCCTCGACCGCGGCGGCGTGCCCGCGATGGCGCCCCGCTCCGCGATCCACGCGCTCCAGCAGGCCCTCGACCTGGGCGACGTGACCGTCGCCGTCGCCGACATCCAGTGGGAGCGGTTCGCCCCCGGCCACACCGCCGTGCGGCCGAGCCCGTTCCTGGCCGACCTGCCCGCGGTGCGGCGGCTGGCGGAGGCGTCCCGGTCCGGGCGGGCGGACGGTGATCCGGCCGGTGCCGGCCTCTCTCCGGCGGAGGCGCTGCGCCGCCGCCTGGAGGTCATGCCCCGGGCCGAACAGGGCCTGGCCGTCGCGGAGCTGGTCCGTACCCACGCGGCGGCGGCCCTCGGCCACCAGAACACGGACGAGGTCGGCGCGCAGCGCGCGTTCAAGGAACTCGGCTTCGACTCCCTCATCGCGCTGGAACTGCGCAACCGGCTGAACGCCGCGACCGGACTGCGGCTCCCGGCCACCCTCGTCTTCGACCACCCGACCCCGGCCGCCCTGGCCGACTGCCTGCTCGGCGAGATCGTCCCGGACGGCGGCACCGGCGCCGCCCCCGGCATCGCGGAACTCGAGAAGCTGGAGTCCGCCCTGTCCGTGCTCGACCCGGACAACGCGGACACCCCGACCCGTACCGGCATCGCGCTGCGTCTGCAGGCCCTCCTGGCGAAGTGGGGTGAACCGCACACCGATTCCCGTGGCGAGGCCGTCACCGAAAAGCTCCAAGAGGCCACGCCCGACGAGCTCTTCGCCTTCATCGACAAGGAGCTCGGAATTTAAGCAGGCGGACAGCAGGCAGCAGCACAGCGGCGCGAAGGTGTGACGAGAAGCATGGGTGAGGTTCCAATGGCAGATCAGGACAAGATCCTCGGCTATCTGAAGCGGGTGACGGCCGATCTGCACCAGACCCGGCAGCGGCTCCGCGAGGTCGAGTCGGCGGAGCCGGAGCCGATCGCGATCGTCGGCATGAGCTGCAGGTTCCCCGGCGGCATCACGACGCCGGAGGGCCTGTGGGACCTGGTCGCCCAGGGCCGCGACGCCATCACCCACTTCCCGTCCGACCGCGGCTGGGACATGGACTCGCTGTACGACGCCGACCCCGGCCAGGAAGGCACCAGCTACACCCGCGAGGGCGGATTCCTCGACGGCGTCGGGGAGTTCGACGCCGCGTTCTTCGGGATCAGCCCTCGCGAGACCCTCGGCATGGACCCCCAGCAGCGGCTGCTGCTGGAGACGGCCTGGGAGACCTTCGAGCGGGCCGGGGTCGACCCGGATACCCTGCGCGGCAGCAAGGCCGGTGTGTTCGTCGGCACCAACGGCCAGGACTATCCCGAGATGCTGCACGACGTCCCCAAGGGCGTCGAGGGATACCTGATGACCGGCAACGCCGCCAGCGTCATCTCCGGCCGCCTGTCCTACACCTTCGGTCTCGAGGGCCCCGCGGTCACCGTCGACACCGCCTGCTCCGCCTCGCTCGTCGCCCTGCACCTGGCCGTCCAGGCGCTGCGAAACGACGAGTGCACGATCGCCCTCGCGGGCGGCGTCACCGTCATGTCGAGTCCGCGCGCCTTCATCCAGTTCAGCCGGCAGCGCGGGCTCGCCCCCGACGGCCGCTGCAAGCCCTTCGCCGACGGCGCCGACGGCACGGGCTGGGGCGAGGGCGTCGGCATGCTGCTCGTCGAGCGACTGTCGGACGCCCGCCGCAACGGCCACCCGGTGCTCGCGGTCGTCCGCGGCTCCGCCATCAACCAGGACGGCGCCAGCAACGGCCTCACGGCCCCCAACGGCCCGTCCCAGCAGCGCGTCATCCGCCAGGCGCTGACCAACGCCGGGCTCAGCCCCGCGCAGGTCGACGTCGTCGAGGCGCACGGCACCGGCACCACCCTCGGAGACCCCATCGAGGCCCAGGCGATCCTCGCCACCTACGGCCAGAACCGTCCCGACGGGCGTCCGCTGTGGCTGGGCTCGGTCAAGTCCAACATTGGTCACACGCAGGCCGCCGCCGGTGTCGCGGGCATCATCAAGATGGTGCAGGCGATCCGGCACGGCGTCCTGCCCAAGTCGCTGCACATCGACGAGCCCTCCACCAATGTCGACTGGACCTCCGGCGACGTCGCGCTGCTCACCGAGTCGGTGCCGTGGCCCGAGACCGGGCAGCTGCGCCGCGCCGGCATCTCCTCGTTCGGCGTCAGCGGCACCAACGCCCACACCGTCATCGAGGAGGCCCCGCGAGCCGACGAGCCGCAGGAGCCCGCGGCCGAGGACGCCGCCCCCGCGGCCGACGCCGTGCAGGGCGCCGAGGGCCCGGTGCCGCTGCTGCTGTCCGGCCACGGCGAGACCGCCCTGCGCGCCCAGGCGGAGCGGCTCGCCACCCACCTGCGCACCCACCCCGAGCCGGCCACCGACGCCGCGGGCCTGACCGACCTCGGCTTCTCGCTCGCCACGAGCCGCGCGGCCCTGGACCGCCGGGCCGTGCTGTTCGCCGCCGACCGCGGCGCCCTGCTCGCCGGCCTCGACCGGCTCGCCGACCCCGCCGGCGCCGAGCAGCCCGCGGAAGCCGTCCTCGGCACGGCGGGCGAGGGCAAGACCGCGTTCCTCTTCACCGGCCAGGGCAGCCAGCGCCCCGGCATGGGCCGCGAACTGTACGCGACCCACCCGGGCTTCGCCCGCGCCCTGGACGAGGTCCGCGACGCACTCGACCCGCACCTCGACATCCCCCTGTACGACGTGCTGTTCGCGCCGCAGGACACCCCGCGCGCCGCCCTGCTGGACCAGACCGCCTACGCGCAGACCGCGCTGTTCGCCGTCGAGGTCGCCCTGTTCCGCCAGCTCGAACAGTGGGGCGTCACCCCCGACTTCCTCATCGGCCACTCCATCGGCGAACTGGCCGCCGCCCACGTGTCCGGCGTCCTCGACCTGCCCGACGCGGCCCGCCTGGTCGCGGCCCGCGGCCGGCTGATGCAGGCACTGCCCACCGGCGGCGCCATGATCGCCGTCGAGGCCACAGAGGAGGAAGTGGCGCCGCTGCTCACCGGCCGGGTCGGCATCGCCGCCGTCAACGGCCCGCGCTCCGTCGTCGTCTCCGGCGAGGAGGACGCCGCCGAGGCGGTCGCCGCCGAACTGCGCGCCCAGGGCCGCAGGACCAAGCGCCTGACGGTCAGCCACGCCTTCCACTCCCCGCTGATGGACGGCATGCTGGAGGCGTTCCGCGAGGTCGCCGGGACCGTCGGCTACCGGCCGCCCGTCATCCCGATCATCTCCAACCTCACCGGCGCCTCCGTCACCGCCGACGAGATCGGCTCCGCCGACTACTGGGTCCGCCACGTCCGCGAGGCCGTCCGTTTCCACGACGGCGTGCGCCGGCTGGCCGCGCAGGGCGTCACCGCCTTCGTCGAGGTCGGCCCCGGGGGAGTGCTGACCGCCCTCGCCCAGGAGTGCGTCGACGACCAGGACGCCGCCTTCATCCCCGTGCTGCGCGCCGACCGCGCCGAACCGGCCGCCCTCGCCGGCGCCGTCGCACAGGCCCACGTCCACGGTGTCGCCGTCGACTGGCGGGCCGTGTTCGCCGGGCGCGGGGCCACCCGCGTGGACCTTCCCACGTACGCCTTCCAGCGCGAGCTGTTCTGGCCCGAGCAGCCCACGGCCTGGGCGGGCGACGTCACCGCCGTCGGCATCGGCTCCGCCGACCACCCGCTGCTGGGCGCGGCCATCGCCCTGGCCGGCGGCGACGGCCACCTGTTCACCGGCCGCCTCTCGCTCGCCACGCACCCCTGGCTCGCCGACCACACGGTGCTGGACACCGTGCTGCTGCCCGGCACCGCCATGGTGGAACTCGCCCTGCAGGCCGGCGACCACACCGGCTGCCCCCTGCTGGACGAACTCACCCTGGAGGCGCCGCTGGCGCTGCCCCCGCACGGCGGAGTGCAGATCCAGCTCGCCGTCGGCGCGCCGGACAGCGAGGGACGCCGCGCGCTGACCCTGCACTCGCGTCCCGAGGACGCCGCCGACGACACCTGGGGCGAGGGCGCCTGGATCCGCCACGCCACCGGTGTCCTCGCCCCCGCCGCGCCGGGCGTCACCGCGCCCGCCGCCGACCTCGCCAGCTGGCCGCCCGCGGGCGCCGACGAGGTCGTCGTCGACGGCCTGTACGACTACCTGACGGAGTCCGGCTTCGCCTACGGTCCCGTCTTCCAGGGGCTGACCGCCGCGTGGCAGCGCGGCGACGAGGTGTTCGCCGAGGTCCGCCTGCCGCAGCAGGCGCACGCCGAGGCCGGCCTGTTCGGTGTGCACCCCGCGCTCCTCGACGCCGCCCTGCACGCCGTCGGCATCGGCTCGCTCCTGGAGGACACCGAGCACGGCAGGCTCCCGTTCTCCTGGAGCGGTGTCGCCCTGCACGCCGTCGGCGCCCGCGCCCTGCGGGTACGGCTCGCGCCCGCGGGCAACGACACCGTCTCGGTCGCCCTCGCCGACGAGACCGGCGCCCCCGTCGCCTTCGTGGACGGGCTGCTGCTGCGGCCGGTCTCGCCCGAGCAGGTGCACGCCGCGCGCATGGCCTTCCACGAGTCGCTGTTCCGCGTCGAGTGGACGGGTCTGCCCGCCCCCGCAGCCACCACCGTCGCCGCCGGCCAGTGGACCGTGCTGGGCGCGGCGGGCGGCGCGTTCACGACCGCGCTGCCCACCGCCGCCGTCCACGCCGACCTCGACGCGCTCGGCGCCGCCCTGGCGTCCGGCGGGCCCGTCCCGCAGGCCGTCGTCGTGCCCTTCGGCGACGCCGAACCGACCGTGCTCGACGCCGAACTGCCGGGCGCCGTCCGCACCGCCCTGCACGACGCCCTCGCGCTCGCCCAGGCCTGGCTCGCCGACGACCGCTTCGCCGCCTCCCGCCTGGTGTTCGTCACCCGCGGTGCCGTCGCCACCACCGCCGGCGCCGACGTCGCCGACCTCGTCCACGCCCCGCTGTGGGGCATGCTGCGCTCCGCCCAGTCCGAGCACCCCGACCGCTTCGTCCTGGCCGACCTGGACGGCCGCGAGGAGTCCCTGCGGGCCCTGCCCGGCGCGCTCGCGCTCGCCACCGCCGAACCCCAGCTCGCCGTCCGCGACGGCAAGGTCCTCGTGCCCCGCTTGACGCGGGCCGCCGCCACGCCGGAGCAGCAGGCGCCCGCCCTCGACCCGGACGGCACCGCCCTCGTCACCGGCGCCACCGGCACCCTCGGCGGCCTTGTCGCCCGCCACCTCGTGGCCCGGCACGGCATACGCCACCTGCTGCTGACCAGCCGCCGCGGCGAAGCCGGCGCCGGCGCCGCCGAACTCCTCGCCGACCTGCGCGCCCTGGGCGCCGAGGTGACGCTGGCCGCCTGCGACGCCGCCGACCGCGACGCGCTGGCCGCGCTGCTGGCGACCGTACCCGCCGACCGGCCCCTGACCGCCGTCGTGCACACCGCGGGCGTCCTCGACGACGGCACCCTCGAAGCGCTCACCCCCGAGCGCGTCGACCGCGTCCTGCCCGCCAAGGTCGACGCCGCCGTGCACCTGCACGAGCTGACCCGCGACAGCGACCTCGCCGCGTTCGTCCTGTTCTCCGCCGCCGCGGGCACCCTCGGCGGCCCCGGCCAGGCCAACTACGCCGCCGCCAACGCCTTCCTCGACGCGCTCGCCCACCGCCGCCACGCCGAGGGGCTGCCCGCCACCGCGCTCGCCTGGGGCCTGTGGGCCGAACGCAGCGGCATGACCGCCGACCTCGCCGACACCGACGTGGAGCGGATCTCCCGCGCCGGCGTGGCCGCGCTCTCCTCCGAGCAGGGTCTGGCGCTGCTCGACACCGCCCGCGCCGTCGGCGGGCCCACCGCCGTCCCCATGCACCTGGACCTGGCATCCCTGCGCCAGGCCGACGCGAGCATGGTGCCCGCCCTGCTGCGCGGCCTGGTCCGCCCCGCGGCCCGCCGTGCCACCGACACCGCCGAGGCCGCCCCGGCCGGCGGGCTCGCCGGCCGGCTCCTGCCGCTGACCCCCGCCGAACGCGACCGCCTCCTGCTGGACACCGTCCGCGTCCAGGTCGCCGCCGTCCTCGGCTTCCCCGGCCCGGAGGCCGTCGACCCGGCACGCGCCTTCAAGGAACTCGGCTTCGACTCGCTGACCGCCGTCGAACTGCGCAACCGCCTCGGCTCGGCGACCGGCGTGCGCCTGCCCGCCACGCTCGTCTTCGACTACCCCACCCCGAACGCGCTCGTCGCGTTCCTGCGCACCGAACTCCTCGGCTACGGCGCCGACTCCGCCCCGGTCGCGGCCGTCACCACCGCCACCGCGACCGACGACGAGCCGATCGCCATCGTCGGCATGAGCTGCCGCTATCCGGGCGGTGTCACCACCCCCGACGAGCTGTGGCAGCTCGTCGCCGGCTCGGTCGACGCCATCACCCCGTTCCCCACCGACCGCGGCTGGAACCTCGCCGCGCTCTACGACGCCGACCCCGGACGGGCGGGCACCAGCTACACCCGCGAGGGCGGCTTCCTCCACGACGCCGCCGACTTCGACCCGGACTTCTTCGGCATCAACCCGCGCGAAGCCCTCGCCATGGACCCGCACCAGCGGCTGCTGCTGGAGACGTCCTGGGAGGCCTTCGAGCGCGCCGGCATCGACCCCACGTCGATGCGCGGCAGCCGCACCGGCGTCTACGCCGGCGTCATGTACCACGACTACCTGACCCGGCTGGCCGCCCTGCCCGAAGGCCTGGAGGGCTACCTCGGCACCGGCACCGCGGGCAGCGTCGCCTCCGGCCGCGTCTCCTACACCCTCGGCCTGGAGGGCCCGGCCGTCACCGTCGACACCGCCTGCTCGTCCTCGCTGGTCGCCCTGCACCTGGCCGTCCAGGCGCTGCGCAGCGGCGAGTGCGACATGGCGCTGGCCGGCGGTGTCACGGTCATGTCGACCCCCGACACCTTCATCGACTTCAGCCGCCAGCGCGGCCTGTCCACCAACGGCCGCTGCAAGTCCTTCTCCGCCGACGCAGACGGCACCGGCTGGGCCGAGGGCGCCGGCATGGTCCTCGTCGAACGGCTCTCCGACGCCCGCCGCAACGGCCACCGCGTCCTCGCCGTCGTCCGCGGCACCGCCGTCAACCAGGACGGCGCCAGCAACGGCCTCACCGCGCCCAACGGGCCCTCGCAGCAGCGCGTCATCCGCGCCGCACTGGCCGGCGCCGGTCTGACGACCGCCGACGTCGACGCCGTCGAGGCGCACGGCACCGGCACCACGCTGGGCGACCCGATCGAGGCGCAGGCCCTGCTCGCCACCTACGGCCAGGGCCGCGCCGCGGACCAGCCGCTGCGCCTGGGCTCCATCAAGTCCAACATCGGCCACACCCAGGCCGCCGCCGGCGCGGCCGGCATCATCAAGATGGTCCTCGCGATGCGGCACGGCGTCCTGCCGCAGTCCCTGCACATCGGTGAGCCGTCCCCGCACATCGACTGGTCCGCCGGCGCCGTCTCCCTGCTGACGGAGGCCGAGCCCTGGCCGGCCACGGACCGCCCCCGCCGTGCGGGCATCTCCTCCTTCGGCGTGAGCGGCACCAACGCGCACGTCATCATCGAGGAGCCCCCCGCCGACACGCCGGACGACACCACCCGTCCCGTCCCGGCGGCCGGCGACGACACGGCCGTCCCCGCGACCGTCCCGCTGCCCTTCGTGCTGTCCGGCCGGACCCCCGCCGCGCTGCGCGCCCAGGCCGGCCGGCTCGCTGCCCACCTCGCCGACCGGCCCGACGAGGCCCCCGCCGACGTGGCGCTGTCGCTGGCCACCACCCGCGCCGCCCTGGACCGCAGGGCCGCCGTCGTCGCCCACGACCGCGACGGGCTGCTGGCCGGCCTCGCCGCGCTCGCCGGGGGCCAGGACGGCCCTCACGTTGTCCGGCACACCGTCGCCGACGGCAGGACCGCGATCCTGTTCACCGGCCAGGGCAGCCAGCGCCCCGGCATGGGCCGCGAACTGCACGACACCTACGCCGTGTTCGCTGCCGCGCTGGACGCGGTGTGCGAGGAGTTCGCCCCGTACCTCGAACGCCCGCTGAAGGACGTGCTGTTCGCGTCCGACGGCGACGACCTCGACCGCACCGCCTACACCCAGCCCGCCCTGTTCGCCCTGGAGACCGCCCTCTACCGGCTCGTCGAGTCCTGGGGCATCCGCCCCGACTACGTCGCCGGCCACTCCATCGGCGAGATCACCGCGGCCCACGTCGCCGGTGTCCTCACCCTCCCCGACGCGGCCCGGCTCGTCGCCGCCCGCGGCCGGCTCATGCAGGCCCTCCCCGAGAGCGGCGCCATGATCGCCCTGGCCGCCGCCGAGGACGAGGTGCTGCCGCTGCTCGCCGCCCACGAGGACCGGATCGGCATCGCCGCCGTCAACGCCGCCGACGCCGTCGTCATCTCCGGCGAGGAAACCCTCGCCCTGGAGATCGCCGCCGAGTTCGAGCGCCGCGGCCGCCGCACCCGGCGCCTGACCGTCAGCCACGCCTTCCACTCCCCGCTCATGGACGGCATGCTCGACGACTTCCGCGAGGTCGCCGAGTCCCTCACCTACCACCGGGCGACCATCCCCGTCGTCACGAACCTCACCGGGCGGCTCGCCGGCGACGAACTGCGCACCGCCGGCCACTGGGTCGCGCACGTCCGCGAGGCCGTCCGCTTCCTCGACGGCATCCGCACCCTGGACGCCGAACACGTCACCACCTACCTCGAACTCGGCCCGCAGGGCGTGCTGTCCGGCCTCGGCCGCGACTGCCTCCCCGAGACCGCCGACCCCGCCGACGCCCCCGTCTTCCTGCCGGCCCTGCGCCGCGACCGCGGCGAGGCCGAGGCCCTGACCACCGCCCTGGCCGCCGCCCACACCCGCGGTGTCTCCGTCGACTGGGCCGCCTACTTCACCGGCATCGGCACCGGCGCCCGCCGCACCGACCTGCCCACCTACGCCTTCCAGCGGGAACGGTTCTGGCTGGAGACCCCCGCCGGATTCGTCGGCGACGTCGAGTCCGCCGGTCTGGGCGCCGCCCACCACCCGCTGCTCGGCGCCGCCGTCGCCCTCGCCGACGGCGAAGGGTTCCTGCTCACCGGCCGGCTCTCCCTCGACACCCACCCCTGGCTCGCCGACCACGCCGTCATGGGCTCCGTCCTCCTGCCCGGCACCGCCTTCGTCGAACTCGCCGTCCGGGCGGGCGACCAGGCCGGCTGCGACCTGCTGGAAGAGCTCACCCTCGAAGCCCCCCTCGTCCTCGCGCCCGGCGCCGTCGTCCGCATCCAGATCGCCGTCGGCGCCCCCGACGCGACCGGCCGCCGCGCCCTGGACGTGTGGTCCACCGACCACGACGCCCCCGCGGACGAGCCGTGGACCCGGCACGCCACCGGCGTGCTCGCCGACGGAGCACCCGCCCCCGCATTCGACCTCGGCGAATGGCCGCCGCCGGGCGCCGAGGCCGTCGGCGTGGACGGCCTGTACGAGCACATCGGCCAAGGCGGATTCGCCTACGGCCCGCTCTTCCAGGGCCTGCGCGCTGCATGGCTGTCCGGCGACGACGTCTACGCCGAAGTCGCCCTGCCCGACGACCGGCAGAGCGAGGCCGCCCGCTTCGGCCTCCACCCGGCACTGCTCGACGCCGCCCTGCACGGCACCTTCGTCCAGCCCGCCCCCGACGGCGACCGCCCCGGCCGGCTGCCCTTCTCCTGGCGGCAGGTGTCCCTGCACGCCGCCGGCGCCTCCGCACTGCGCGTCCACCTCACCAGCAGCGGCGAGGACACCCTCTCCCTGCACCTCGCCGACACCACCGGCGCCCCCGTCGCCACCGTCGGCAGCCTCATGGTGCGGCCCGTCTCCGCCGACCGCATCGGCAGCGCCCACCCCGCCCACCACGAGTCCTTGTACCGCATCGACTGGGCCACCCTGCCCCTGCCCGCCGACGCCCCCGCCGTCACCGCGCCGTGGGCCAGCGTCGGGCCGGACGCGCTGGACGTCCCCGGCGTCGACACCACCGCGCACAGCGGCCTCGACGCCCTCACCGCCGCCCTCGAGACGGCCGGCGCCCCCGCGCCCGCGTACGTCCTCGCCCACCTCGCCCGCGACGCGTCCCCTGAAGCCGCCGCCCTCGCCGGCAGCGTGCACACCGCCGCGCACCAGGCACTCGCCCTGGTCAAGGACTGGCTCGCCGACGACCGGCTCGCCGCCTCCCGCCTGGTGCTCGTCACCCGGGGCGCCGTCGCCACCCAGAGCGACTGGGACGTGGCCGACCTGGCCCACGCACCCGTGTGGGGCCTGGTCCGCACCGCGCAGTCGGAGCACCCCGTCCGGTTCGTCCTCGTCGATCTCGACGGCGACCCTGCCTCCGTCCAGGCGCTCCCCGCGGCCCTCGCCACCGGCGAACCCCAGTTCGCGATCCGCCGCGGCACCGTCCACGTGCCCCGCCTGGCCCGGGTC
>NZ_JBNGGE010000089.1:0-11435 GCF_049975785.1 Streptomyces sp. WG7
GGGGGGGGGGGGGGGGGGGTGGGTGGGGCGGGCGCCGGCTGCCGGGGGGGGGGGGGGGGCGCCCCCCCCCCCCGGGGGGGGGGGGCCCCCGCGGGGGGGGCCCCCCCCCCCCCCCCCCCCGCTTCCCTGCCGGTGAAGGTTCTTCATGTGGTGTCCGTCCGACAGCGCGAGGCTGGGCGCGACAGGTCGTTCGCGCCGCCGGACGGAGTCTCGGGCCTCTTCCGCGAAGAGGCGGGTGGTGGCTGGGACCGCGGCGGTGCGACGGGCCGGAACGCTTCTCCCCTCAGGTCGTAGGAGAAGCCCCTGGCCCTTCACCACCGCACTGGCTCGCAGGCCGCCGCGGTCCTCGCCCTGCCCGTGCCGGCCCCGGGCGGCCACCCCTCATCCGGGCCGCTCCGGTGCCTGCACGGGCCGCGCACGGTCCCGGCCTCCCCGCCGAATCCGTACGCGAGCCGGTGGATCAGTCCTCGCGCAGGGCGCGGACCGCCTCCTCCACGCGCTTGCCGTACTCGGGGTCGGCGGCGTGGAAGTGCGCGAGGTTCTTCTCGACCACGTCGTTGCGGGACACCTGGGACAGGCCGCCGGCGATGTTCGCGACCAGACGCCCGCGCTCGTCCTCGGTCATCAGCCGGAACAGCTCACCGGCCTGGAAGAAGTGGTCGTCCTTGGTGTGCTGCGGGGCCTCGTGGGTGCCGGTGTGACCGGACACCGCGAGCGGGGCGGCCAGCGGGCGGCCGGTCTCGACCGGGCCGTCGTACGAGTTCGGCTCGTAGTTCTTGGCGTCCCGGCCCTGCGAGTTGGAGGCCATGAAGCCGTCGCGCCCGTAGTTGGCCGCGCCGCCGGGCACCGCCTTCGGAGCGTTCACCGCGAGCTGGGTGTGGTTGACGCCCAGGCGGTAGCGGTGCGCGTCCGCGTAGGCGAACAGGCGGCCCTGGAGCATCTTGTCGGGGGAGGGGCCGATGCCCGGAACGAAGTTGTTCGGGGAGAACGCGGCCTGCTCGACCTCGGCGAAGACGTTGTCCGGGTTGCGGTCGAGCACCAGCCGGCCCACCCGCTTGAGCGGGTAGTCGGCGTGCGGCCACACCTTGGTCACGTCGAACGGGTTGAAGCGGTAGTTCGCCGCGTCGGCCACCGGCATCAGCTGCACGTGCAGGGTCCAGGACGGGTACACGCCCCGCTCGATCGCCTGCACCAGGTCCGTCTGGTGCGAGGCCGGGTCCTCGCCCGCCAGCTTGGCGGCCTCGTCGGCGGTCAGGCAGCGGATGCCCTGGTCCGTCTTGAAGTGGTACTTGACGAAGTACGACTCGCCCTTGGCGTTCGTCCACTGGTAGGTGTGCGAGCCGAAGCCGTCCATGTGGCGGTAGGACGCCGGGATGCCGCGGTCGCCCATCAGCCAGGTCACCTGGTGGGTGGCCTCGGGGGAGTGCGCCCAGAAGTCCCAGACGTTGTCCGGCTCCTGGCGGCCCGAGAACGGGTCGCGCTTCTGCGAGTGGATGAAGTCGGGGAACTTGATCGGGTCCTTGATGAAGAACACCGGGGTGTTGTTGCCGACGAGGTCGTAGTTGCCCTCCTCGGTGTAGAACTTCAGCGCGAAGCCGCGCGGGTCGCGGACCGCGTCTGCGCCGCCGAGGGAGTCGGCCACGGTGGAGAAGCGCAGGAAGACCTCGGTGCGCTTGCCGACGCTGCTCAGGAAGTCGGCGTGCGTGTAGCCGGTGACGTCGTCGGTCACCTCGAAGTGGCCGTAGGCGCCGGAGCCGCGGGCGTGCACCACGCGCTCCGGGATGCGCTCGCGGTTGAAGCGGGCCAGCTTCTCGATGAGGTGCTGGTCCTGGATCAGGAGGGGGCCGCCGATGCCGGCGGAGGCGGAGTTCTGGTTGTCGGCGACCGGGGCGCCGGACTCTGTCGTGAGCACGCGCTGCGACATCGGGGACCTTCCGTGCGAGGGGTCAGCGGAAACTTGTTTCCGCTTCGTGGAGCCTAAGTTCGGGTGACAGGCACGTCAACAGTTTGTTGAAGTGGGTTCCGGGCGGTGCCGCCGCTCGGGCGCGACAGGACAGGTGTCAGCGACGGCACCGCCCGGAAGTCTCGTGAGCTGCGTACGGTCAGACCTGGGCGCCGGACAGGCGCTCCACGGCCCGCAGCAGGGCCGAGTGGTCCAGGCCGCCGTCGCCCTGGGCGCGCAGCGACGCGACGAGCTGGGCGACCACGGCGCCGACCGGCAGCGCGGCGCCGACGTTGCGGGCGGCGTCGGTGACGATGCCCATGTCCTTGTGGTGCAGGTCGATGCGGAAGCCCGGCTTGAAGTCGCGGGCCAGGAAGTTGTCCTTCTTCCGCGTCAGCACGGTCGAGCCGGCCAGGCCGCCGTTGAGGACGTCGAGGGCGGCCGTGAGGTCCACGCCCGACTTCTCCAGGAAGACCACGGCCTCGGCGCACGCCTGGATGTTCACGGCGACGATCAGCTGGTTGGCGGCCTTCACGGTCTGGCCCGAGCCGTGCGGACCGCACAGCACGATGGTCTTGCCCAGCGCCTCCAGCAGCGGCTTGGCCTCGTCGAAGTCGGCCTGCTCACCGCCGACCATGATGGACAGCACGGCCTCGATGGCGCCGGCCTCGCCGCCGGACACCGGGGCGTCCAGGACGCGGATGCCCTTGTCCTTCGCGGCCTTCGCGAGGTCGACCGAGGTCTGCGGGGTGATCGAGGACATGTCGACCAGCAGGGCGCCGGACCTCGCGTTCTCCAGGATGCCGTCGGGGCCGTAGGCGATGGCCTCGACCTGCGGCGACGCGGGCACCATGGTGACGACGACGTCGGCGTCGCGCACGGCCTCGGCGATCGAGCCGGCCGCGGTGCCGCCGGCGGCGGACAGGCGGTCCAGCTTCTCCTGCTCCAGGGTGAAGCCGGTGACCTGGTAACCCGCCTTGATCAGGTTCTCCGACATGGGGGAGCCCATGATGCCGAGACCGATCCAGGCGACCTTGGGGAGCGTGCTCATGATGGGTGCCTCTCTGAAAATCTGTGAAGAGTTCCTACGGGTGGCGCTCAGCGGGCCGCGCGGGCCTCGGCCGGCAGCCAGGAGAAGGACTCGGCGCTGGGGTTGTCGCCCGGCTTGTACTCCAGGCCGACCCAGCCGTCGTAACCGGCCTTCCTCAGGCGGTCGAGCAGCTCCTCGAGCGGGAGGGAGCCGGTGCCGGGGGCGCCGCGGCCCGGGTTGTCGGCGATCTGCACGTGCCCGGTCTTCGCGGCGTACGCGTCGATCACCCGCGGCAGGTCCTCGCCGTTCATGGACAGGTGGTAGAGGTCCATGAGGAACGTGGCGTTGCCGAGCCCGGTGGCCGCGTTGACCTTGTCCACGACCTCGATCGCGGCCGGTGCCGTCACCAGCGGGTACAGCGGCGACTCGGGCTTGTTGAGCGCCTCGATCAGCAGGACCGCGCCGATCCGGTCGGCCGCGCGGGCGGCGAGGACCAGGTTCTCCAGCGCCAGCTCGTCCTGCTCGGCCGGGTCCACGCCCTCGACGCGGTTGCCGTACAGGGCGTTGAGCGCCGTGCAGCCCAGCGACTTCGCGAAGTCGGCGGCCACGTCGACGTTGGCGCGGAAACGGTCCGACTCCTCGCCCGGGACGGACAGGGCGCCGCGGTCGGGGCCCGGCAGCTGTCCCGCGTAGAAGTTCAGCCCGGTGAGCCGGACGCCCGCGTCCTCGATCGCCTTCTTGAGGGCGTCGAGCTCGGACTGCTCGGGGGTGGGGGAGTCGACCCAGGGCCACCACAGCTCGACCGCGGTGAAGCCGGCCGCGGCGGCGGCCGCGGGGCGCTCCAGGAGCGGGAGTTCCGTGAAGAGGATCGACAGGTTGACGTTGAAGCGCTGGTCTGCGAAGCCCATCGGGTGCCGCGCTCCCTTCCGTTTCGATCGTTGTTCCGCATTACGGAAGATGCTTTCTGCTTAATGGAAGATTGCCGTCGGTGCTCGGCGCTTGTCAAGAGGGGGCGGCGGAAAGCGGTCACCGCGCGTTAGGTTGACCGGGTGCGATTGAGAGTGGAGTTCACGACCGAGCCCTTCGACCTGGACGAGGCGCCCGCGCACGCGGTGGTGGCCCGGGAGGTCGTCGAGGCCGCGGAGCTGGACGAGGTGGACGTCGGCCCGTTCGGCAACACCGCGGAGGGCGGCGCCGACGAGGTGCTCACCGCCGTGGACGCGCTGCTGCGCCGGTCCCTGGAGGCGGGGGCCACCCGGATCTCCCTCCAGGTCAACGTGGTCGGGCAGGGCGCCGAAGGGGAGGGCGAGCGGTGACCGGTCCGGGGGAGGAGCCCTTCATCGCGGCCGTCAAACCCCTGGTCGACGCCATCGGGGGCGAGATGCTCCCACCGGACGAGGCCGGTCAGGACGACGTCGTCCTCGCCTGGGAGGGCGCCGACGTCGTGGCCGTGCGCCTGCCGCAGCTCGCCGACTCCCTGGACCACATCCTGGCCGCCATGGAGCGCCGGCAGGGCAGGCCGCTGGCCGAACTGGACCGGCGCGCCAAGCAGGAGGTCGTCCGCACCCTGGAGGCGCGCGGCGCCTTCTCCGTGCGGCACGGCGTGGAGACCGTCGCGAGCGCCCTCGGCGTCAGCCGTTTCACCGTCTACAACTACCTCAACCGCGAGAAGGACTCCTGACCTGCACAGGAGCCCCACATCACGAGCCGCCGTCCGGAATCCGGGCGGCGGCTTTCGTCACACCAAATTTTCAACAAAGTGTTGACGCGTTGTTTCCGAGGGCGTTAGCTATCGGCACGCCCGTTCAGCACAAGGCCACGGAGGCTCCCGTGACGTCCACTTTCGCGTCGGGCCTGGCCCGTTTCAACGCATCCGAGGAGTCCGCGGCACTCGCGGAACTCCACGAGGCGTGTGCCTCGACGGCGTGGGCCCGGCACCTGCTCGCCGCCCGCCCCTACGCCACCACCGAGGACCTGTACGCCGCGAGTGACGCCGCCATGGCCGAGCTGACGGCGGACGACCTCGCCGAGGCGATGGCCGGGCACCCGCCCATCGGCCGCCCCAAGCCGGGCGACCCGACCTCCTCCCGGGAGCAGGCCGCAATGGCCGGCGCCTCGGAGGAACTCAAGGCGGAGATGCTCGAACTCAACCTGGCCTACCAGGACAAGTTCGGCCACGTCTTCCTCATCTGCGCCACCGGCCGGACCGGCGAGCAGATGCGGGACGCGGCTCTGGAGCGGATCGGCAACTCGCCCGAGCAGGAGCGGGAGATCGTCCGCACCGAACTGGGGAAGATCAACCGCATCCGCCTTTCCCGACTCGTCGAACAGGACGCCTGACCATGAGCACCAGCACCACCGCCTCCGTGTCCACGCACATCCTGGACACCAGCGCCGGCCGCCCCGCCGAGGCAGTCGCCGTCCGGCTCGCCGCCCGCCAGGGCAGCGACGCGGACTGGCAGGCACTCGGCGGCTCCGCGACCGACGCCGACGGCCGGTGCAAGGACCTCCCGGCCCTGCCGGAGGGCACCACACACGTACGGCTCGACTTCGACACCGAGACGTACTTCGCCAAGAAACAAGCCGCGGCCCAGCAGGACGCCCCCGCGCTCCGGGACAGCGAGAACGGCCGGCCCGTGTTCTTCCCCGAGGTCGCCATCACCTTCGCGGTGGTGCCCGGGGAGCACTACCACGTTCCGCTGCTGCTCAACCCGTTCGGCTACTCCGTTTACCGAGGGAGCTGACCGACACATGACCCGTTTCGTCCTGGGACAGAACCAGTACGGCAAGGCAGAGAACCGCGTCGTCAAGATCACGCGGGACGGCGACACGCACCACATCAAGGACCTCAACGTCTCCGTCGCCCTCTCCGGCGACATGGAGGAGGTCCACCGCAGCGGGTCCAACGCGAACGTCCTGCCGACCGACACCACCAAGAACACGGTGTTCGCCTTCGCCAAGGAGCACGGGATCGAGAGCGCCGAGGACCTCGGCGTCAAGCTCGCCCGCCACTTCGTCGACAACAACGAGCCGATCCACCGGGCCCGCATCCGCATCGAGGAGTACGGCTGGGAGCGGATCGAGACCTCGAAGGGCGGCGCCCGCTTCGTCGGCTCCGACGAGATCGCCCACTCCTTCGTCCGCAAGGGCCAGGAGACCCGCGTCGCGGAGATCACCTACGACGGCCACGGCATCCAGGTGCTCTCCGGCTTCAAGGACCTCACCGTCCTGAACTCGACCAACTCCGAGTTCTTCGGCTACCTGAAGGACAAGTACACCACCCTCCAGGAGGACTACGACCGCATCCTCGCCACCACCGTCTCCACCTGGTGGCGGCACAACTGGGACGGCATCGACTCGCACGCCCCGGACTGGGACCGCTCGTACCACGGGGTCCGCAAGCACGCGCTCCAGGCGTTCGCCGAGACCTACTCGTACTCGCTTCAGCAGACCCTCTTCGAGATGGGCGTGCGGGTGCTGAACTCCCGTGACGAGGTCGACGAGATCCGCTTCTCGATGCCCAACAAGCACCACTTCCGCTCGGACCTGTCGCCCTTCGGGATCGACAACGAGGCCAAGGACGGCGCCGTCTACTACGCCGCCGACCGGCCCTACGGCCTGATCGAGGCCACCATCCTGCGCGACGGCGCCGAGCAACTGATCCCGGTCGACATGACCAACCTCTGACGCGGGACGCGCGCCACCGGCCCGGCCCCCCGGGGCCGGTGGCGCGCCACACCGGAGGGAACACCATGGCACAGCCTGCAACGGAGCCGGCGAAAGGCTCACGTTCCACCCCGTCACCGGAGCACACGGAGGACGCCGTCACGTCCGTGCACCCGGTCGACGAGAAGCTCCACCCCTCGCGGCTCGTCCCCGCCGCGCTCCAGCACATCGCCGCCATGTACGCGGGCGTTGTCACTCCTCCGCTCATCATCGGCCAGGCCTGCGGACTCGACATCGAGGGCCGCACCCGGCTGATCGCGGCGAGCCTGCTCATCGCGGGCATCGCCACCCTGATCCAGACGCTCGGCGTCAAGGGCTTCGTCGGCAACCGCCTGCCGTTCGTCAACGCCGCCTCCTCGGCCGGCATCGCGCCCATCCTCGCCATCGCCGAGACGAACAGCGAGGGCGGCCAACTCCCCGCCATCTACGGCGCGGTGATGGTCGCCGGCGTCTTCTGCCTCGCCGTCGGCCCGTTCTTCGGCCGGCTGCTCCGCTTCTTCCCGCCCCTGGTCACCGGCGTGGTCATCACCCTCATCGGCGTCACACTGATGCCGGTCCCCGTCGGCTGGGCCCAGGGCGGAGACGAGAGCGCCGCCGACTTCGGCTCCATGGGCAACCTCGCGCTCGCCGCGTTCACCCTCGCCGTCATCCTCGTCATGCAGCGCTTCGGCAAGGGCTTCCTCAAGCAGGTCGCCCTGCTCTTCGGCCTGCTCGTCGGCACCCTGGTCGCCATCCCCGTCGGCATGGCCGACTTCAGCGCCCTGAAGTCGGCGCCGGTCGCCGCGCTGCCCACGCCCTTCGCCTTCGGCGCCCCCGAGTTCCAGCCCGCCGCGATCCTGTCGCTGTGCATCGTGATGCTGGTCCTGATGACCGAGTCGTCCGCCGGCATGCTCGCCCTCGGCGAGATCTGCGACCGCCCCGCCGACGCCAAGGTCATCACCCGCGGCCTGCGCACCGACGGCCTCGCCACCCTGGTCGGCCCCGTCTTCGGCGGCTTCCCCACCTCCGCCTTCGCGCAGAACGTCGGCGTCGTCACCCTCACCCGGGTACGCAGCCGCTACGTCGTCGCCGTCGCCGGCGCCACCCTGCTCGTCCTCGGCGCCTTCCCGGTCCTCGGCGCGGTCGTCTCCCTGGTCCCCATGCCGGTACTCGGCGGCGCGGGCATCGTCCTCTTCGGCTCGATCGCCGTCAGCGGCATCCGTACGCTGTCCGAGGCCGGTCTGGACGACAGCTCCAACATCATCCTGGTGGCCGTGGCGCTCGGCGCGGGCATCATCCCGCTGGCCGCGCCGACCTTCTACGCCGAGTTCCCGGCGTGGGCACAGACGGTGCTCGGCTCCGGCATCAGCGCCGGCGCGCTCGTCGCGGTCACTCTCAACCTGTTCTTCCACCATCTCGGCACCCGGAGCCGCACCACCGTTCCGGCACTCAAATCCTCCTAGGGTCCTGCCGTGCCCTCCCCGTGGGTACTCAACTCCCGCCCACGGGCCCACTGAAAGAGAAGGAAGCAGCATGGCAGCATCATCGGCAGCAGAGCGCGCGGCCGGGCACGCGGCCGAGCGTGTGGTCATCGAGAACTGCGCGATAGCCACGGTGGACGCGGGCGACACCGAGATCGCCTCGGGGTACCTCGTCCTCGCCGGCAACCGGATCGAGTCGGTCGGCGCGGGAGGGGCACCCGAGGGCCTGGAGAACGTGGTGCGCCGGATCGACGCGACCGGCCACCTGGTCACGCCCGGCCTGGTCAACACCCACCACCACTTCTACCAGTGGATCACCCGGGGCCTGGCCACCGACCACAACCTGTTCGACTGGCTGGTCGCCCTCTACCCGACCTGGGTGCGCATCGACGAACCGATGGCGTACGCGGCGGCGCAGGGCTCCCTCGCCATGATGGCCCGCGGCGGAGTCACCACCGCCATGGACCACCACTACGTCTTCCCGCGGGGCTCCGGCGACCTGTCCGGCGCGATCATCCGCGCCGCCCGCGAGACGGGCGTCCGCTTCACCCTCGCCCGCGGCTCCATGGACCGCGGCGAGTCCGACGGCGGGCTGCCGCCGGACTTCGCGGTGGAGAGCCTGGACGACGCGCTCGCCGCCACCGAGGCCACCGTCCGGGAACACCACGACGCCTCCTTCGACGCGATGACCCAGGTCGCCGTCGCGCCCTGCTCCCCCTTCTCCGTCTCCACCGAACTGATGCGCCAGGGCGCCGAGTTGGCCCGTCGCCTCGGCGTACGGCTGCACACCCACGGCTCGGAGACCGTGGAGGAGGAGAAGTTCTGCCACGAGCTGTTCGGCATGGGCCCGACCGACTACTTCGAGTCCACCGGCTGGCTCGGCGAGGACGTGTGGATGGCGCACTGCGTCCACATGAACGACGCCGACATCGCCGCCTTCGCCCGCACGGGGACCGGCGTCGCGCACTGCCCGTCCTCCAACGCGCGACTGGCCGCCGGCATCGCCCGCGTCCCCGACATGCTCGCCGCCGGTGTCCCGGTCGGCCTCGGCGTCGACGGCACCGCCTCCAACGAGTCCGGCGAACTCCACACCGAACTGCGCAACGCGCTCCTCGTCAACCGCCTCGGCGCCCACCGCGAGGCCGCGCTGAACGCCCGCAAGGCGCTGCGCCTGGGCACCTACGGCGGCGCCCAGGTCCTCGGCCGGGCCGCCGAGACCGGCTCGCTGGAGCCGGGCAAGCTGGCCGACCTGGTGCTGTGGCGGATGGACACCCTCGCCCACTCCTCGATCGCCGACCCGGTGGCCGCCCTGGTCCTCGGTGCCGCCGCCCCGGTCACGGCGTCGTTCGTGAACGGCCGCCAGATCGTCGAGAACGGCCGGCTGCTCACGGTCGACGAGGACGCCGTCGCCCGCTCCACCCGGGACGAGGCGCGGCGGCTGGCACGCGTCGCGGCGCAGGGCTGAACCACCGCGGCAGCTGAACACCGACAGGCCGCAAGGCACTTGAGCTCCGGCCGGGAGGGACGGCTCCCGGCCGGTAGCCGTGGACCCGAGCGGGGTCCACGGCGGCCGTCTCCGGGGCGTGCGCCCATGCGTACGCCCCCGGAGCGGTCACCGTTTCCCCGAACGGTCCGTCCCGGTCCCTCCCCCACTCTCGACTTCGCTCGAGCGGGAGGTACCCCATGCCCACCCGCACCACCTCCCTGACACCCGCGTCAATGCCGACGTGTACCCGACCGGAGGAACGCCGCCGTGGCCGACCACCCTGTTGACGAGAAACTCCCGCCACTGAAAATGGCGACGACCGGCCTGCAGCACGTGGCCGCCATGTACGCCGGAGTCGTCGCCCCACCCCTGATCGTCGGCGCGGCCATCGGCCTGACCGCGACCGAACTGACCTTCCTCACCGGCGCCTGCCTGTTCACCGCGGGCCTCGCCACCTTCCTGCAGACGCTCGGCATCTGGAAGATCGGTGCCCGACTGCCCTTCGTCAACGGCGTCACCTTCGCCGGTGTCGCCCCCATGACCGCGATCGTCGCGTCCACCGAGGACAAGTCCGACGCGTTGCCGATCATCTTCGGCGCCGTCATCGTCGCCGGACTCATCGGCTTCTTCGCGGCCCCCTTCTTCAGCAAGGCGATCCGGTTCTTCCCACCGGTCGTCACCGGCACGGTCATCACCCTCATAGGCATATCCCTGCTGCCCGTGGCCTTCGGCTGGGCGCAGGGTTCCAGTCCCGAGGCCGACGACTTCGGGTCGTCGACCAACCTGGCCCTGGCCGGGATCACCCTCGTCGTCGTCCTCCTCCTGCGCCGCTTCACCCGGGGCTTCGTCAAGCAGATCGCCGTGCTGCTCGGCCTGGTCGCCGGCACGCTCATCGCGATCCCGTTCGGCGTCACGGACTTCGGGCCGGTCGCGGACGCGAGCATCGTCGGCTTCCCGACGCCGTTCCATTTCGGCGCCCCGCAGTTCCAGCTCGCCGCGATCCTCTCCATGTGCGTGGTGATGGTGGTCTCGATGACCGAGTCCACCGCCGACATGCTCGCCCTGGGTGAGATCGTGGACCGCCCGGCCGACGAGAAGACCATCGCGGCCGGCCTGCGTGCCGACACCCTCGGCTCCGCGCTCAGCCCGGTCTTCAACGGGTTCATGTGCAGCGCCTTCGCCCAGAACATCGGCCTGGTGGCGATGACGAAGATCCGCAGCCGCTTCGTCGTGGCCGCGGGCGGCGGCTTCCTGGTCCTGATGGGCCTGTGCCCGATGGCCGCCTCGCTCATCGCCGTCGTACCCCGGCCGGTGCTCGGCGGTGCCGGAGTGGTGCTGTTCGGCTCGGTCGCGGCCAGCGGCATCCAGACCCTGGTGAGGGCGAGCCTGGACAAGGACAACAACGTCCTGATCGTGGCGGTCTCCCTGGCCGTCGGCATCATCCCGATCGCGGCGCCGGAGTTCTACCACTCGTTCCCGGAGAACGCGAAGATCATCCTCGACTCGGGCATCTCGACCGGCTGCCTGGCAGCCGTCCTGCTCAACCTGGTCTTCAACCACATCGGCGGCCGGGGGCGGGACGCGGAGGACGTGACCCACCCGATGGAGGCGGGGACGGAGATCACCGAGGCAACGGCGACCCGGGCGCCCGCCACGCCGTGACCCGAGGGCATGACGCGGAAGGGGGGGGGGGGGGGGGGGGGGAGGAGGGGGAGAAGGCACAGCCACACGAACAGCAAGAACCACCCCCCCCCCCCCCCCCCCCCCCCACAAACGAGAAGGCACAAAGAG
>NZ_JBNGGE010000090.1:0-8980 GCF_049975785.1 Streptomyces sp. WG7
GTCCGGGCTGTCGTTCGAGGCCCCACGCATCCCGGTCGTCTCCAACCTGACCGGTGCCGTCGTCACGGATGACATGGCCTCGCCCGACTTCTGGGTGCGGCACGTCCGCGAGGCCGTGCGCTTCCTGGACGGTGTTCGTGTCCTGGAGGCCGAAGGAGTCACGACCTACCTGGAGCTCGGCCCGGACGGCATCCTGTCGGCGATGGCGCAGGAGTGCCTGAGGGGCGAGGCCGCGGCCCTCGCCCCGGTGCTGCGTAAGGGTCGCCCCGAGGCGGAGACCGCCGTCACGGCGCTCGCGCAGGCATACGTCCGAGGCGTGGAAGTGGACTGGCCCGGATTCTTCGCCGGGACCGGCGGAGGACTTGTCGATCTGCCGACATACGCCTTCCAGCGCAAGCGGTACTGGCCGGAGGCGGCACTGACCAGCATGACCGGCAACACCCCCGCCGGTGGGACCGTGGACTCAAGCGATGCCCGGTTCTGGGATGCCGTCGAGCGCGAGGATCTGGGCTTGCTGCTGGCGGAGTTGGATGTCTCCGGTGATGCGTCGCTGGGTGAGGTGCTTCCGATGTTGTCGGCGTGGCGTCGGCAGGGTCGGGAGCGGACGGAGGTGGACGGCTGGCGGTACCGGGTGGTGTGGAAGCCGCTGGCCGAGGCTTCCGGCGCACGGTTGTCCGGGGAGTGGCTGGTGGTCGTGCCGGCCGGGGACACGAGTGACTCGCTGGTGGTGGACGCACTGGCAGAGCGTGGTGCGGAGGTGCGCCGGGTCGAGGTCGAGCCGGGCACGGATCGCGTTGCGCTGGCGGGACTCGTTGCCGGCGAGTACGCGGGTGTCGTGTCGATGCTCGGGCTCGCTGAGTCGGTCTCTCTGCTGCAGGCCCTGGGCGATGCCGGTGTGGACGCCCGGTTGTGGAGTGTGACGCGTGGAGCCGTTTCGGTCGGCCGGTCGGACAGGCTGACGTCGCCCGTGCAGGCTCAGCTGTGGGGACTGGGCCGGGTCGCCGCCCTGGAGGTGCCGGAGCGCTGGGGTGGTCTGATCGACCTGCCGGAGGTACTCGACGAGCGCGCGCTGTCGCGCGTGGTCGGGGTGCTGGCGGGTTCTGGTGAGGACCAGGTCGCGGTCCGGTCGTCCGGGGTGTTCGGGCGACGGCTGGTGCGCGCGGCGCTGCCGGAGGGCACGGCGTCGTGGACCCCGTCCGGCACGGTGCTGGTGACCGGTGGCACGGGGGCGCTCGGACGTCACATCGCGAGGTGGCTGGCGGGTGCGGGTGCCGAGCGGCTGGTGCTGACCAGCCGGCGAGGCATGGACGCACCCGGTGCCGCGGAACTCGTTGCCGAGCTGGGCGTTGACGTCTCCGTCGTCGCCTGTGACGCCTCCGACCGCGACGCGCTGCGCGTCGTGCTCGCCGAGCAAGCCGGCTCGCTGACCGCGGTCGTGCACACCGCCGGCGTCCTGGACGACGGCGTCCTCAACTCGCTCACCCCGCACCGTCTCGAGACCGTCCTGCGGGCCAAGGCGACCTCCGCCCTCAACCTGCACGAGCTGACGACCGAACTCGGCATCACTCTCGACGCCTTCGTCCTCTTCTCCTCGACGAGCGGCACGATCGGCGCTGCCGGCCAGGGCAACTACGCGGCCGCGAACGCCTACCTCGACGCCCTCGCCGAGCAGCGCCGCGCCGACGGCCTGGCCGCGACGTCGATCGCGTGGGGCCCATGGGCCGAGGGCGGCATGGCGGCCGACGAGGCGATGGCCGCCCGGATGCACCGCGGCGGCATACCACCGATGGACGCGGCTCTGGCGGTCTCGGCCCTGCGGCGTGCGCTGGAGGCGGGGGACGCCGCCGTCGCCATCGCGGACATCGACTGGGAGCGCTTCGCGCCCGGCTTCACCTCCGTCCGGGGCAGCAAGCTCCTCGCCGATCTGCCCGAGGCCCAACGGGCCCTTGCTCCGCGTGCGGGCGAGGCCGGGGACGGCCGGAGTGGCGGGGACGCGGCACACGGTTCCGACTCGCTCGCGGAACGGCTGGGGAAGCTGAACGAGCCGGAGCGGGAGCGGGCGCTGCTCGACCTCGTGCGCGGGGAGGTGGCGGCGGTCCTCGGTCATGCCGGATCGGAGACCGTCGGCGCGGAGCGGGCATTCAAGGAGCTCGGCTTCGACTCGCTGACCGCCGTCGAGCTGCGCAACCACCTGGGTGCGGCGACCGGTATGCGGCTGCCGGCCACCCTGGTCTACGACTACCCGACGTCGGCGGCCCTCGCCGACTACCTGCGCGGGGAGCTGTTCGGCACGCAGCCGGTGGTGCCGGGCCCGGTCGTCGCCTCCGTACCGGTCGACGACGACCCCATCGCGATCGTGGCGATGAGCTGCCGCTTCCCGGGCGACGTGCGGACCCCGGAGGACCTCTGGCACCTGCTGGAGACCGGCACGGACGCGGTCGGGGAATTCCCGGCGGACCGCGGCTGGGACGCGGAAGCGCTGTTCGGTTCGCAGACAGTGGGCGAGGAGGTGCCGCCGTACGCCCAGGAGGGCGGATTCCTCTACGACGTGGCGGACTTCGATGCCGGCTTCTTCGGGATCTCGCCGCGCGAAGCAGTGGCGATGGATCCGCAGCAGCGGTTGCTGCTGGAGACGTCGTGGGAGGCGTTCGAGCGGGCCGGGATCGACCCCACCTCGCTGCGCGGCAGTCAGGCGGGCGTCTTCGTCGGCACGAACGGCCAGGACTACCTCTCCCTCGTGCTCGACTCCGCCGATCGTGACGGGGGTTTCCTCGGCACCGGTAACTCCGCGAGCGTGGTGTCGGGCCGTATCTCGTACGTCTTCGGCCTGGAGGGGCCGGCCGTGACGGTCGACACGGCGTGCTCCGCGTCCCTGGTGGCGCTGCACCTCGCGGCGCAGGCACTGCGCAACGGCGAGTGCTCGCTCGCCCTGGCGGGTGGCGTGACGGTCATGTCGACGCCGGGCGCCTTCGTGGAGTTCAGCCGCCAGCGCGGTCTCGCGGCGGACGGCCGGGTCAAGGCGTTCGCCGCTGCCGCGGACGGTACGGGCTGGGCCGAGGGCGTCGGCATGCTGCTGGTCGAGCGGCTGTCCGACGCCCGGCGGAACGGCCACCCGGTCCTCGCTCTCGTCCGGGGCTCGGCCGTGAACCAGGACGGTGCGAGCAACGGCCTGACCGCCCCGAACGGCCCCTCCCAGCAGCGCGTGATCCGCCAGGCCCTCGCCAGTGCCGGACTGTCGGCCACCGATGTGGACGTGGTCGAGGCGCACGGCACGGGCACCCGTCTGGGTGACCCGATCGAGGCCCAGGCCCTGCTGGCCACCTACGGTCAGGGCCGCTCGCCGGACCAGCCGCTGCTGCTCGGCTCGATCAAGTCGAACATCGGGCACACGCAGGCCGCGGCCGGTGTCGCCGGTGTGATGAAGATGGTGCTGGCGATGCGGCACGGCGTGCTGCCGCAGACGTTGCACGTGGACGAGCCGACGCCGCACGTCGACTGGACGGCCGGAGAGATCGCGCTGCTGACCGAGCAGCGGGAGTGGCCGGACACCGGCCGCCCCCGTCGGGCAGGCATCTCGTCCTTCGGTGTGAGCGGCACCAACGCGCACACGATCGTGGAACAGGCCCCGCCCGCCCCGCAGGTCGCTGACGCGGAGCCCGATCGGACGGACGAGGAGGACGCCGCGACGCCGTCGGTGTGGGTGCTGTCCGGCAGGACCGAGGCCGCCCTGCGCGACCAGGCGGAACGCCTGCGCGACCATCTCGCCGCCCACGGGGAGCCGAGTCCGCTCGACGTCGCCTTCGCGCTGGCGACCGGACGGGCGGTGCTGGACCACCGCGCCGCGATCGTCGCCGATCACCGCGAGGCGTTCGCCGACGGACTTGCCGTCGTGGTGGCGGGGGACTCCGCCGCGCAGGTGGTCCGTGGCGTGGCGGACACGGAACAACGGGTCGCTTTCCTGTTCACGGGGCAGGGCAGCCAGCGCCTCGGGACGGGACGCGAGCTGTACGGCACGTACCCCGTGTTCGCCGAGGCACTGGACGCGGTGTGTGCGAACCTCGACCGGCATCTCGAAGTGCCTCTCAAACACGTGCTGTTCGGGGACGACGTCGATGTCGTGAACCGCACGGAGTTCGCGCAGCCTGCGTTGTTCGCGGTCGAGGTCGCGCTGTTCCGGATGCTGGAGAGCTGGGGCGTGAAGCCGGACTACCTCTCCGGCCACTCCGTGGGTGAGCTCGCCGCCGCGCACGTCGCCGGGGTTTTCTCGCTGGACGATGCGTGCGCGCTGGTTGCCGCGCGTGGTCGGCTGATGCAGGCGTTGCCGGGCGGTGGGGTGATGATCGCGCTGGAGGCGTCGGAGGACGAGGTGCTGCCGCTGCTGGACGACCGCGTGAGCATCGCCGCCGTCAACGGTCCGCGCTCGGTGGTCGTCGCCGGTGACGAGGACGCCGCGGTCGGCATAGCGGCGTCGTTCGAGGGCCGGAAGTCGAAGCGGCTGACGGTCAGTCACGCGTTCCATTCCCCGCACATGGACGCCATGCTGGCGGACTTCCGCAAGGTCGCCGAGGGTCTGTCCTACGTCTCGCCCCGCATCCCCCTGGTGTCCAACCTGACCGGCGCCCTGGTGACGGACGAGATGGCGTCGCCCGACTTCTGGGTCCGGCACGTACGCGAGGCCGTCCGCTTCCTGGACGGCGTCCGCGCCCTGGAGGCCGCAGGCGTCACCACGTACGTCGAACTCGGCCCCGACGGCGTGCTCTCCGCCATGGCCCAGGACTGCGTGAGCGAGGAAGGCGCCGCCTTCGTGCCCGTCCTGCGCAAGGGCCGTCCCGAGCCGGAGACGGCGGTGTCCGCGCTCGCGCAGGCCCACACCCGTGGCGTCACGGTCGACTGGACCCGGTTCTTCGCCGGGACCGGCGCCCGCCACGTCGACCTGCCCACCTACGCCTTCCAGCGCGAGCGCTACTGGGCGGAGTACCTGCCCGAGTACGAGGACGTGGCGTCGGTCGGCATCGGCACGGCCGGACACCCGCTGCTCGGGGCCGCGGTCGAGCTGCCGAGCTCGGACGGCTTCGTCCTCACCGGCCGGCTGTCCACCCGCACGCACCCCTGGCTCGCCGACCACGTCGTTGCCGACACGGTTGTCCTTCCCGGCGCGGCCTTCGTCGAACTGGCCCTGCGCGCAGGTGAGGAGGCCGGGTGCGGCGGCCTGGACGAGCTGACGATCGAAGCGCCGCTCGCGCTCCCCGAGAAGGGTGCGGTGCAACTCCGCGTCACCGTGGGCGGGCCGGACGAACAGGGGCTCCGTCCCGTCCAGGTGCACAGCAGGCCCGACGCGGCGGCCGGCCCGGACGGACCCGCGAACGAAGTGGCGGAAGGGGAGTGGACCCGGCACGCCGACGGTCTGCTCTCCGCCGACGGCGCGGACCGGCCCGCGGCCGACGCCGCGAACGACGAGACAGCGGCGCAGTGGCCTCCTGCCGGTGCCGAGCCGGTCGCCCCGGACACGGTCCGGGACCGGCTGGCGGCCGCCGAGCTCTACCACGGCCCCGCCTTCCGCACGCTGACCCAGGTATGGGTGCGCGGCGACGAGGTCTTCGCCGAGGCCGGGCTGCCGCAGGAGCAGCAGGCGTCGGCCGGGCGGTACGCACTGCACCCGGCGCTGCTCGACACGGCCTCGCAGGTACTGGCCGCCGGCCCCTCCGGCACGGGCCGGACGGCCGTCGCCTGGCGCGGTCTGCGCCTGCATACCGTGGGCGCGGCCGCCGTGCGGCTCCACGTCGCGCCGGCCGGTGAGGACACCGCCTCCGTCGTCGTGGCCGACAGCACGGGCGGGCGGATCGCCTCCGTCGAGGCGCTGGTGACCGGGCAGCCCGACACCACCCGCTTCGCACCGGCACCCACGGGAGCCCGCGAGTCGCTGTTCCGGCTCGACTGGACCCCCGTGCGGACGACCGGAGCACGGACAGCCGCTGCCGCCCCCCTCGCGGTCGTCGGGGACTTCGCCGGCGCGCTGGAGCGGTCTGGCGTCGGCACGGAGACGTACGCCGACTTCGCGGCGCTCGACGCGGCCGTCGCGGCGGGCGGGACGATGCCGGGCACGGTGCTCGTGCCGCTGACCGGGACGACCGGCGCGCAGGCCGGCATCGACACGTCCGACGGCGTCGCGCGCCTCGCGGGCGAGGTGCGCGACACAGCGCACCGGGCCCTGGCCCTGGTGCAGGACTGGCTGGGCAACGGCAGGTTCGCCGGGGCGCGGCTCGTCGTCGTGACCCGGGGCGCGGTGGCCGTAGGCGCCGACGAGACCGAGGACCTCGCGCAGGCGCCGGTGTGGGGCCTGGTGCGTACGGCGCAGACGGAGAACCCGGACCGCTTCGTACTCGTCGACGTCGACGGGACCGACGCCTCCTGCCGGGTGCTGCCGGACGCCGTGGCCTCCACGGAGCCCGAACTCGCCGTGCGCGGGGGAGCGGTGTTCGCGTCCCGCCTGGTCAGGACTGAGGCGACAGGCACCGACAGCGCCGTTCGCCCCTTCGACCCCGAGGGCACCGTCCTGATCACCGGCGCCGGCGGCGGCCTGGCCGGGCTCGTCGCCCGGCATGTCGTGGAGGCGCACGGGGTGCGGCGGCTGCTGCTGGTGAGCCGGCGCGGTGCGGGGGCGGAGCACGCTGCGGAACTCACCGCACAACTGCGGGCCTCGGCTGCGGAGGTGACATGGGCGGCGTGCGACGTGGCCGACCGTGACGCGCTCGCCACCGTGCTCGCGGGGGTTCCCGCCGAGCATCCGCTCACCGCGGTCGTCCACATCGCGGGCGTCCTGGACGACGGGATCGTGGACCTGCTCACCCCGGAGCGGATGGACCGGGTGCTGCGGCCCAAGGCAGACGCGGCACTTCACCTGCACCAGCTGACGCGGCACCTCGACCTGTCGGCGTTCGTCCTCTTCTCGGCCGCCGCGGGCACGCTCGGCGGCGCCGGGCAGGCCAACTACGCTGCCGCGAACGTCTTCCTCGACGCGCTCGCGCGGCACCGCAGCCGCGACGGGCTCCCCGCGCTGTCCCTGGCCTGGGGCATGTGGGCCGAGGAGCGCGGCATGGCGGGCCGGCTGACCGAGGCGGAGCGGGGCAGGGTCGCCCGCGGCGGGATCGTGCCGCTTTCGGCGGACGAGGGCCTGGCGCTCCTGGACGCGGCCCTCGCGGCGCGGGAGCCCGTACTCGTACCGGTCGGGATCGACCTGCCCACCTTGCGGTCCAGGGCTGCGGACGGCGCGCTGCTGCCGATGTTCCGGGGCCTGGTGCGCACCCCCGCGCGCAGGACGGTGCGGGGCACGGGGAACGCGGCGGCCACGGTGGTGGACGGTGCGGACGAGCGCACGCCGGCCGAGCGCCTCGCCGGGCTTCCGGCGCCGGAGCGGGAGCGGACCGTCGTGGACCTGGTGCGCGGTCAGGTGGCCGCCGTCCTCGGGTACCGGTCGGCCGAACTCGTCGGGGACGGGCAGGCGTTCAAGGAGCTCGGCTTCGACTCGCTGACGGCGGTGGAGCTGCGCAACCGCCTGAGCGCCGCGAGCGGCCTGCGGCTGCCGGCCACCTTGGTCTACGACTACCCCAACCCGGCGGCCCTCGCCGGGCACCTGTTGGACGAGATGGCCCCGGAGCCGGCCGAGCGCGGGCTCTCGGTGCTGGAGGAGATCGGCCGGCTGGAGAGCACCTTCTCCTCGCTGACCCCGGAGGAACTGTCCGAGGCGGCGGCGGACGACGCCGCGCACTCGCGCGTGGCGGTGCGTCTGCAAGCGCTGCTCGCCCAGTGGAACGAGGCCCGTGGGACGACCGGCGAGTCCGGGGCCGACGAGATCGAAGAGGCCAGCGACGACGAGTTGTTCGCGCTCATCGACAAGAAGTTCGGCAAGGCGTGACTCGACACGTCGCGGACGCACCGCCGGCCACCGGCGGTGCGTCCGCCCCCGACCTCCGGACCTCCGGAACCCAGACCCCCGAACCGAGACATCCCGAGATCACGAGCACGTGCGAGAAGACTCCACGGTCTCGACCACGCGAATAGGTGAAGCGCCAGTGGCGAACGAAGCGAAGCTCCGCGAGTACCTCAAGAAGGTCACGACCGATCTCGACGAGGCGTACGGACGCCTGCGGGACATCGAGAGCCAGGCTCACGAGCCCATCGCCGTCACGGCGATGAGCTGCCGCTTCCCGGGCGGCGTACGTTCCCCCGAGGAACTGTGGGACCTGCTCGCCGCCGGCGGCGACGCGCTCACCGAGTTCCCCGCCGACCGAGGCTGGGAACTCGACGGGCTCTTCTCGGACGACCCAGACGAACCCGGCACGTCGATCACCCGCGAAGGCGGATTCCTTGCCGACGCCCCGGCCTTCGACGCCGGGTTCTTCGGGATTTCGCCGCGTGAGGCGCTGGCCATGGACCCGCAGCAGCGGCTGTTGCTGGAGACGGCGTGGGAGGCGTTCGAACGGGCGGGCATCGACCCGGGCACCCTGCGCGGCAGCCAGGCCGGTGTGTACGTCGGGGTCAACGGCTCGGACTACCTGACCCCGCTGCTGGAGGCCGCCGAGGACTACGCCGGTCACCTGGGCACCGGAAACGCAGCCAGTGTGATGTCCGGCCGCATCTCGTACACCCTCGGCCTCGAAGGCCCCGCGGTCACGGTCGACACCGCGTGCTCCGCCTCGCTGGTGGCGCTGCACCTGGCGGTGCAGGCGCTGCGGGCCGGCGAGTGCTCCATGGCGCTGGCCGGAGGCGTTCATGTGATGTCGACGCCGGGCCTGTTCACCGAGTTCTCGCGGCAGCGCGGCCTGGCTCCGGACGGACGCTGCAAAGCGTTCTCGTCCGCCGCCGACGGCTTCGGACCGGCCGAAGGCGTGGGTCTCCTCCTCCTGGAGCGGCTGTCGGACGCGCGGCGCAACGGCCGCCCGGTGCTGGCGGTGGTGCGGGGCTCCGCCATCAACCAGGACGG
>NZ_JBNGGE010000091.1:0-8630 GCF_049975785.1 Streptomyces sp. WG7
GTCGCGCACGTCACGATCGACAACCCGCCGGTCAACGTCCTCAGCGTCGCAGTCATGACCGATGTGCGGCGCCTGCTTACCACGCTGGCCGGCGACGACAGCGTACGTGTGATCGTGTTCGACAGCGCGGACCCGGACTTCTTCCTCGCCCACGTCGACATGACCGCCACTCCGGACGCCCTCGCCGGACTCATGGCCGACCTGCCGGACGGCGTCAACGTCTTCCAGGCCGTCGGGGAGCAACTGCGCCGCCAGCCTCAGGTGACCATCGTCAAGCTCGCAGGTAAGGCGCGGGGCGGCGGAGCCGAGTTCGTCGTGGCCGCGGACATGGCGTTCGCGGCGATCGGCACGGCCGGGCTCGGCCAGATCGAAGCCCTCATGGGCATCGTCCCCGGCGGCGGCGCCACGCAGTACCTTACCGAGCGCGTCGGCCGTAACCGTGCCTTGGAGATCGTGCTCGGCGCCGACCTGATGGACGCCGAGACCGCCGAGCGGTACGGCTGGGTCAACCGAGCCGTCCCCGCCGACCAGCTCGACGAGTTCGTCGACCGCCTCGCCGGTAACATCGCCGCGCTGCCCGACGACGTCGTCGCGGCAGCCAAGCGCGCCATCATCCCCCACGATCATTCTGCTGGCCTGGCACAGGAGAACGACGCCTGGGCTGGGCTCGTATTCCGCTCCGCCACAGCACAGCTCATGAGCGCCGGGCTGGCCAACGGTGCCCAGACCCGGGACGGCGAACAGGACCTCGAGGGTCTGTTCCGCAATCTCGCCGGGTAGCTGAATGAGCGCCTGTGACAAGTCGAATGCCTTGCTGGTGACAGCCAGACTGCTTCGATTGCTCCGTTCGTCAACTCACGTGGCTCCGCAGGGACAACTCGTGGGATTCGGCTCATGGGCCGGTGACCAAGGCGAAGTCCTCGTCGTCACGGTTGAGCAGGCGGGACGGCCTCCCGCCCACCGAGGGTCCAGGCAAGGCCAGGTCGATCTCGTCGAACCGGTGCATCACATCCCGGACGGTGTCCTCGTCGGCCTGCACCAGCTGGGCAATCACCGGCACCCGGTTGCCGCCGGCGGAGGCCAGCATCATCGCGCGCCGGTAGCGCACCGAGTTGGTGCCGCCGCGGCGCACGATCTGCTGCAGCTTCTGCTCCTCCTGGTCGGTCAGTCTGCGCACACGGCCAGGCTCGGTCACCGCGCCTCCACGCTCGGAAAAGGTCTCCGGACAGGTCGGACCGCAGGCTTCCTCGCCAGGTCCTGGAGGGGCGTATTGGTCGCGGGATGAGTTGGGGGACCGGAATCGGCGTCTGGCCCACGAGGGTGCGGCGGCCGCTCAGGACCTGTTGGTCAAGCGGTACGGCCTGGGTGACAAGGGGGAGGGGTTCGAGCTGTTGAGGACGGTGTCGCAGCAGTGCAACATCAAGTTGCACACGCTGGCCGACGCCGTGGTCCGCGTGCCTGCTCCGGACGAGGACGCCCGGGTGTGGGCGGACCGTCTCCCGCCGGGCCGACTGCGGCTCCGCGCAGCGCGGCGCTCCCGGCTCGGGTCCGAACCGGGAGCGCCTCGGTCGCGCCGGCCCCATGGCGAACGCTGCCGGCACGGCCTGCCCGCCAGGTAACCCGGCCTGCTGCACCCATGCGTGACGGACCCGCCGGTTGCTGCCGCGGCAGCGCGGGCGGCGGATCGTACCCGGCTTCACCCGGGGCCGTACATGGGCGGAGGTGCATGGCCAAGGACGGTGACAAGCGGTGGTTTCTCCTCGAAGACCTCGCTCTGTGCAGTTCAGCTCGGCTGCTGGCTGTTCTGAAGAGCCTTGTCGGTCATGTCGGCCACCTGCCCGGCCGGCGGGGCCTCGGCGTCGACCTCGGTGCCGAAGTCGGAGAACTGCATCACTGTGCTCATCTTGAGCTGCTTCGGGGGCGCGCTGTTGCCGGGCTTCGCGGAAGCGGGAGCCTTGACGGTCATGTCGATTTGCTGCTGCCGGAGCCGGCCCTCGTCGTCGAGCCAGACCTGCATGGGCAGTGTTGGGCCGAGCTGCTTGCTCATCTGGTCGCCGCCCGGCAGTTCGGAGACGTCCACGGAGACCTTGTAGTGCGTGGTGTTGACTTCGTCGATCTTCTCGGTGCCGACCTTCTTGACGTCCTTGTCGGTGATCGCTTTGGCGTAGGCGGCGGTCTGCGCGGGGTCGCCGATCTGTTGGTTGCTCATCCCCTGCTGCGCGGCCACCTTTTTCAGGTCGATCTTGATCCAGGGCTTGCCGCCGGGGGCTTTCTGGTCGGGGGACTTCTGGTAGAGGACCTGGTCGACCACGCGCTGCTCGATGCTCTTGTCCTGCACGGTGAGGGTCATGACGCTGTCCCCCTCGGCCAGGTCGATGACGCCTTTGCCGTCGGACGTGATCGTCTTGCCCGCCGCTGAGAGCTTCATCTGGATCGTCATCCGTGCCGACTCGGCTTCGGCCGTCTTGTCGTAGGCCGCTCGCACTTCCGTCGTACTCTGCTCGGGGGCGCCGTCGCTTCCGCTCGTACTCGGCGACGCGTTGCTCCCCTTCGCCTCGGATTCGCCACCCCCGCCACATCCGGACAGGACGACGCTTCCCATGATCGCGGAAACCACGATCGCCCCGGTTTTCGTCCCCTTGACACGCATGTGCATCCCCATCTCCCCAACACCTCTTCAATGAGTAACCGCAGATGTCACTTCACGCCCGCACGCCGTACCGAGTGCCCTGGGCAATTCTCAACACGCCTGCAGACGTGAGATTTTGGGTCCAGATGGCAGGCCTGAGGGTGATTCTCCCAGGGATCACGACGGAGTACCGCGCCCGTCAGAACGGCATGCGGCCACGGGGCCGCCGACCGGCCGAACCGCTGCGACCAACGGCCCTGGAACTGCTCCCGAAGGGCTTGCTGAAGGCGCGGCCGAGGATGCCGGGAGCTTTCCCGCCGGCTCGTGAACCGACGCCGAGCGTGCGCTGGGTTCCGCGTTGCGGGTGGCGGGAGAGGCGCGGTACGAGGAAAGCGAGAACGGCGAGCACGACGCACACGGCGACGATTCCTACGACCATCATGATGGAACTCCTTGGCCTAAGACGTGTCTGTCGGCTGCCCCGGAGGCGGCGGGCCATGCGCCAAGCCGCGCCTGCTCCACGGGCCTGGGCATTACGGCGGAGGCGTTCGGTGAAGTTCAGGCGCTGCCAGCCAGGTCATGCCTCGCCGTGCCTGTCGTCAATCACCGCAGCGGTCCTCACCTTGGAGCGTCAGCGCTGAAAACGCTCAATGATCGACCGGGGGTGGACCGTCCGCTCTCGATGAAGCTGACGTGCCGCTGCGTGGTTCCGGCACGCACGGCCAGTTCCAGCTGGCTGACGCGCCGTCGAGTGCGCTACTGACGCAACGCTCCGGCGAGCCCGTCTCTGGTCTATTCGCTGATTGAACCGCCCCGGGTTTGACGGAGGCCTTGATTTCCTGAGAGGGCGGAGGCCGCGGTGAGTCGTGCCGGAGTTTTGGAGCCGGGCCTGCGCCGGTGGACGGTTCGGCTTTGTGAGGAGGGAAAAGCGCCGGTAGGCGTCGAGGCCGACGGCAGCCAGGGCGCCCGCCAGAGCGCCGGTGATCGCGAAGAGGAAGAAGTCGCTGGTGTGGCCGACAGCGTGGACGCCGAGCCCGACCACCGCCCCCGCGATCACGGACAGTCCGAACACCCCGGGGGAAGCGGTTGGCAATTCCCCCGGGGCGGTGCACGCCCGGTCTCGCGGGGTCTCGGGTAGCGGGGTCAGACGGCTTGTTCTGTGGGGAGAACGGTGATCTCCGTCAGGTTCACGTGGCGGGGGAGCGAGGCGATGAACGCCACCGTCTCGGCGATGTCCTCCGGCTGGAGGCAGTCGATCTGTTGCAGCAGGTCGGCCATGAGCCTGGAGGCGTCCGGGTCGGTGACGTGGTCGGGCAGTTCGGTGTCGACCATGCCGGGTTCGACGGTGGACACGCGCACCATTTTGCGGCCGAGTTCCGTCCGCAGGAGACGGGTGAGGTGGCTCAGGTAGGCCTTGGTGCCGGAGTAGACGGAGAACTTCTCCAGGACGCGCGTGGCCGCGATGGAGGACGTGACGATCAGGTCCGCCGGGTCCCCGGCGGCCGCGCTCTCCTCCAGGCCGCGTACGAACGCCTGGACGGTGTTCATGACGCCCTTGATGTTCAGATCAATCTGGGCGTCCCACTCCTCGGTCCTGAGGGCACCGATCTCAGAGATCAGCTGCACGCCGGCGTTGGCGAAGACGAGGTCCACGCGTCCGAGTTCGGCGCCGATCTGCTCCGCGGCGCCTAAAACGGCGGCACGGTCGGTGACATCGACGCTAAGGGGCAGGGCCTTTCCCCCGTCGGCCGAGATGCGTTCCGCGAGCGCATCGAGCCGGTCCTTGCGGCGCGCGAGGAGGGCCACGTCGGCACCCAGATGAGCGAGTCGTGCCGCAGTGGCCTCGCCGATGCCGCTGGAGGCCCCGGTGACCACCGCAACGCGGCCGGCCAGCGGACTGCCGGTGAGAACAGCGGACATGGTATCCACCTTTCCGTGGAGTCGGATGGGATGTGCTGAAACGGGTATTCAGATCCTTCCCGATGAAACGTTCAGGCTGACCCTTCGGGGTAGACACCTTGACAATGGACCTTCGAGGTTCAGGAAGGGATGTCCAGGTGGGGCGCCAGTCTCCGTACTCGGAGGAGTATCGGAGGAAGGACGCAGTCGCGTTGCATTGAGTCTCCCGTGACAGGCGCACGTACGCGGCGGTGGCTGCGGAGGCAGAGATCACCGGCAAGACGCTGCGCACGCGGGCCCGCAAGGATACCGCCCGGCACACGGCCGGGTACTACGCGGGCGGGACCGGCCAGTGAACGTCCCAGCCTGGCCCTGCTTCCCCTCCCGCATCCGTAACCCTGACGGCCGGCAGCCGATCTCCTACGGACACTTCAACCAGCGCCTCAAGACCTGGGTCGCCGACCTCGACTTCGGCGGCGCCTACGTCGCCCACCAAGCCCGCCACACCCTGGCCACCGACCTCCTGCGCGTCGGCGCCACACTCACCCGCATCTGCCGCTCTCTCGGCCAGCTCTCCGAACGCACGGCCGAGCACTACGTGAAGATCACCAACAGCGGGAGCGTTCTTTCCTTGGGTAACTGCTCAATGGCAGTTACCTGCCCGCTCTCGGGCGCCTGCTTCCGATGACCGCAGGTGGAGTGCGTGGCGATTCTCGAGTCTGAGGACAAGGGGTCCTGACCTGCGCTTTTGCTGTCTGGGCGGATTGCTCGACCTGTTTTCCCCCGTTATGTTCTTCGCGGCTCCGCAATGGGGCCGCTGGCCTCCGGGCCCGGCATGACTGTGTCCCCCTGTCGAAGTCGATGACCTGGGGGGTGGTGTCACCGGGCCCGGGAGGTGCCGTCGGAGACGCTGATGAGAGGTCCGGCCACCGTCCGGTCCGGCGCAACGCCGGACAGTTTGCGGGCGGCAGGTCTGCATAACGTGGATGCGCGAGTACGACACCGATGCCAAGGCCGGCCGCACTGGAGGAGTGGAGAGCGCAGTGTTCGACACCGAAGACTGGGCGTGTTCCTGGGCCTGGACGTCGGCAAGAGTGCCCACCACGGCCACGGACTCACCCCGGCCGGGAAGAAGGTCTTCGACAAGCAGCTGCCCAACAGCGAGCCGAGACTACGGGCCGTCTTCGACAAACTGGCCGCCAAGTTCGGCACCGTCCTGGTGATCGTCGACCAGCCCGCCTCGATCGGCGCCCTGCCGCTGACCGTCGCCCGTGACGCGGGCTGCCAGGTGGCCTACCTGCCCGGCCTGGCCATGCGCCGGATCGCCGACCTCTACCCCGGCGAGGCCAAGACCGACGCGAAGGACGCGGCCGTGATCGCGGACGCGGCCCGCACCATGCCGCACACCCTGCGGTCCCTGGAACCGACCGACGAGATCACCGCCGAACTCACCGTCCTCGTCGGCTTCGACCAGGACCTCGCGGCCGAGGCCACCCGCACGTCCAACCGGATACGCGGCCTGCTCACCCAGTTCCACCCCAGCCTCGAACGCGTCCTGGGCCCCCGCCTCGACCACCAGGCCGTGACCTGGCTGCTGGAGCGTCATGGTTCTCCGTCCGCCCTGCGCAAGGCCGGCCGCCGCAGACTCGTGGAGCTGATCCGCCCGAAAGCTCCCCGCATGGCCGCCCGGCTGATCGACGACGTCTTCGACGCGCTCGACGAACAGAGTGTCGTCGTCCCCGGCACGGGCACCCTCGACATCGTCATCCCCACCCTGGCAGCCTCCCTGGCCGCCGTCCACACCCAGCGCCGGGCCATGGAAGCCCAGATCAACACCCTGCTGGAGGCCCACCCTCTTTCCCAGGTCCTGACGTCGATGCCCGGCGTCGGCGTCAGGACCGCCGCCGTCCTGCTGGTCACCGTCGGCGACGGCACCAGCTTCCCCACCGCCGCCCACCTCGCCTCCTACGCCGGCCTCGCCCCCACCACCAAGCAGTCGGGGACCTCGATCCACGGCGAACACGCACCCCGCGGCGGAAACCGGCAGCTCAAACGGGCGATGTTCCTGTCCGCCTTCGCCTGCATGAACGCCGACCCGGCCTCCCGCACCTACTACGACCGCCAGCGAGCCCGCGGCAAAACCCATACCCAGGCCCTCCTCCGACTCGCCCGCCAACGCATCAGCGTCCTGTTCGCCATGCTCCGCGACGGCACCTTCTACGAACCCCGCACCCCCGAAGACGTCGAACTCGCCGCATGACCCCAGCAAACCCGAACCACCCCAAACCCGGCAGGGGTGCCTTGACGAAAGACATAGAGGCACCCCCCGGGTAGCGGTTCGAGGGGTCGGATTGCTCTCTGTAACTTGCTGACCTGAGGGTCCGTGAGGGAGGGGCCTGCATGGGCGACGCCTTCCGAGGTGCGTTCGGAGATTCTTGACGCTCGAAGAGGAGGTCTCTGCTGCATCTCCGGATGGCGTCCCGCTGAGTGGTGTAGGGGATCTCCGCGGTTGAGTGCGCGGGTTCTGCTCCCTGGGGTGCACCGTCTGCCGGTGTCTGCTCCCTGCTCAACTGGCAGGCCACCGTGCAACTGTCCGGAGTGAACGGGCAGTTCGACCCCAGGGGGTGCACGGTGGCCTTGTCCCAGCTGCATTCGGAGCCGAAGCGGCGTGCCCTGTGGATGCCGCCTGCCCCCTCCGGCCGCTACCCTGACCTGGCCCGCCCCGGTGTCCTTCTCGTCCATTGCGCTGGCGCCATGGGCCTCGGCTTCGGCAACGTAGTCATTTCCGACACCGAGATCAAAGCCGCTGCCGAATCCACGGCGGCGGCCCTCCGCGTAACCTGCTGCGTCATGATCACCCGCGCCCGCGAGCGGGGCTGGTCCCGGGTCCGCAGGGCATCCGGTTGCCGCGCCACCTGGGGGCCTGCACGGGTAGGCGATGATGCGCTAACTGGCGCTAACAAAAGTTGCTGATCATGAGTCTGTCGGCCTCTCTGCTCGTAGGTCTGGGTATGGGATACCGTCAGTCGCGGCCGTGGATCGTGTCGGATGAACTGTGGTCGCTGATCGAGCCGTTGCTGCCGAAACCAGGTCCGAAGAAGGTCGAGGGCAGACCGCGGGTGCCGGACCGCCAGGCCCTGTGCGGCATCCTCTTCGTCCTGCACACCGGCATCCAGTGGGAGTACCTGCCGCAGGAACTCGGCTTCGGCTCGGGCATGACCTGCTGGCGGCGCCTGGCGGCCTGGAACGAGGCCGGCGTCTGGGACCAGCTCCACCAGCTGCTGCTGAACGAGTTGCGGTCGAAGAACCAGCTGGACTGGGAGCGGGCGGTGATCGACTCCTCGCACGTGCGGGCTGCCCGGCGGGGCCCAAAAGCGGGCCGAGCCCGGTCGACCGCGCACGGCCGGGCAGCAAGCACCACCTCATCGTCGACGGACAGGGCATCCCGCTCGCGGTGTCGCTGACCGGCGGAAACCGCGGGCGACGTCACCCAGCTCGAGCCGCTGCTCGACAAGATCCCCGCCGTCGCGGGCCGGGTCGGCAGACCCCGCCGGCGCCCCGACGCGCTCCTGGCCGACCGCGGCTACGACCACGACAAGTACCGCCGCCTGCTGTGGCAGCGCGGGATCCGCCCCGTGATCGCGAAACGGGGCGAGCCGCACGGCACTGGCCTGGGCACCTCCGCTACGTCGTCGAGCGCACGATCGCCTGGCTCCACGGCTTCCGCCGCCTGCGGATCCGCTGGGAGAGACGCGACGACTTCCATGAAGCCTTCCTCGGCCTCGCCACCTGCCTGATCACCCACCGCCACGTCCAGCGCCTTGTCAGGACCTCTAAGCGCCCACTGGGTGAGATGTCCGAGGGAAGGGCGGGCGCCCGCCCGACGTACGTGCGACAGGGGCCCCCGTATCCGCCATGCCGCCGCCTCCCAGCAGTGATACTGGATGCATGGACACGACGACCACCGCGCCCCGCGCCGAGGTGCTGCGGGACCGCTACCGCAGCCGACTGCCCGAGCGCTTGCAGGAGCTGGCCGGTCCCGTCGAGGGCAACGTGGACCTGCCGCTCCACATCGTCTGGTCCGGGCGGACGAGCTACAGCC
>NZ_JBNGGE010000092.1:0-8203 GCF_049975785.1 Streptomyces sp. WG7
CGCCTGTGGGCCGTTGATCGCGGCGATGCTCACCCGGTCGTTCAGCAGCGGCAGGACCTCGTCCTCCGACGCCTGCACCGCGACCATCACACCGCCGGTCGGCAGCGCCTGCATCAACCGCCCACGCGCCGCCACCAGCGCACACGCGTCCTCCAGCGACAGGACACCCGCCACATGCGCGGCGGCGATCTCGCCGACGGAGTGACCCGACAGGAAGTCCGGCTTCACACCCCACGACTCCAGCAGCCGGAACAGCGCCACCTCGACGGCGAAGAGCCCAGGCTGCGTGAACTCCGTCCGGTCGAGCGCCTCCACGTCGTCCCCGGACAGCACGTCTCGCAGCGGCACTTCGAGGTGGGTGTCCATGTGCGCGCAGACCGCGTCGAGCGCGTCCGCGAACACCGGAAACGCCGCGTACAGCTCCCGGCCCATGCCCAGCCGCTGGCTGCCCTGTCCCGTGAACAGGAACGCCGACCTGCCGGCCGCCGGGGAGCCCGTCACCGTCTGTGCTGCCGACCGGCCGTCCGCGAGTGCCGCGAGCCCGGCCAGCAGTCCTTCGGTGTCGGCGGCGACGACCGCGGCGCGCCGTTCGAAGGCGGTGCGGCCGGTGGCGAGGGAGAGTCCCAGGTCCTCCGGGCGCAGGCCGGGGTCGGCCTGGGCGCGGGAGCGCAGGTGACGTGCCTGCTCGCGCAGGGCGTCCTCGGTCCTGGCGGAGAGCACCCACGGCACGGGGCCGGGACGGCGCGTCGTGGAGTCGCCGGACTCGACGGTCTGCGGGGCCTGTTCGACGATCGTGTGGGCGTTGGTGCCGCTGATGCCGAAGGAGGAGATGCCGGCTCGCCTGGGCCGCCCGGTCTCGGGCCACTGCCGGGCCTCGGTGAGCAGCGTGATGTCGCCCGCCGTCCAGTCGACGTGCGGGGTGGGCTCGTCCACGTGCAGAGTCGCCGGCAGCACGCCGTGCTCCATCGCGAGCACCATCTTCATGATGCCCGCGACACCGGCGGCGGCCTGCGTGTGGCCGAGGTTGGACTTGACGGACCCCAGGAACAGGGGCTGTTCCGGCGACCGGTTCTGGCCGTAGGTGGCCAGCAGGGCCTGGGCCTCGATCGGGTCGCCGAGCGTGGTGCCGGTGCCGTGCGCCTCGACCGCGTCCACGTCGGTGGCCGCCAGACCGGCGCCGGCCAGGGCCTGGCGGATCACGCGCTGCTGCGACGGGCCGTTGGGCGCGGTCAGGCCGTTGCTGGCGCCGTCCTGGTTCACGGCCGAGCCGCGCACGAGCGCGAGGACCGGGTGGCCGTTGCGCTGCGCGTCGGACAGCCGCTCGACGAGCAGCATGCCGACGCCCTCACCCCAGCCCGTCCCGTCGGCCGCGGCGGCGAACGCCTTGATCCGGCCGTCCTCCGCGAGCCCGCGCTGCCGGCTGAAGTCGATGAAGGACGCGGGCGTGGACATCACGGTGACGCCGCCCGCCAGGGCCATCGAGCACTCGCCCTGGCGCAGCGCCTGCATCGCCCAGTGCAGGGCGACCAGCGACGACGAGCACGCGGTGTCGACGGTCACCGCCGGGCCCTCGAGACCGAGGACGTAGGAGATGCGGCCGGAGACGACGCTCGCGGTGTTGCCGGTGCCGATGAAGCCCTCGGCGCCGCCGGGGGCGGCCAGGATGACGTTGAGGTAGTCCTGGCCGTTGGTGCCGGTGAAGACGCCGATCTGCTCGCCGCGGACGGTCGTGGGGTTGATGCCGGCGCGCTCGAAGGCCTCCCACGAGGTTTCCAGCAGCAGGCGCTGCTGCGGGTCCATGGCCAGCGCCTCGCGCGGCGAGATGCCGAAGAACGCGGGGTCGAAGTGGCCCGCGTCCTGGAGGAATCCGCCTTCGCGGACGTAGCTGCTGTTCTCGGCCGCGCCCTCGGGGTCGTAGAGCCCGTCGAGGTCCCATCCTCGGTCGGCGGGGAACCCGGAGACCGCGTCACGGCCGCCGGCGAGGAGCTGCCACAGGTCCTCGGGTGTGCGGACGCCGCCGGGGAAGCGGCAGCTCATCGCGACGATGGCGACGGGGTCGTCGTCGGTGGCCGGGGCGGTGGTGGCGGGGGCGCGGCGGTCCGCGTCCGTGCCCTGGCCGCCGAGCACCTCGCCGCGGAGGAAGTCCGCGAGGGTGTTGGAGTCGGGGTAGTCGAAGATCAGCGTGGCGGGGAGCCGCAGGCCGGTGCGGGCGGCGAGGCGGTTGCGGATCTCCACGGCGGTCAGCGAGTCGAAGCCGAGGTCCCGGAAGGCGGTGCCGGGGTCGACGGACTCCGGTCCGGGGTGACCGAGGACGGCCGCGACCTGGGCGCGGACGAACTCCAGGGCGACGGCGTCGCGTTCGCCTTCGGAAGCGTCGGCCAGCCGGTGGGCGAACGTGTCGGTGTCGCTCCCGGGGGCGGCAGTCGTCCCGGCCGCTCCGGCGAGCGCCTGCGCGGCCTCGGGAAGGTCGGCGATCAGCGGGCAGGGGCGTACGGAGGCGAGACCGGGGGCGAGCAGCCGCCAGTCGACGTCGGCGACGACGGCGGAGGTCTCGTCCTGCGCGAGCGCCGAGCGCAGCGCCGCGACGGCGAGGTCGGGGGGAAGCGCCGGAAGGCCCGCGAGCCGCAGCCGCTCGGTGACGAGTTCGCCGGTGGCCATGCCGCCTTCGGCCCAGGCGCCCCAGGCGAGCACGGTGGCGGGCAGGCCGTCGGCGCGCCGCTGTTCGGCGAGGGCGTCCAAGTGGGCGTTGGCGGCGGCGTAGTTGGCCTGGCCCGCCGCGCCGAAGGTGGAGGCGACGGAGGAGAACAGCACGAACGCGGACAGGTCGAGGCCGCGCGTCAGCTCGTCCAGGATCTGCGCGGCGTGCGCCTTGGGCCGCAGGACGTCCGCGAGGCGGCGCGGCGTCATCGCGTCGAGGACTCCGTCGTCGAGGACGCCCGCGGCGTGGACGACGGTGGTCAGGGGGTGTTCGGCGGGGATGCCCGCGAGCAGTGCCGCGACCGCCTGGCGGTCGGCGACGTCGCAGGCGGCGAAGGTGACCTCGGCGCCCAGGGCGTTCAGTTCCGCGGCGAGTTCGCCGGTGCCCTCCGCGTCCGGGCCGCGGCGGCTCAGCAGCAGGAGGTGGCCGGCGCCCGCGCGGGCGAGCATGCGGGCGATGTGCCGGCCGAGGGCGCCGGTGCCGCCGGTGACCAGCGCGGTGCCGGTCGTGGTCCACTCGCCGGCGGGGCGCTCCTGGCGGGGGGCTCTGACGAGTCGGCGGACGAAGACCCCGGTGGAGCGCACGGCGAGGTGGTCCTCGCTGCCGGGAGCGCCGAGGATGTCGGCGAGCCTGCCGACGGCGCGGTCGTCGGGCGTCCGCGGCAGGTCGACCAGACCGCCCCAGCGGCCGGGCAGTTCGAGCGCGGCGGTGCGGCCCAGGCCCCAGACCTGGGCCTGTGCGGTGCTGGTGAGGCGGTCGGAACGGCCGGTGGAGACCGCGCCCCGGGTGGCGTTCCACAGCGGCGCCTCGGCTCCGGCGTCGCCGAGCGCCTGGACGAGGGCGGCGGTGGCGGCGAGCCCGGCGGGCAGTGCGGGGTCCTCGGGGTGCGGCCGCTCGTCGAGTCCGAGGAGGGACAGGATGCCGGAGAGGTCCCCGGGCGCGGCACCGTCCTCGTCCAGGCGCCGGGCGACGGCCGCGCGGTCGTCGGCGGCCGGGTCGAGGACGAGCGTGCGCACGGTGGCGCCGCGCGCGGTCAGGATCTCCCGGGCGGCGCGCGCCCACGGGTCGTCCTCGTGCGCGGCGGGCAGGACGAGCAGCCACTGCCCGGTGAGCCGTCCGGGCGGCAGGTCCGTCAGCGGCTGCCACCGGACGCGGTAGCGCCACTGGTCGATCCGGTCGCTGTCGCGGTGGCGGCGGTGCCAGGCGGACAGGGCGGGCAGCACGGCGCTGAGCGGCTGGTCGCCCTCGATGCCGAGGGTGTCGGCGAGGGCGGCCAGGTCCTCGCTGTCGACGACCTCCCAGAACCTGGCGTCGGTGGCGGCGGGCCGGCCGTCCTCGGAGGGGTCCGCCAGGTAGGAGAAGGCGTCCCGCGGCCAGTACGCCTCGCGCTGGAAGGCGTAGGTGGGCAGGTCGACACGGCGGGCGCCGGTGCCGGCGAACAGCGCCTGCCAGTCCGGGGACTGCCCGCGCGCGTAGGCGCCGGCGACCGCCGCCGTCAGCGACCGGGCCTCGGAGCGGCCGGTGCGCAGTACGGGCAGGAAGGCCGCGGCCCGGTGCCCCGTGGCGGTCTGGCACTCCTGGCCCAGGGCCGAGAGGACTCCTCCGGGGCCCAGTTCGAGGTACGTGGTGACCTCGCGGCTCTCCAGCCGGCGGATGCCGTCGAGGAAGCGGACGGCTTCACGGACGTGGCGCACCCAGTAGCCGGCGGAGGCCATGTCCTCGCCGGCCAGGTCACCCGTGACGTTGGAGACGACCGCGATGCGGGGGGCCTGGTACGACAGCCCGGCCACCACCTCGCGGAACGCCTCCAGCATGCCGTCCATGTGGGGCGAGTGGAAGGCGTGACTGACCGCCAGGCGCTTCGACTTCCGTCCCGCGAAGGACTCCGCGATCGCCGTGGCCGCGTCCTCGTCGCCCGCGATGACCACCGCCTGCGGCCCGTTGACCGCGGCGATGCTCACCCGGTCGGTCAGCAGCGGCAGGACCTCGTCCTCCGACGCCTCCAGCGCGATCATCACACCGCCCGTGGGCAGCGCCTGCATCAACCGGCCCCGGGCGGCGACCAGTGTGCAGGCGTCCTCCAGCGAGAACACCCCCGCCACGTGGGCCGCGGCGATCTCGCCGATGGAGTGACCGGCCAGGTAGTCCGGCCTGAGGCCCCAGGACTCGACCAGCCGGAACAGGGCCACCTCGACGGCGAACAGCGCCGGCTGAGTCCACTCCGTCCGGTCGAGCAGGTCCGCGTCCTCGCCGAACAGCACGTCCTTCAGCGGCAGGTCGAGGTGCGCGTCCATGTGCGCGCACACCGCGTCCAGGGCCTGCGCGAACGCCGGGTACGTCGCGTACAGGTCCCGGCCCGTGCCGAGCCGCTGGCTGCCCTGGCCGGTGAAGAGGAAGGCGAGCTTGCCCTCGCCGGCGCTCCCCTCGACGACGTCGGCGGAGGTGTCCGCCGCGGCCAGTGCGGCGAGCCCGGCGAGCAGGCCGTCGCGGTCGTCGGCGACCACCGCGGCGCGGCGGTCGAGGGCGGCCCGGGTGAGCGCCTGCGAGTACGCGACGTCCGCGACGCGGAGGTCGGGGCGGGCGGTGACGTGGGCGTGCAGCGCGGCGGCCTGCGCGCGCAGGACGGCCTCGGTCCGGCCGGACAGGACGACGGGCAGGGCGGCCGTGCCGGCCGCCGGGCCGGCGGGATCGGCGGAATCGGCGGAATCGGCCGGTGCAGCGGACTCCGCCGGGTCGGACGCGGTCTCGGCGCCTTCCAGGATGATGTGCGCGTTGGTGCCGCTCATGCCGAAGGACGACACGCCGATGCGGCGCGGCCGGTCGCCCTCGGGCCAGGGCAGCGCCTCGGCGAGCAGCGACACCGCTCCCGCGGACCAGTCGACGTGGGGCGTCGGCTCGGTCAGGTGGAGGAGGCGCGGCAGCACACCGTGCCGCATCGCCATCACGCTCTTGATGACGCCCGCCACACCGGCGGCGGCCTGGGCGTGGCCGATGTTCGTCTTGAGCGAGCCGACCCACAGCGGCCTGCCGTCGGGGCGGTCCTGGCCGTAGGTGGCGAGCAGCGCCTGCGCCTCGATGGGGTCGCCGAGGCTCGTGCCGGTGCCGTGCGCCTCGACGGCGTCGACCTCGTCGGGGGTGAGCCGGGCATTGGAGAGTGCCTGAAGGATGACGCGCTGCTGGGACGGGCCGTTGGGGGCGGTGAGGCCGTTGCTGGCGCCGTCCTGGTTCACGGCGGACCCGCGGACCACGGCGAGGACGGGGTGGCCCTTGCGGCGCGCGTCGGACAGCCGCTCCACCAGGAGGACGCCGACGCCCTCGGCGAGGCTGAAGCCGTCGGCCTCCGGGGAGAACGCCTTGCAGCGGCCGTCGTCGGCGAGGCCCCGCTGCTTGCTGTAGTCGACGAAGGTGCCGGGGGCGGACATGAGCGTGGCGCCGCCCGCCAGCGCCAGCGTGCACTCGCCGTTTCGCAGCGCCTGGACGGCCAGGTGCAGGGCGACCAGCGAGGACGAGCAGGCGGTGTCGACCGTCAGCGCCGGCCCCTCCAGGCCGAAGGTGTAGGAGAGCCGGCCGGACGCGACGCTCGCCGCGTTGCCGATGCCGATGTAGCCTTCGATGTTCTCGGACGAACTGAGCAGCGCCGCCAAGTAGTCGTGGTTGCTGGTGCCGACGAACGCGCCGACCTGCTTGCCGCGCATCGACGTCGGGTCGATGCCGGCCCGCTCGAACGCCTCCCAGGACGTCTCCAGCAGCAGCCGCTGCTGCGGGTCCATGGCCAGCGCCTCACGCGGCGAGATCCCGAAGAGCGACGGGTCGAAGCGGGCGATGTCGGAGACGAAGCCGCCCTGGTCGGCGTAGCTGGTGCCCGGGTGGTCGGGGTCCGGGTGGAACACCGCCTCCAGGTCCCAGCCGCGGTCGGCCGGGAAGCCGCTGATCGCGTCGACGCCCTCGGCGGCGACCCGCCACAGGTCCTCCGGCGACGCCACACCGCCGGGGTAGCGGCACGCCATGCCCACGATGGCGATCGGCTCCTGGCTCTTCGCCTCGGCGTCGCGCAGCCGCTGACGCGTCTGATGCAGATCCGCCGTCACCAGCTTCAGGTAGTCCCGCAGCGTCTCTTCATTCGCCATGTAACGCAACCACCTATTTTACAGCAGGCGCCGTCAGAAAATTGTCGGAAATCCGGGAATCGCATCTGGTACGCAGCCGCCGCTTTGGTGATCAAATCGGCTGGCCAGCGGTCAGAATATTCAGCTCGCGATTCCGCGGATAACCCCTAACGGACCCCTACAGACCCCTGCATCGCAGGTTGCGTGAGGCATGGCTGCCGTGCGGCAATTCAAAGGGTGTCGACCATGGTGACCGGCGAAGACTCCCCCGTCAATAATGCCCCGCCATCTGTTCCCTAATTGTCGGGGCCAGACGGAAGCCGGGCGGCCCGGGGATTCGGGTATTCGGCCGCCGGGTGGCGGCCGAATACCCGATCCACGGTTCAGGCCCGGCCGAGCCCCTTGTTGATGAACGCGAACAGCTCCTCGTCGCTGGCGTCCTGGAGCTGCGCCACGTCGTCCGCCCCGGTGCCGGCCGGGTCCGCCCCGGTGCCGGCCTCCGCGCCCGCGGGCGCCACCGTGGCCGCCGGCTCCGGCTCGTCGCTCTCGTTCCACTTGGCCAGCAGCGACTGGAGCCGCATCGTCACCCGCGCCCGTACGACATTGTCGCCGGTCCCCCGCTGCAGCACGGCCTCCAGCTTGTCCAGCTCCTCAAGGAGCGAGGCGCCGCCCGCCGCGGCGTCGGGGACGATTCCGGCGCGCAGGAAAACAGCGACGGCGGCCGGCGTGGGGTGGTCGAAGACCAGGCTGGCGGGCAGCTTGAGTCCGCTCACGGCCCCGAGGCGGTTGCGGAGTTCGACCGAGGTGAGCGAGTCGAAGCCGAGCTCCTTGAAGGCCCGGTTCGCTTCCACGGCCGACAGGTCCGCGTGTCCGAGAACGGCGGCCACGGCGGTGCGGACGAGGTCGAGGAGCAGGCGCTCCTGCTCGGCCTCCGGCAGACCGGCGAGCTGCCGGGTCAGCGGCACGCCCCCCGCCAGGTCGTCGGCGGACTCGCGCTCGGCGGACTCGATCACGCGCCGCGCCTCGGGGAGTTCCCCCAGCAGCGGCCGGTCGCGGTCCGCGGTGAAGGCGAGGGTGAACCGCCTCCAGTCCATGTCGGCGACGGTCAGCGTCGTCTCGTCCCGGTCCAGCACGTGCTGCAGAGCCGACAGCGTGCGCTCCGGCGCCATCGTCAGGATCCCGTGGCGGCGCATGCGGTCGCCGACCGCACTGCCGTCGCCCTCCCCGGCGCCCCAGGGGCCCCAGGCGATCGCGGTCGCGGGCAGACCGGCCGCCCTGCGGTGCTCGGCGAACGCGTCGAGGAAGGCGTTGCCCGGCGCCTGGTTGCCCTGGCCGGGTGCGCCGAAGGTGGCGGCGAAGGAGGAGAACAGCACGAAGGCGGAGAGGTCGAGGTCGCGGG
>NZ_JBNGGE010000093.1:0-7054 GCF_049975785.1 Streptomyces sp. WG7
TCACGCACCCGCCCCAACAACTCACCGAACGACGGATCACCCGACACATCCGTCCGCACCACCAACGTGTTGACGAAGAAGCCGATGAGGTCGTCCAGCCCCTCGTCCATCCGTCCCGCGACCGGCGAACCGACGACGATGTCCGATCCCGCACCCAGCCGTGACAGCAGGCTCGCGAGTCCGGCGTGCAGCACCATGAACAGGGTGACGTCAGCGGACCGCGCGAGGTCCCGCAGCCCGGCGTGCAGGTCGGCGCCGATCTCGAAGCCGATCACTTCGCCCTCGTACGACGCCGAAGCGGGACGCGGCCGGTCCCCCGGCACCGTCACCTCCTCCGGCGTGCCCTCCAACTGACGAGCCCAGTAAGCGAACTGGCCGCCCACCACGCTCGACGGGTCGTCCACGTCCCCCAGTACCTCGTGCTGCCACACGGTGTAGTCCCCGTACTGCACCGGCAGCGCCGGCCATGCCGGGGCCTCGCCTCCCGAGCGGGCCGCGTACGCCGCCACCAGGTCCCGTGCCAGCGGGCCCGCCGACCACCCGTCCCCCGCGATGTGATGGAGCACCAGCACCAGGACCGCGTCGTCGCTCCCGGTGATGTCGAGCAGGTGGGCGTGGACGGGGACGTCGCGGTCGAGGCGGAAGCCGTGCCGGATGGTCGCGGCGATACGAGGGGTGACGGCCGGCTCCGTGACCGGCTCGACGGTGAGGGGCACCCGGGCCTCGTCCTCCGGCAGCACGCACTGGTACGGCCTGCCCTCCCTCTCGGGAAAGACCGTGCGCAGGGACTCGTGGCGCGCCACGACGTCGTTGATGGCGGCCTCCAGCGCGTCGTGGTCGACGTCGCCGGTGAGGCGGAGGGCGAAGGGCATGTTGTAGGTCGCCGAGGGGCCTTCGAGTTTGTGCAGGAACCACAGCCGCTGCTGGGCGTACGACAACGGCAGCGACTCCGGACGCGGACGCGCCTCCAGCGCCGGACGCACCTGTCCCGAATCCAGATGACGTACCAGCCTCGCGACGGTCGGCGCCTCGAACAGCACCCTCAGCGGCAGTTCGACGCCCATGACGCGACGGATCCTGCTCACCAGACGCGTCGCCAGCAGCGAGTGACCACCCAGGTCGAAGAAGCTGTCGTCCACCCCGACCGACGGCACCCCCAGAATGTCCCCGAACAGGCCGCACAGGATCTCCTCCTGCGGTGTGCGGGGCGCTGTCGCGGTGTTCCCGGCGTATTGCGGTGTGGGGAGTGCTGCCCGGTCGATCTTTCCGTTCGGTGTCAGCGGCAGCGCGTCCAGCAGAATGACCGTGGACGGCACGAGGTAGCCCGGCAGTACGCCCTGAAGTTCCGCGCGCAGTGACGCGGGGGTCACCTCGGCGTCCGGCACGGGTACGGGGACCGCGTATGCCGCGAGCCGCAACTCGCCCCCGTGCACGAACGGTGCCACGACCGCCTGGCCCACCGCGGGCAGCCGCCGCAGGGCCTCCTCCACCTCGCCCGGCTCCACCCGGAACCCGCGGATCTTCACCTGGTCGTCCACCCGGCCCAGGTACTCGAGTTGACCGTCCGTGTTCCAGCGGACGACGTCACCGGTGCGGTACATCCGGCCGCCCGGCACGTCGAACGGGCACGCCACGAACCGCTCCGCCGTCAGACCCGGCCGGCGGACGTATCCGCGCGCGAGGCCCGGGCCCGCCAGGTACAGCTCGCCGGGTACGCCCGGTGGCACGGGGGCCAGGCCGCCGTCCAGGACGAACACGCGGGCACCGACGACCGGTGTGCCGATGGGGGCGTTCGCCCCGGTGAGCGGCGGGCTGGTGGTGGCGTAGACGGTGGCCTCGGTCGGGCCGTAGGCATTGATCATCAGGCGTCCTGCGGACCAGCGTGCGGCCAGGGCGGGCGGGCAGGCCTCGCCCGCGACCACCAGGGACCTCAGGTCGGGCAGGGCGGACTCGGCGGAGGCCGGGAGGGTGGCCAGGACGGACGGCGGGATGAAGAGGTGGCTGGCCCGGTGGGTGGCGAGCGCGGCGGCGAGCTCGTCGCCGACCAGGTGCTCAGTGCCGGTCTGTATGAGCGCGGCGCCGACGGTGAAGCCCGTCAGGAGTTCCATCACGGACACGTCGAAGTTGGACGAGGTGAACTGAAGGGTGCGGCTGCCCTCGCCGAGGCCGAAGCGCTCGGCGGTGGCGGTCAGGCCGGCGAGGCCCGCGTGGGTGACGGTCACGCCCTTCGGGGTGCCGGTGGAGCCCGAGGTGTAGATGACGTACGCGGCGTTGGACGGGCACAGGGGTGCCGTGCGGTCACTGTCCCGGGGCGCCCGCGTCGGCTGCCGGTCCCACGCGGCGGCGGTAGCGGGGTCGTCGGTGAGGGAGAGCGGCACCCGCACGTCCACGGGCCGGGTGGCCAGCACCAGTGCGGGCCGGGCGTCGGAGATCAGGTACGCGATCCGCTCGGCGGGATGTCCGGGGTCGATCGGCAGGTAGGCCGCTCCGGCCTTGAGGACGCCGAGGACGACGGCGATCTGGTTTCGGGAGCGGTTGACGGCGACGCCGACCGGTGACTCGGGGCCCGCGCCTCGGGTGATGAGCCAGTGGGCGATCTGGTTGGCGCGCGCGTCGAGCTCGGCGTACGAGACCGTGCCGTCGGCGTCGATCAGCGCGGGTGCGTGCGGGGTGGCGCGCACCTGCCTCTCGAAGAGTTCGGGGAGGGTCGCCTCCGTCTCGGTGCGGGGCGATGTGCTCCACGTGTCCAGGGTGCGCCGTTCGTCGGGGTCGAGGATGTCCAGTGCGCCGACGCGGCGGTGCGGGTCCTCGGCGGCGGCGGCCAGCAGGCGGGTCCAGCGGGCCGCGAATGCGTCCACGGTGGCGGCGTCGTAGAGGTCGGTGGCGTATTCGATCACGCCGGTCAGCCCGGCGGGCCCGCCGTCCTCGTCGAAGCCTTCGACCAGGTTGAGGGTGAGGTCGAACTGTGAGCCGCCGGGGGCCGGGGCGAGGAGCTGGGTGTGCAGGCCGGGCAGGTCGAAGCGCAGGTCCGCGTTGTTCTGGAGGGCCAGCATGACCTGGATGAGGGGGTGGTGGGCGGTGGAGCGCTGCGGGTTGAGCTTCTCCACCAGGTACTCGAAGGGGATGTCCTGGTGGGTGTAGGCGGCCAGGCTGGTCTCCCTGACCTGTGCCAGCAGATCGGCGAACGCGGGGTCGCCGGAGGTGTCGGTGCGCAGGATCAGGGTGTTGACGAAGAAGCCGACCAGCTCGTCCAGGTTCTCGTCGGTGCGTCCGGCGATGGGCGAGCCGACCGCGATGTCCGTGCCGGCGCCCAGCCGTGAGAGCAGGGCCGCGAGGCCGGTGTGCAGGACCATGAACAGGGTGGCGTCCGCCGAGCGGGCCAGCTCCCGCAGCGCGGCGTGTGTGGGGGCGTCGAGCGTGAATCGGGCCTCGGCGCCGCGCTTGGACGCGACGGGGGGCCGCGGCCGGTCCGTGGGGAGGCTCACGACCTCGGGCAGGCCCGCCAAGTGCTCGGCCCAGTAGGCCGCCTGGCCGGCGAAGAGGGCGTCGGGGTCGGTGTCGTCGCCGAGCAGTTCCTGTTGCCAGAGGCTGTAGTCGGCGTACTGCACCGGCAGTGCGGACCACCTCGGCCGCCCTCCCTCGCGGCGGGCGGTGTAGGCGCTCTTGAGGTCGTCGGCGAGCGGGCCGAGCGACCAGCCGTCCCCGGCGATGTGATGGATGGTCAGCACGAGGATGTGGGCGTCCGGGCCGGTGCTGAGCAGCCTGGGCCGGACGGGGATCTCGCGGTCGAGTTCGAAGCGGTGGCGGACGCACTCCTCCACCCGTGCGTCGAGCCCGTCTCCGGGGACCGGCTCCGGCGTCAGTCGCAGGCGCACGTCCGCGGCGTCCAGTACCCGCTGGTAGGGCTGTCCGTCGGTGTCGGGGAAGATCGTGCGCAGCGGCTCGTGCCGCGCGATGACATCGTTGAGCGCGGCCTCCAGAGCGCCGATGTCCAGCTTCCCGGTGAGCCTGAGGACGAGCGGCATGTTGTACGTCGCCGACGCGCCCTCGAACTTGTACAGGAACCACAGCCTGCGCTGCGCGAACGACAACGGCAGCACCTCCGGCCGCTCCCGCCGCTCCAGCACCGGACGCGAACCCGCGTCAGACAACCGACCCGCGAGCCCCGCCACCGTCGGCGCGTCGAACAACGCCCGCAACGGCAACTCCACCCCCAGCACCGCACGCACCCGACTCACCAACCGGGTCGCCAACAACGAATGACCACCCAGACCGAAGAAGTCGTCGTCCACGCCCACCACCGGAACACCCAGGACGTCCGCGAAGAGGGTGGCGAGGATCTGTTCCTGCGGTGTGCGGGCGGCCCGCCTGGAGGTGCTCGTGAAGTCGGGGGCGGGCAGCGCGGCCCGGTCGAGCTTGCCGCTCGGCGTGCGCGGCACGGCGTCGAGCACGACGAAGGCCGAGGGCACCATGTAGTCGGGCAGCCGGTGGCGCGCCGCGTCCCGTACCGCCGGCACCGACAGTTCGCGCCCCTCCTCCGGCACCAGATAGGCGACGAGCCGGCTCACGCCGTCCTGCTGTTCGTGGGCGGTCACGGCGGCCTGGGCGACGTCCGGGCGGCCGCGCAGCACGGCCTCGATCTCGCCGGGTTCGATCCGGAAGCCGCGGATCTTCACCTGGTCGTCGGCACGGCCGAGGTATTCCAGCCGGCCGTCGGCGTTCCAGCGGGCGAGGTCGCCCGTGCGGTACATCCGCGCGCCGGGGCCGGTGAAGGGGCAGGCGACGAACCGTTCGGCCGTCAGGCCGGGGCGGCCGACATAGCCACGCGCCAGGCCCGCCCCCGACACGTACAGCTCTCCCCACACGCCCGCCGGGGCCAGTTCGAGCCGCTCGTCGAGCACCAGCCCGGCCAGTCCGGGCAGGGGCCGCCCGATCGGCACCACTCCGGTCTCCCGGCCGGCCGGCAGCTGGCTCATCGCGGCGCCCACGGTGGACTCGGTGGGCCCGTACGCGTTGATCATCCGGCGTCCCGGGGCCCACCGCGCGGCCACGTCGGGCGGGCATGCCTCGCCCGCGACAGCCAGCGTGGTCAGTCCGGTGAGCCGGTCCGGCCCATGGGTGTCCTCCAGGGTGACCAGGACGGACGGTGGGAGGGTCGCGTTGGTGATCCGCTCGCGCTGGAGCAGCTCGGCGAGCTCCCCTCCGGCGATGCCGGTCTCCTCGGGCACCACCAGGGTCGCCGCGGCGCTGAAGGTGGTCACCATCTCGGAGACCATGGCGTCGAAGCTGGACGGTGAGAACTGGAGCACCCTGTCGCCGGGGCGCAGCGCGAAGGCGGCCCGCTTGGCCGCCGCAAGCCCGGCGATCCCGGCGTGGGTGACCTCGACGCCCTTGGGGCGGCCGGTGGAACCGGACGTGTAGATCACGTACGCGGTGTACGCCGGGTCGACGGTGATGCCGAGGCCCGTGTCGGGCCAGTCCGTGAGGTCCTGTCGGACCCACTCGTCGTCGAGCACCACCGCCGGTTCCGCGTCGCCGAGCATGTACGCCCGCCGGTCCGCCGGGTAGTCGGGGTCCACGGGCACGTAGGCCGCGCCGGTCTTCAGCACGCCCAGCAGGGCGGCGAGGAGGCCGGGTCCGCGTCGCATCAGCAGCGCCGCCCGCCGGCCCGGACCGAGGCCGCGGTCGGCCAGCAGCCGCGCGATCCGGTTCGACCATGCGTCCAGTTCGGCGTACGTCAGCTCCTCGCCGCCGCGTACGACGGCCGGGGACGTCGGGGCGCGCCGCACGGCCTCGGCGAACAGGCCGGGCAGGGTGAGCGGATCGGGCCGGGCCGAGCCGTGCGCGCCCGACCAGCCGAGCAGTTGCCGGCGTTCTTCCGGGGCGAGCAGGTCGAGGGTGTCGATCGGCAGGTCCGCGGCGGCCGCGGCGGTGTTCAGGAGCCGTACGTACCGGGCCCCGAACGCCGCGACGGTGTCGGGGTCGTAGATGTCGGTGGCGTACTCGACGAAGCCGGTGATGCCCGCCGGACCGCCGTTCTCGTCGAAGGTCTCGCCGATGTTCAGCAGCAGGTCGAACTGCGAGCTGCCCTGCCCCGGGTTCTCCAGCCGTGCCTGGAGCCCGGGCAGGTCGAAGCGCACCTCCGCGGTGTTCTGGAGGGTGAGCATGACCTGGACGAGCGGGTGGTGGGCGGTGGAGCGCTGCGGGTTGAGCTTCTCCACCAGGTACTCGAAGGGAATGTCCTGGTGGGTGTAGGCGGCCAGGCTGGTCTCCCTGACCTGCGCCAGCAGATCGGCGAAGGACGGCCGCCCCGAGGTGTCGGTCCGCATGACGAGGGTGTTGACGAAGAAGCCCACCAGGTCGTCGAGGCCCTCGTCGGTGCGGCCGGCGATGGGCGAGCCCACCGCGATGTCCGTGCCGGCACCGAGCCGCGACATCAACCCGGCGAGGCCCGCGTGGAGCACCATGAACAGCGTCGCCCCGTGGGCCCGCGCCAGCTCCCGCAGGATGGCATGGGTCGAGGCGTCGATCTCGAACGGCAGCATCTCACTGTTGTGCGACGCCTCGGACGGCCGCGGCCGGTCGGTGGGCGGGCACACGACGTCGGGCAGGCCGCGCAGGTGGTCGGTCCAGTACGCGGCCTGGCGGCGCAGCAGACTGTCGGGGTCGGTGTCCTCGCCGAGCAGTTCGTGCTGCCAGAGGCCGTAGTCGGCGTACTGCACCGGCATCTCGGACCATTGCGGCGATCGGCCGTCACGCCGGGCCGCGTAGGCGGTCACCAGGTCCTCGGCCAGGGGCGCCATCGACCAGCCGTCACCGGCGATGTGATGCAACGTCAGCATGAGCATGGCCTCGTCGGGCCCCGTCGTCAGCAGCGTCGCGCGCAGCGGCATTTCCCGGTCCAGCTCGAATCCGTGCCGTGCCATGTCGTGGACCAGCCGATCCCGCCGCTCCACCGACCGCGCGTCCTCCACGGTGAGGGTGAGGTGGGCTTCGGTGGGGGTGAGGATGTGCTGGTAGGGCTCGCCGTCGAGGTCGGGGAAGACCGTCCGCA
>NZ_JBNGGE010000094.1:0-6722 GCF_049975785.1 Streptomyces sp. WG7
GACCCGGGCCAGGCGGGGCACGTGGACGGTGCCGCGGCGGATCGCGAACTGGGGTTCGCCGGTGGCGAGGGCCGCGGAGAGCGCCTGGACGGAGGCAGGGTCGCCGTCGAGATCGACGAGGACGAACCGGACGGGGTGCTCCGACTGCGCCGAGCGCAGCAGACCACGCACCGCACCGCCCGCGAGGTCCGCGACCGCTCCACCGGGCACCGTCGTCACGGCACCCGACGTCAGCCACACCAGCGGTGTGTCCGCGAGGCGCTCGTCCGCGAGCCATTCCTGCACGGTTCCCAGCGCGCCCTGGACGGCCGAGTGCACCGTGCCGGCCACGCCGTCGTCACCGGTTCCGGGCAGGTGGGCGAAGACGGCGTCGAAGGCCGGCTCGCCCGCCGACAGTGCCTCGCGAAGCGCGGCAAGGCCGGCGTACTCCGCCACGACCGCGCCCGTGGAAGAGGCCAGGCCGAGTTCGTCCCGGCCGAGCACGGCCCAGCGCCGGCTCGGCGCGCCGTCACCACCCGCGACGGTCACGGACGACCATTCGATGCCGAACAGCGAGTCCAGGTGGGCTGCTTCGGCGATGCGTACCTGCTCGGCGGAGACGGTACGCAGGGCGAGGGCGTCCACGGTGGCGACCGGTGCGCCAGAGGTGTCGGCGATCTCCAGGCGTATGCCGTCCGTGCCCTTCCGCGCGACGTGGACGCGCAGGGCCTCGGCGCCCGCGGCGTGCAGGGTCACCCCGGTCCAGGAGAACGGCAGGCGTCCCACACCCACGGTGCCGCCCAGCCCGCCCAGCGCCAGCGCGTGCAGACAGGCGTCGAGGAGGGCGGGGTGCAGGCCGAAGTCCCGCGCGGCCGAGGCGTGCCCCTCGGGCAGCGCGATGTCCGCGTACACGCTCTCCCCGAGGCGCCACGCGGCCGTCAGACCCTGGAACACCGGCCCGTAGCCCATACCGAGTCCGTCCAGGACCTCGTACAGGTCGTCCGTCTCCGCGGGCTCGGCTCCCGCCGGGGGCCACTGGGTGAGCTCGAAGTCCGGGCGGGCGGCGCCTCGGGCGAGGACGCCGTCGGCGTGCCGCACCCACGACTCGTCGCCGGCGCCGTTCTGGACGCGGGAGGAGAGCGTGAAGGTGCGCCGGCCCGTGCCGTCGGCGTCCGGCGCGGAGACGTGAATCTGCATCTGCGCGCCGCCGTGCTCGGGCAGCACGAGCGGGGCCTGGAGGGTGAGTTCCTCCAGGACGTCACAGCCGACCTGGTCACCGGCGCGGACGGCCAGTTCCACGAAGGCCGTGCCCGGCAGGATCACGGAGCCCCACACGGCGTGGTCGGCGAGCCAGGGGTGGGTGTCGAGGGAGAGGCGGCCGGTGAGCAGGAACCCTTCGCCGTCGGCGAGGGCGACGGCCGCCCCCAGCAGGGGGTGGTCCACGGCCTCCAGCCCGGCGGCACGCACGTCGCCGACGCCGGTGCCCGGCTCGATCCAGTAGCGCTGCCGGCGGAACGCGTAGGTGGGCAGGTCGACACGCTGTGCGCCCGTGCCGGCGAAAAACCCGGCCCAGTCCACCTCCACGCCCCGCACGTACGCCTGCGCCAGAGCCGTGACAGCACTCTCCGCCTCAGCACGGCCCTTCCGCAGGACGGGGACGAAGGCCGCGCCTTCGCCCGTCACGCACTCCTGCGCCATCGCGGACAGCACACCGTCCGGGCCGAGTTCGAGGCAGGTCGTGACTCCTTCGGCCTCCAGCGCGCGGACGCCGTCGAGGAAGCGCACGGCCTCCCGGACATGCCGCACCCAGAAGTCCGCCGACGCCATCTCGTCCGTGACCAGGGCGCCCGTCAGGTTGGAGACGACCGGAATGCTCGGGGCCTCGAACGACAGCCCCGACACCACCTCACGGAACGCGTCCAGCATGCCGTCCATGTGCGGCGAATGAAACGCATGACTGACCGCCAGCCGCTTCGACTTCCGGTCCCCGAAGAACTCCACGACCGCGACAGCGGCGTCCTCGTCACCCGCGATCACCACCGACCGCGGCCCGTTCACCGCCGCGACACTCACCCGCTCCGTCAGCAACGGCAGGACCTCGTCCTCCGACGCCTCCAGCGCGACCATCACGCCACCCGCCGGCAGCGCCTGCATCAACCGCCCACGCGCCGCCACCAGCACACACGCATCATCCAGCGACAGCACCCCCGCCACATGCGCAGCAGCTAGCTCGCCGATCGAGTGACCGGACACGAAGTCCGGCCTCACACCCCACGACTCCAGCAGCCGGAACAGCGCCACCTCCACCGCGAACAACGCCGGCTGCGCGTGGGCCGTCTCGTTCAGCAGATCATTGTCGTCGCCGAACAGCACGTCCTTCAGGGGCACTTCGAAGTGCGCGCACACCGTGTCCAGCGCGTCCGCGAACACGGGGTACGCCGCGTACAGCTCGCGCCCGGTCCCCGGGCGCTGGCTGCCCTGCCCCGTGAACAGGAACGCGAGCTTGCCGGCGACCGGCGAACCGGTCACCACACCGGGGGCCGGGTCGCCCTCGGCCAGGGCGCCCAGCCGCGCCAGCAGGCCCGTGCGGTCCTCGGCCACGACCACCGCACGGTCCGCGAACGAGGCGCGTCCCTGCGCCAGTGAGCCGGCGACGTCCACCGCGCGCAGCCCGGTGTTCTCCTCAACGTGCGCGGACAGGCGGCGGGCCTGGGCGCGCAACGCCTCCTGCCCCTTCCCGGACAGCGGCCACGGGGTCATGGGCGCCGGGGAGACGGCCTGCGGCTCCGGGGCCTCGGATTCCTCGGGCCCCGGAGCCTGCTCGATGATGGTGTGGGCGTTGGTACCGCTGACGCCGAACGCGGAGACCGCGGCGCGCCGCGGCGCGCCCGTCCCGGGCCACGGCATGCGCTCGGTGAGCAGGGCGACGTCGCCGGCCGACCAGTCGACGTCGGGGGTGGGCTCGTCGACGTGGAGGGTCTGCGGCAGCACGCCGTGCCGCATCGCCATGACCATCTTGATGACGCCCGCGACGCCGGCGGCCGCCTGGGTGTGGCCGATGTTGGACTTGAGGGAGCCCAGGCGCAGCGGGTTCCCCTCGGGGCGGTCCTTGCCGTAGGTGGCCAGCAGCGCCTCCGCCTCGATCGGGTCCCCCAGTCGGGTGCCCGTGCCGTGGGCCTCGACGACGTCGACCTCGGCGGCGGAGAGCTGGGCGCTCTCGAGGGCTTGGCGGATGACGCGCTGCTGCGAGGGCCCGTTGGGCGCGGTCAGCCCGTTGCTGGCGCCGTCCTGGTTGACGGCGGAGCCCCGCACGACGGCCAGCACTGGATGCCCATTGCGGAGTGCGTCCGACAGCCGCTCCACGAGGAGCACGCCCGCGCCCTCGGACCAGCCGGTGCCGTCGGCGGAGGCGGCGAAGGACTTGCAGCGTCCGTCGGGGGCCAGCCCGCGCTGGCGGCTGAACTCGACGAAGACGTCGGTGTTGGGCATCACGCACACGCCGCCGACGACGGCGAGCGAGCACTCGCGCTGGCGCAGCGCCTGGGTCGCCAGGTGCAGGGCGACGAGGGAGGAGGAGCACGCGGTGTCGACGGTGGCGGCCGGGCCCTCCAGCCCGAAGACGTAACTGACGCGGCCGGACAGGACGCTGGTGGCGCCGCCGGTCAGCAGCAGCCCCTCCAGTTCCTCCGGGACCTCCCTGAGGTCGGCTCCGTATCCCATCGCGCTGGCACCGACGTAGACGCCGGTACGGGTGCCGCGCACGGTCGAGGGGTCGATGCCGGCCCGCTCGAACGCCTCCCAGGTGACCTCCAGCAGCTGGCGCTGCTGCGGGTCCATCGCGAGGGCCTCGCGCGGCGATATCCCGAAGAATGCGGGGTCGAAGAGCGTCGCGTCGTCGAGGAATCCGCCGCCGGTGTTGTAGAAGGCGCCCTTGCGGTCGGGATCGGAGTCGGTGAGGGACGCGACGTCCCACCCGCGGTCGCCGGGAAATCCGGAGATGGCGTCGCCGCCCTCGTCCACCAGTCGCCACAGGTCCTCCGGCGACCTGACGCCGCCGGGGAAACGGCAGCTCATCGCCACGATGGCGATGGGTTCCCGCGCGTCGGCCTCGATCTCCTGGACTCGGCGGCGGGACCGGCGCAGCTCGGCGGTCATCCACTTCAGGTTCTCGAGAAGCTTCTCTTCGTTCGCGCTGGTCACCGGAGCGTCACCCCTTGGGGAATCACGAAATGCCGTACGTACGTCGGGCGGGTCGTCGGAACAGCCATCGGCTCAGGATTTTCCGAATTCTTTGTTGATGATGTCGAAGAGGTCGTCGGCGGACGCCGAGGCGATTTCGATGTCCTCGTCCTCGCCCTCTCCGATGGCCGCTCGTTCCGCCCTGTTCCAGTTCGCCAGGAGGGATTCGAGCCGTGCGGTGACGCGTGCGCGTTCGGTGGTGTCCTCGGGGACGGACGACAGGAGGAATTCCAGCTTGTCGATCTCCGCGAGGGCGGGCAGTGCGGGGGTGGTGTCCTCGCCGACGGCTTCCGCCCGGACGTGCGCCGCCAGCGCCGCGGGGGTCGGGTGGTCGAAGACGAGGGCGGCCGAAAGGCGCAGTCCGGTCGCGGTCTGGAGCCGGTTGCGCAGTTCGACGGCGGTCAGCGAGTCGAAGCCCAGTTCCTTGAAGGCGCGTGCCGGGTCGACGGACGCCGTGCCCTGGTGGCCGAGGACGGCAGCGACCTGCGCGCGGACCAGGTCGAGCACGACCCGCTCCGCCTCGGCCGCGGTCAGCCCCTGCAACTGCGCCTGGAGGTCCGGGGCTTCGTCTGTGGCCGTGCCGGCGTCCTCCTGTCCGGCGGTGAGCGCGCGGCGCACGTCGGGCAGGTCGCCGATCAGCGGGCGCGACCTGGCGGCGGTGAAGGCCGGGGCGAACCGGTCCCAGTCGACGTCCGCCACGATCACGGTGGTCTCGTCGCCGTCCAGCGCGCGCTGGAGCGCCGTGAGGGACAGCTTCGGCGCCATCGCGGGCAGTCCGCGCCGCCGCAGCTGCTCCTCCGCGCCGTCGTCGGCGACGAGGCCGCCCTCGGCCCAAGGGCCCCAGGCCACCGAGGTGGCCGTCAGCCCGCGGGCCCGGCGGTGCTCAGCGAGGGCGTCCAGGTGGGCGTTGGCGGCGGCATAGGCGGCTTGGCCGCCGCTGCCCCACACACCCGCGATGGAGGAGAAGAGGACGAAGGCGTCCAGCTCGGCCGTGCCGAGGAGTTCGTCCAGGTGGGTGGCGCCCGCGACCTTGGCGGCGACGACGTCGGCCACGTCGGCGGGGCCGGTCTCCGCCAGCGGCGCGAACTGCCCGGCGCCCGCCGTGTGGAAGACGGCGGTGAGACCCGTTCCGGTCGTTCCGTCGGCCTGGGGTACGCGCAGCCCGGCCAGGAGGTCGGCGACGGCCTGGCGGTCGGTCACGTCGCAGGCCACGGCCGTGGCCCGGGCGCCCAGGGCGCCGATCTCGGCGAGCAGTTCGTCCGCGCCGGGTGCCTGCGGCCCGCGCCTGCTGACCAGCACCACGTGCTCCGCGCCGTGTGCCGCCAGCCATCGGGCCACGTGGCCGCCGAGGGCGCCCGTTCCGCCGGTGACGAGGACGGTGCCGCGGGGTCGCCACGGCGAACGCTGCTCCACCGGCGCGCGGTCGAACGCGTGGTGGGGGTCGTGCTGGATGCGGCGGGCCAGCAGGCCACCCGTGCGTACGGCGACCTGGTCCTCGTCCCCTCCGCTGCCGGTAAGCACGCCGAGCAGCCGGTCCAGGGCCCGCTCGTCCACGGTGCCGGGCAGGTCCACGAGTCCGCCCCAGCGGTCGGGGTGCTCCAGGGCCACGACCCGTCCCAGACCCCACACCTGGGCCTGCGCGACGCTCGTCAGGCGGTCCACCGCCGAGGTCGACACGGCCCCCGACGTGACACACCACAGCGGTGCCGTCATGCCGATGTCGCCCAGTGCCTGCACCAGCGTTCCCGTAAGCAACAGCCCTGCGGGCACGGCGGCATGCACGGGATGCGGCTGCTCGGCGAGAGGCAGCAGCGACACGACGCCCGCGACACCGCCGGCCCCGCCCGCTCCCGCGACCTCGCGCAGCCGGCCCGCGAGTGCCTCCCGGCCGGCCTCGGCGAAGGTGACGACGAGGTGCCGTACCTCCGCCCCGCGTGCCGCCAGGGCGTCGGAGACGGCGGGAAGGCCTCCCTCCCCGTCCTCCGCGGTGCTCACGACGATCCACGTCCCGGACGGGCGGCCGGCGGAGGGGATGTCCATCGGCTTCCAGGTGACGCCGTACCGCCAGCCGTCCACGACGGACTCCTCCTGGCGTCGCCGGCGCCACGCCGACAGCGCGGGCAGCAGCTCGCTCAGCGGCTGGCCGGTGTCGATGCCCAGGGTGCCGGCGAGCACCACGAGGTCAGCGCTGTCGACGGCTTCCCAGAACTGCGCGTCCACGGCGCCGGACGTACCGCTGACGTCCTCGCCGGAGGTCACGGCGTCGGCCTCCTCCAGCCAGTAGCGCTCGCGCTGGAAGGCGTAGGTGGGCAGGTCCACGCGGCGGGCGCCGGTCCCGGCGAAGAACCGGGCCCAGTCGACCGTCACACCGCGGGCGTGGGCGTGGGCGAGGGCGGTCACGGCGGTCTCCGGCTCGGGACGGCCCTCGCGCAGGACAGGGACGAAGGCGGCGCCTTCACCGGTCACGCAGTCCTGCGCCATCGCCGACAGCACACCGTCCGGAC
>NZ_JBNGGE010000095.1:0-6658 GCF_049975785.1 Streptomyces sp. WG7
CCGAAGGCGGTCCACCCCCCGTAGAAGATCGCGGCCACCAGGCCGAGCGCGGTGACCGCGAACGACCACCCGAAGGTCTTCAGCACCACGGGTCAGCTCACCGCGCCTTCGGGAAGGAGCGCGATGCCGTCGTCGTCGGCGTGCAGGATGTCGCCGGGGCGGAAGGTGACTCCGCCCAAGGTGACGGGGACGTCGACGGCTCCGACGGAGTCCTTGGCGCTCTTGCGCGGGATGGTGCCCAGCGCCTTGATGCCGAGCCGCAGCCCGGCGAGGGCGGTGCTGTCACGGACGGCGCCGTGCAGGACCAGGCCCGCCCAGCCGTTGTCCTGGGCGGCGCCGGCGATGAGGTCGCCGACCAGGGCGGTGCGCAGGGAGCCGCCGCCGTCGACGACCAGGACGGCGCCGTCGCCTGACGTGCGCAGCAGGTCGCGGAGCAGGCCGTTGTCCTCGTTGCAGGAGACGGTGCGGACCGGGCCGGCGAAGCTCCGGTGGGCGCCGAACTGGCGGAACTGCAGGTCGCAGACGCGCAGTTCGGCGCCGTACTGATCGACGAGGTCGGCGGTGGGCACGGGGGTGACCGTCATGGGGCTTCCTTCTTCGGTGGGTGGCTGCCGTGCTCGCGGCTCATCCGGCCGTCAGGGGGATGGGGGCGCGAGCGCGGCAGCCTGCTCGGGGGTGAGGGGGCGGGTGGCGTGTCCACGCAGGAGCAGGTGGAGTCTGGCGGTCTCCTCCAGCTCCTCGATGGCGTCGGCGGCCTGTTCCATCGACGTGCCGGCGATGACCGGACCGTGGTTGGCGAGGAGGACGGCGTGGTGGGTGCGTGCCGTCTGTTCGGCAAGCGGTTCCAGGCTGTTGTCGCCGGGGGCGTGGTAGGGGAGGAGGGGGAGGGTGCCGACGCGCATGGCGTAGTAGGCGGTGAGCGGGGGCAGGGCGTCGGCGGGGTCCACGCCGTCGAGGCAGGAGACGGCGGCGGCGTGGGTGGAGTGCAGGTGGACGACCGCGTGGGCGCCGGGCCGGGCGCGGTAGAAGGCGGCGTGCAGGAACGCCTCCTTGGTCGGCCGGGGCCCGTCGAGGTGCTTGCCGTGCAGGTCGGTGCGCGACAGGTCGGCTTCCTCGACCGTGCCGAGGCTGGACCCGGTGGGCGTGAGCAGCAGGCTGCCGTCGGCCAGGCGGACGGACAGGTTGCCGGTGGAGCCGTGCGTCAGGCCGCGGCTGAAAAGGGAGCGGGCGGTGCGGACGATGAGCGCGCGGGCGGCCGACTCGTCGGCGTAGGCGGTCACTTGGTCTCCACGAGGGCACGGGTGAAGAGGTCGGGGGCGCCGAAGTTGCCGGACTTGAGCATGAGGGCGAGGTCGCCGTTCTTGGTGGTGGCGTACGTCCAGGGCACGCCGGGGTCGGCTTCCTCGCCGACCAGGACGGCGCGGATGCCGAGGGCGGTGGTGACGGCGCCGGACGTCTCCCCGCCGGCGACGAGCAGTCGGCGTACGCCGCGCTCGACGAGGTGGGACGCGAGCGTGCCGAGGAGTTCCTCGACCTGCGCGGCGGCTTCCGTGACGCCCAACTGGGCTTGTACGGCGGACAGTTCCTCGGGCGAGGCGGAGGCGTAGATCAGGACGGGCAGGTCGGGGTCCTGTGCGTCGTACCAGGCCAGCGCCTCGCCGGTGACGTCGCGGCCGGACGCGGCGGCGAGGACGTCGAGGTGGAGGGAGGGCAGGCCGGCGGCGTAGAACTGGGCGATCTGCTCCAGGGTGCGGGCCGAGCAGCTGCCGGCCAGGACGGCGGCCCGCCCCTGGGACGGCGTCGGTTCGGCGGCGGCCGGCCCGGTGGCGGGGTAGGCGTGTCCGAGTCCTTCGCCGAGGCCCGCGGCCCCGGCGACGACCGGCAGTTCGAGGGTGGCGGCACCGAGCACGGCGAGGTCGTCGTCGGTGAGGGCGTCGGCGACGACGTGTCGGACGCCGGCCTGCTGGTGCGCCGTGATCGCCTCGCGGACGGCCTCGACCCCGCGCCGCACGGTGGCCCAGTCGACCAGGCCCACCGGGTGTCGGGTCTGGGCGGACAGCAGTCGCACCAGGGCGGAGTCCGTCATGGGGTTGAGGGGGTGGTGGCGCAGCGGTGAGTCGGACAGCAGTTCGTCGTGGACGAACAGGTGGCCCTGGTAGACGGTGCGGCCGTTGGGCGGGGAGGACGGGCAGTGCAGGGTGACGGCGCCGCCGGCGGCATCCAGGAGGGCGTCGGTGACCGGCCCGATGTTGCCCTGGGGGGTGGAGTCGAAGGTCGAGCAGTACTTGAAGTAGACCTGTGCCGCGCCCTTCGACCACAGCCAGCGCTGGGCGGCGAGGGAGTCGGTGACGGCCTCGTCGGCGGGCGTGGAGCGTGACTTGAGGGCGACCACGGCGGCGTCGCAGTCCGCCGGCAGTGTGGTGGTGTCGTCCGGGGTGCCGAAGACCAGGGCGGTGCGCAGGCCGGCACGCCGGAAGGCGGCGGCGACGTCGGTGCCGCCGGTGAAGTCGTCGGCTATGCAGCCGATGCGCAGGGTCATGGTCGGGCTCTCTCCTGGGGCTGTGCGTCGTGCGGCTCAGGGGGTCCGGGGCGGGCGGCGTGGGAACCCGCCCCGGACGATCGGGGGTGCTGTTACTGACCGGCGCCGATGGCCTTGACGACGGCGGCGGTGAATTCGGTGGTGGAGGCGGAGCCGCCAAGGTCGCGGGTGGAGGTGCCGGCGGCGATCGCGTCGGCCACACCCTTCTCGATGATCTTCGCGACGGTGGCGAGCTTGTCGTCGCCGTGCTTGGCGGCGAGCCACTCGAAGAGCATGGCGCCGGAGAGGATCATGGCGACCGGGTTGGCGATGTTCTGCCCGGCGATGTCGGGGGCCGAGCCGTGCGAGGCCTGGGCCATCGCGGTGGTGGCGGAGGAGTTGATGGAGGGTGCGGTGCCGAGCGAGCCGGAGATCTCGCCGGCCAGGTCGGAGAGGATGTCGCCGAACATGTTCTCGGTGACGATGACGTCGAAGTCCTGGGCGCGGCGCACCAGGTGGACGGTCATGGCGTCGATGTGGAAGTCGTCCACGGTGACGTCCGGGTAGTCCTTCGCCACTTCCTGGCACACCGTGCGGAACAGGCCGGTGGTGAGCTTGAGGACGTTGGCCTTGTGGACGATGGTGAGCTTCTTGCGGCGCGAGCGGGCCAGGTCGAAGGCGACGCGGGCGACGCGCTCGGTGGCCTCGCGGGTGATGATGCCCAGCATGATCGCGGTGTCCGGGGTGGGCATGAACTCGCCGGTGCCCGCGAAGGTGTTGCGGTCGGCGTAGAAGCCCTCGGTGTTCTCGCGGACGATGACCAGGTCGGCGTTGTCGCAGACGGCCTTCGCGCCGGGGAAGGACTTGGCGGGGCGGATGTTGGCGAAGAGCTGGAAGTGCTTGCGCAGGGTGCCCGAGGGGTTGAGCGCGGACTTGTGCGGCTCGGGGTAGCTGACGGAGTCGTGCGGGCCGAGGTACCAGCCGTCGAGGCCGGCGAGGGCGTCCTTGGTCTCCTCGGGGACGGGGGTGCCGTGGGTCTCGATGGCGGAGGCGCCGAGCGGCAGGGTCACCCAGTCGACGGAGACGCCGGCGGCCTCGGCGGCGGCCGTGGCGATCTCGACGGACGACGGGACGATCTCGGGGCCGATACCGTCGCCCTCGAGGACGCCGAGGCGGTAGGTCTTGCTGCTCATGGTGGGAGTTCCTCTCAGAACAGGGGGTGGGGCGGGTCAGGAAAGTGCGGTGGCGGCGTCGGTGAGCGCGGTCCAGGAGCGGGCGGCGGACTTGGGGCTGTCGCCGTCCTGGGTGTGCTCCAGGGTCAACCAGCCGGTGAAACCGCCCGCGCGCAGCGCGGTGAACAGGGCGGGGAGCCGGGGATCGCCGATGGTCAGGGGACCCCGGGTGGTGGGTGCGGCGAGTTGCAGACAGCCGGTGACGGCGGCGTGCTCGGTGACGGCCCGGACCGCGTCGACGCCTTCGGCATCGAGGTGGTGGGTGTCCAGTACGAGCCCGGCCGGGGCGTCGAGGGAGTCGACGACGGCGAGGGCTTCGTCGGGGGTCTGCCACAGGGAGGTGTTGGCCCGCGACTGGGGTTCCAGCAGCAGGCGGCTGCCGCGCGTTGCGGCTTCCTCGGCCAGTTGCGCCACGGCCCGTTCGGCCCACAGCCGCTGCATGTCCGCCAGCCCGGGCAGGAAGGTGCCCCGGGTCTGCCCGAGGGTAACTGGTACCCCGAGGGCACCGGCGAGACGGGCCGCGCCCAGCAGACGGGACAGGGCGTGGCGGCGGACGTCGGGGGAGGGGTCGGTCAGGGTCAGCCGGTCCTGGGCCGCGACCGGCCCGGTGCCGACGCCCAGGACCTTCAGACCGGCGGCCTCGACGGTCTTGGCCAGGGCCTCGGCGTCCTGGGCGCCGACCTCGCGGACCTGTACCTCCACACCGTCGTAGCCCAGTTCGGCCAGTTGGCGGGCGGCCTCGGCGAGCGGCGCCGAGTGGCCGAGCGGCATGGGGGAGAGGCAGTCGTCACCGGAGACGGTGTAGGCCAGCGGCCACGGCAGCCCCGTGCTCATGACGCGACCGCCGGTGCTCCCGCCGGGGCGAGCAGGCCGCGCAGCTCGCGTGCGGCGGCGCCCGCGCCGTCCAGGACCGGCACGCCCAGCAGGTCGGCGAGTGCGTCGCGGGCCGGGGTGAGCGAGTACTGCGCCAGCAGCACCGCGTCGGCATCGGCGCCCCCGGCCGCGCGCAGGGCGTCCGCCAGGTGCCGGGCGGCCTCCTCGGGGCGGGCCCCGGCGGCCTCCTCGCTCAGGGCGGTCACGATGTCGACCGGCCGGTCCGGGCGTACGGCCGGGACGAGCGCTTCGAGCTGGGCGACGGCCGCCGGTACGGCAGGCGGCGTCGAGGCGACGACGGCGATACGGCCGTACGGGCCGGCCAGTGCGGCCTTGAACATCGCCTCGTCGGATTTCAGGACGGGCACGTTCCACAGGGTGCGGGCGGTGTCCACGACTTCGCCGTAGGAGGAGCAGGTCAGCAGCAGGGCCTGGGCGCCGCCGTCCATCACGTGACCGATGAGGCGGAGCATGCGCCGGCGCAGGGCGTCGGTGAGTCCGCCGGCGTCGCGGGCGTCGTCGAGGAGCCGGTCGTCCAGTACGTTCCAGACCGTGGCCTGTGGGAACTCCTGCGCGAACGTCTCTTCGGCGATGCGGTGCGCGGTCGGCACGGCGTGGATCATGGCGACCAGGGGTTGGGGTTCGATCACCGGGGTTCTTACCTCTTCCGGTAGGCGGGGACCGGCAAGGGTCCCGACCGCGGGCCTGCTCCGGTCGGCGGGTGAACGTCCGTGACAGTGGGAGAACAGGCCCGAGTTGGGGGTGGCACCGTTGGGTCGTGTGCCGTGCCGCCACTCTAGGCCGAACCGGTCAACCGGTCAACCGGTTGTGGTGATGCGAAGCCCGCGGGCGCCGGTACCGGCCCGGCGGCCCGCGGTCTCCCGCTATGCCTCTCGCTGTTCGAGCGCCTTCATCAGGCGCCGGGATGCACCGTCCATGTGCTTGGCCATCGCCGTGCGGGCGGCCTCGGCGTCGCCCTTCGCGACCGCCTCGTAGATCGGTACGTGATCGGCGTAGGCCACCTCGCGGGAACGTACGGCCCCCGTCCGTTCCACCCAGCCCCGTTGGATCATCGCCCGCATGCCCTTGAGCATGTCCCGCAGCACCGTGTTGCCGGCCAGCTCGCCGAGGGCGGCGTGGAAGGCGGTGTCCGCCTCGGGGAACTCGTCGTCCGGGCACTCCCGCATCGCAGTCAGCCGGGCCCGCAGCAGCTCGATGCCCGCCTCGTCGCGCGCCTGTGCGGCCAGGCCGGCGACGATCACCTCCAGTTCGGCGCGGGCCTGCACCATGTCCCGGGCGCCTCGCTCGCCCAGGACCAGTCCCAGCTCGAACAGACGGTAGAGCACGTCGGAGTCGGTGCCTCGAAAGTACGTCCCGCTGGACTGCCGGATCTCCAGCAGGCCCAGGAAGCCCAGTGACTTGATCGCCTCACGCACCGTGGGCCGGTTCACCCCGAGCATCTCGGTCAGCTGCCGCTCCGACGGGATGCGGTCACCGGGCTGGACCTCGCCGGACATCAGGTAGTCGATCAGGCGGCGGGAGACCTCTGCGGCCAGCGGCTCGCGCGGCTCGACCGTGATTCTGGCGAGTTCGGCCATCGATTTCCTCACTTCGGTATTGACGTGATGGCCGGATTCTAGTTACCTACCGGCAATCCGGTAAACCGGTTGTCCGGAAGTGGCGGATCGATCCGCCGTCCGTGAGCGACCGGTGTCCCGGCAGTCCTAGCCGAGCCAGGCGCACTGATCACATCCTCATCGGGCCACCGCCCGCCGCGACCGTGCGCCCGCCGAACCGCAGTACAGGAGCCCGCAGCCCCCGTGACCGACCCGACGCACGAGCCGAGCAAGGCCCCGCGTGCGCTGCCGGTCGCCGCCCGAACCGACCCGCACTGACCCCACGCGCCGTCCTGAGCCGCCGTCCGACCGGCGGCCCTCAGTCCTGCCCCAAGGAGCAATGATGCTCGCCGTCCTCGGCTTCGCCACCCTGGGCAGCTTCATGCTGCTCGTGATGCGGAAACACCTCTCCGCGTTCA
>NZ_JBNGGE010000096.1:0-6646 GCF_049975785.1 Streptomyces sp. WG7
GCGGCCAACGCCTCGGCCACCGCGGCCGGCGCCGCCGGTGCCGCCCAGTCGGAGGCCGCCGCCGCCCGTGCCGCCGCCCGGCAGGCGGACGCCCAGGCGGCTCGCGCCACCCGGGCCGCCTCCACGGCACAGTCCCTGGCCAACAAGGCGGCGTCCGCGGCCGAGGCGGCACGCGACGCGGCCAACTCCGCCGCCGGCCACGCGGAGAAGGCCGCCGCCGCAGCCGAGGAGGCAGCGAAGGCCGCCGGGCAGGCCGTCGATTTCGCCAACAAGAGCACTGCCTGGGCTGCCGACGCCCAGGAGGCGGCCGACGCCGCGATCAAGGCAGTGCTGGACGCCCAGGCCGTGGAGAAGGAGGCGCGCGAGGCGGAGCTCATCAAGCTCGAGGAGTACGCCGACCAGGGCAAGGCGGAGGCCGCCGAACTCGCCCTGCTGGAGAAGCAGGACATCGAGGACGCGCGCAATCAGCTGACCCATCAGCAGGCCATGGACTCGGCCACGCGGGACCTGATCGCGGCGGCGGAGAAGGCGCTCAGGGCCGGTGACCGCGCGACGGCCGTCGACCAGGGCCGCAAGGCGTGCTTCAACCTGTGCTCCTCCAGCGGCACCTGGACCCGCGAGGCGGCGGCCTTCGCCCTCGCCGCCGGTGAGGAATCGGTCCTGAACTGGGTCGACACCGACCGGGGCATCGCGCAGAAGCAGGACGACCGCGAGACGGTCGTGTTCGTCGCCCAGGTCTCCTCGGCCGACGTGGCCGGCGCGGCCCAGGCGGCGCTGGAGTCCACGGACGAGGCCGCTCCCACCGAGTTCCTCACCACGGGGGCCATCGAGGCGGCGAGGGAGGACCAGACCGCGGCTATCTTCCGGATTCTCGGCCAGAAGCCCGGCAAGGCGGTCACCCAGGCAGCGACCGAGGCACTCAACGACGGTTCGGCGAAGGCGGTGCACGAGTTCTTCACCGTCAAGTACGGGCCGGCGCTGGCGGAGGACGACAACGTAGCCGTCTTCTCGTCCATCGGCTCCGCGGGGCCGTACACCAGGACGGCGGCGACCGTGGCGCTCGAGGGCCCGAGCTGGATGCGCCGCAACTTCGTCAACACCGTGTACCAGCGGATGCTGCAGATCGACGCGGACGCCGCCGCTCACATCGCGGCGATGCAGGCCCTGCTCGCCCAGGCCGCCAAGCACGCCCAGGACGCGGTGACGAACGCGGCCTACGCGCAGAAGGTGGCGGCGGAGGCGCGCGATGCGGCGGAGGACGCGCAGCGGTGGGCCACGGCCGCCTCGAAGTCCGCGGAACAGGCCGAGGTGTACAAGAAGCAGGCGGACGCCCACGCGGACGACGCCGAGAAGTCGGCGAAGGATGCCCAGGCCTCCGCCGACAAGGCGAAGAACGCGGCCCTGACCGCACGAACCGCCGCCCGGCGCGCCAACTACTCCGCCAACCGGGCGACCGCGGCCGCCGCCTCGGCGGTGGTGTCGGCCAACAACGCCCAGGCCTCGGCCAACGCCGCCCGTGCCTCGGCGACGCAGGCGGGCAAGGACGCCACGGAGGCGGCGGCTGCCGCGTCCGAGGCGAAGCAGATCGCCGCCCAGAAGCGCAGGCAGGAGCAAATAGAGGCGGCCCGGAAGGCCAAGGAGGAGGCGAACAAGGCCAAGCAGGCCGGCATCGACCAGGCCGACACCGCGGAGAACGACGGAGCGAAGGAGCCGGAGACTTTCCTCGGCGCCGACAAGGACGAGTGGCGCAACGCCGCCTCCGTGCTCGGTACGATCTCCACCTACTCGGGATACGCCGCGGCACTGAGCCTCCTGGTCCCGCCGCCGGCCGGCGAGGTGCTTTACGGCGCCCTCGGCGGCGTCTCCCTGATCACCGGTGTCGCCAGCAGCGTCATCTACGGATTCACCGACGGTTTCACGTCCGAGGCGTTTCTCACCTCGGCGTTCGGCGTCGCCGTCGGCATTTACACCACCGGTCTTCCGTGGGGCAAGTTCGGGGGCACAGTCGGCGCCATCGACGACGCCTTCCGCGGACTGGGGGCCGGTGCCATGTCGGTCGGCGTCCAGGCCAGGCGCGTGGGTGCGGCAGTTCTCTCCCCGGCCACCAGTACGATCGTTGAGGCCGGAAAGGCCGTGGGTGACGCGATCAGCGATACGTGGGACGACCTGACGCCCTGGTAAAACGAGAGTGGTAGCCTCCCGGGCAGAAATGTCAACACTGTTGAAACAGTTTTGCGTGGCGTCCGGGAGGTACCTCAAGTAATGTCTGCCGACCTCACCACAGCTCAGTGGTTACTTGTCTCCGCCGGCGCCACCGTCGTATACATGGCAACCATGGCATGGGTCATGCCGACACCCAAAGCGAGGCTGCGCACGGTTCTGGCCCCGTTCGCCGGCTGGGTCTTCCTGATTCCCAATGCTGCGGTGAAAGGTTATTCCGTGGCCCACACCCTGTACATCTACAGTGGTGTCCTGCTCACATTCGTGATTATGTTCGCGCCCGTTGCGAAAAAGGTCGCAGCTGATATTGCGGAGCAGGAAGAGAAGCCGTGGGACAAAATTCCCCTCAATACCTTTTCTCTGTATTGGATGCTCGGCTCGGCCACGGTTTGCATCGGGGCTGGAGCCTACTTGTGGCGCATTATTGAGTAGTGGGTGAAAGCTGCTTTCTGTGGCAGTCGCCCGCCCTGCTCCGCGCCCGGGCGGCACCGTCTTCGGGTACGCGGCGAGGTGGTCGCTCACTCAGATGGTTCCGCGTCGGCCGTGGCGTCCAGCGCCACGGCCGACGCGTTGACGGGGCGCGGCACGCCCGTCTGGTCGAGGGCGAAGAGGGGGACGCCCAGCAGGTCGGCGCGGGTGCGGGCCTCCTCGGTGTACCCGGCGAGGGAGAAGTGGACGCAGTTCGCGGACTCCGCCATGGCCGTCAGCCACAGGCACTCCACGTCCCGTGCCGATGCCGGGACCACGGTGGGATCCACGTGGACGACGATGCCGGGCGCGGCCAGCCCGATGCCGGAGACGGGCCGCCGGTCGGCGCGGCGGACGTCCCGGTGACCCAGCCCGCGCAGATAAAGGACGGCGGCGGTGACCGCGTCGCGGGCGGTGCGGATCGGGACGGCCCGGTGCGCCGGGACCCGTGACCCGGGGGTGCGCCCGGACCGGCCCGTCGCCGTGCGGTCCACCGGTACGCACAGCACCGTCCCGCACGGGCAGCCCAGCTCCGGACGCGGCCACCGGCTCTCGGTCCCGCAGGCCGCGCAGCGCACGCCGATCCACTCCTCGTCCCACGTCCGGTGGGCGACCGCGGTCGCGGCCCGGCGCGGATCGAGTTCCGGGGCGACGGGCGCCCCGCACGCGCAGGGATACGACGGTGCCGTGTAGCGGTGCCGGCGTCCGCAGGCGGTGCAGCACACCGGGATGGTCTCGGACATGGCCCCATCGTCCTCTCTTGACGGCCCTCGGCCACCCACTTACATTACTTCCAGATCGTAGAAAACAAATTTCGCTATACGGAAGTTGCTGCGGAAGTGCTCACCGCGGGGCGCGACGGGAGTGCGAATCCGACAGCCGACAGCAGGAGTACTCGATGGCTCGTATGACCGCTGCCCGCGCGGCAGTTGAGATTCTCAAGCGCGAGGGCGTCACCGACGCGTTCGGTGTGCCGGGCGCGGCGATCAACCCGTTCTACGCGGCGCTCAAGGCCTCCGGCGGCGTCCAGCACACCCTCGCCCGGCACGTCGAGGGCGCCTCGCACATGGCCGAGGGCTACACCCGGACCCACCCCGGCAACATCGGCGTATGCATCGGCACCTCCGGGCCGGCCGGCACCGACATGATCACCGGCCTGTACTCGGCGATCGGCGACTCGATCCCGATCCTGTGCATCACCGGCCAGGCGCCGACCGCGGTGATCCACAAGGAGGACTTCCAGGCCGTCGACATCGCCTCCATCGCCAAGCCGGTGACGAAGATGGCGGTCACCGTCCTGGAGGCGGCGCAGGTCCCCGGCGTCTTCCAGCAGGCGTTCCACCTGATGCGCTCCGGCCGCCCCGGCCCGGTCCTGATCGACCTGCCGATCGACGTCCAGATGACGGAGATCGAGTTCGACCCGGACACCTACGAGCCGCTCCCGGTCTACAAGCCGGCCGCGAGCCGCGCCCAGATCGAGAAGGCGATCGGCATGCTGAACGCCGCCGAGCGCCCGCTGATCGTGGCCGGCGGCGGTGTCATCAACGCCGACGCCGCCGACCTGCTCGTGGAGTTCGCCGAGCTGACCGGCACCCCGGTCGTGCCGACCCTGATGGGCTGGGGCCTGCTCCCCGACGACCACGAGCTGAACGCCGGCATGGTCGGCCTCCAGACCTCGCACCGCTACGGCAACGCGACCTTCCTGGAGTCCGACTTCGTCCTCGGCATCGGCAACCGCTGGGCCAACCGCCACACCGGCAAGCTCGACGTCTACACCGCCGGCCGCGCGTTCGTCCACGTCGACGTCGAACCGACCCAGATCGGCAAGATCTTCGCCCCGGACTACGGCATCGCCTCCGACGCCAAGGCGGCCCTGGAGCTGTTCGTCGAGGTGGCGAAGGAACTGAAGGCGGCCGGCAGGCTGCCCGACCGCTCCGCGTGGGCCGCCTCCGCGCAGGAGAGGAAGGCCACGCTCCAGCGCCGTACGCACTTCGACGACATCCCGATCAAGCCGCAGCGCGTCTACGAGGAGATGAACAAGGCCTTCGGCCCGGAGACCCGGTACGTCTCCACCATCGGCCTCTCCCAGATCGCCGGCGCCCAGATGCTGCACGTCTACCGCCCGCGGCACTGGATCAACTGCGGCCAGGCCGGCCCGCTCGGCTGGACCGTCCCGGCCGCGCTCGGCGTCGCCAAGGCCGACCCCGACGCGCAGGTCGTGGCGCTCTCCGGCGACTACGACTTCCAGTTCATGATCGAGGAACTGGCCGTCGGCGCTCAGCACAAGATCCCGTACGTGCACGTCCTGGTCAACAACTCCTACCTGGGCCTGATCCGGCAGGCGCAGCGGGCGTTCGAGATCGACTTCCAGGTCAACCTGGAGTTCGAGAACATCAACTCGCCCGAGCTGGGCGTCTACGGCGTCGACCACGTCAAGGTCGCCGAGGGCCTCGGCTGCAAGGCGATCCGGGTGACCGACCCCGGCGAGCTGGGCGCGGCCCTGGAGCAGGCCAAGAAGCTCGCCGCCGAGCACCGGGTGCCGGTCGTCGTCGAGGCGATCCTGGAGCGCGTCACCAACATCTCCATGTCGGGCACCAACGACATCGGCAACGTCGTGGAGTTCGAGGAGCTCGCGACCGAGCCGGGGCACGCCCCGACCGCGATCCGGCCGCTGAAGGCCTGACCCGTACGCGGTGCGCGCAGAGCGGCCCGTTCCTGACGGACGGGCCGCTCTTTCGTGTGCCCTGCCGTGGGGCCCGCTCAGCCGCCTCCGCCCCCGCCGCAGCCTCCCCCTCCGCCCCCGCAGTAGTGCGCCATGCCGCTTCCCGAACCGCCCCCGCTGCCGGGCGGGGAGTTCTTGAGGAGCCCCTTGCCGCCCACTTCCACCCGGTCGACGAGCCCGGCGCGCAGCGCGAAGCGGGGCAGCAGGACGCGTAGCGCGGCCGCGTCGTGCAGGGCGACGGCGAGCAGCCTGTCCTCCGCCGTCATGCCGCGCCGGCTCGTGGGCACCGGGTGGGTCTCCTGGAGGGCCCGCACCCGGCGGCGGGCGGCCCGGGTCGGACCGAGCAGCGGGTAGCGCAGCAACCCGGCCTCCGCCAGGGGGATCCGCATCAGCGCCACCGCCAGGCGGACGTCCGGGTGCCGGGTCAGTTTCCGTAGGGAGAGGGGCTCCTCGAGGCACCCCCGTACCGCCTCCGCCAGGTCGGGGAGGGGGACCGCGGCCGCCCCCGGCGCCGACGACAGGGCGCGTACGGTGCCTGGCGGGCCGGCCTCGACGGCGCCCCGCAGATACAGGTCCACCACGGAGACCGTCACCGCGGCGCGCGGGCCGCCGCGGAGCAGCGCGACCTCGTGCGGTGCGAGCCGGACCGTCCTGTCGTCGTCCATGACACCCCCCGAGAGCACCCCGTGTGCCCGGGGTTGTGCCCGCTGCCGGGGGCGGCTACGCGCGTTCAGCCTTCGTGGTGCTCATGGTGTTCGTGCAGCCCGGGCCAGTCTTCGGGTCCGCCGCCCTGCCACTCGACCAGCTCGCTGTCCTCGACGTCGGTCACGTAGAGGTCGGCCAGCCGCAGCAGCTCGGCGACGTCGTCGGCGTGCGAGGCGACACCGAGGGTCTCGTCGCCGGAGGTGACCCGGCGGGAGCCGTCCAGGGCGGGGGAGTGGACGACGATGTGCGGGTGCTCGGGTGGGTGTGCCGTTGCCATGTCTCCAGGCTGCTGCGCGGGCCGGGAATCCGCACCCGGTGCACGCAGGGAAGCGGGGGGGGGGGGGGGGGGGCCCGCGCGCGGGGGCCGGCCGGGGGGGGGGGGGGGGGGGGGGGGGGGGAAGGCGGGGGGGGGGGGGGGGGGGGGGGGGGGGCGGGCCGGCCCGGGGGGGGGGGGGGGGGGGGGGGGCCCCCCCGCGGCACAGGCGGCGGGGGACGCCCGCGCGCCGCCGACGGCCCGCCCGCCCCCCCCCG
>NZ_JBNGGE010000097.1:0-6619 GCF_049975785.1 Streptomyces sp. WG7
CTGATGCGGAGCTGCTGTGTACTGCGGGGTACTGGGTGCGGCAGGTGCGGGAGACCGTGCGGTTCGCTGATGGGGTGGGGTGGCTTCAGTCGCGGGGGGTGCGCACGCTGGTGGAGGCGGGGCCCGGTGGTGTGCTGAGTGCGATGGCGCAGCAGACCTGCACGCAGGACGTCACCGCGGTTGCCCTGTTGGGTGGCGCGGAGACCCCCGAGGACACCGCCCTGGCGGCCGGCGCTGCCCAGTTGTTCGTCCAGGGCGTCCCTGTGGACTGGGAGTCGTTGTTCGCAGGGGCCCGGCACGTGGAGCTGCCGACATATCCGTTCCAGCGCCGGCGGTACTGGCCCGAGGCGGCCGTCGGGACGGGTGACGTGGTGGGGGCGGGACTGGAATCGGCCGAGCACCCGCTGCTGGGGGCGATGGTGCGATTGCCGGAATCCGGCGGGATGCTGTTCACCGGGCGGGTATCACTGCGCTCGCATCCATGGCTGGCCGACCACGTGGTCCGCGGAACGGTGGTCTTCCCCGGAACAGCCTTCGTCGAGCTGGCCGTCCGCGCCGGCGACACGGTGGGCTGCGACCGACTGGACGAACTGGTGCTGGAGGCTCCCCTGGTCATCCCGGCTCACGGCGGATGCCAGATCCAGGTGCAGCTCACCGAACAGGCCCAGGACCGTTGGGCCCTCGTCATCCATGCCCGCCCGGACGGCAGCGAGGAGTGGACCCGACACGCCACCGGCGCCCTGACCAGCGGCGTGTCGGCCGTTGATGCCTGGGACTTTGCCGGGTTGGGTGACTCGTCGTGGCCGCCTGCTGACGCGGTGGCGGTGGATACCTCTGGGATCTACCGATCCGAGGGTGATGTGGTCTACGGCCCGGTGTTCCAAGGGCTGGCACGCGCCTGGACGCAGGGCGAGCGGGTGTGGGCCGAAGCCGTCCTGCCCGAGCAACAGGCCGGGCACGGAGGCGCGTTCGGTATCCATCCGGCGCTGCTGGACGCCGTCCTTCAGGCGGTGCGGTACGGCGAGTTGGACTCGTCGGATGCGGCTCTGCTGCCGTTCGCGTTCGGCGATGTGGTACTGCGTGCCTCGGGGGCGACCCAGGTGCGGGCATGCCTGACCCCTACGGGTGCTGACGAGGTGTCGGTCGCGGTCACCGACGTCACGGGTGCTCCGGTGCTGTCCATCGGGTCGCTGTCGCTGCGCGCGTTGGCCGAAGGCGATATCGCCTCCGGGCCGCAGGCGACCGCTGTGCTCACGCCGCGTTGGACTGACCTGAATGCCGGACCGGCTTCCCCAGCGGAGGACTGGGTCGTTGTGGGTACTGGCGCGGTGTACGCAGACCTGAATGCACTGATCGATGGAGTCACGGGAGGCGCGCCGGTCCCGCGGTGCGTGGTCCTCTCGGTGCCGTTCACCCTCCAGCCCGATTCTTGTGTGGGCGAGGCGCATGAGGTAACGGTGTGGGTGCTGGGGCAGGTGCAGCGCTGGCTGAGCGAGCAGCGGTTCGACGGGACGCGGCTGGTCGTGGCAACTCGAGGAGCTGTGACCACGGGCTCGGACGACCCAGTGATCGACCTGCCGGGTGCGGCAGTGTGGGGCTTGATCCGCTCGGCGCAGTCGGAGAACCCGGGCCGGATCACATTGGTCGACCTCGAGTACGGCTCCGATCTTGAGCCCGATGTGCTGGCTGGTGTGGTCACGACCGGCGAGCCTCAACTGGCAGTGCGGGGTTCGGTGGTGCGGGTTCCGCGGTTGGCCCGCCACGCGTCCAGCACCGACGCTGTTGCGGTGGAGGGGCCGGTGTTGGTCACCGGTGGTACGGGTGGTCTGGGCGGTGCGGTGGCGCGGCACCTCGTGCGGTCCTATGGGGTGCGGAGTCTGGTGCTGGCCGGCCGGCGGGGTGAGCGGGCCGAGGGCGTGGTCGAGCTGGTGGCGGAGCTGTCCGGGCTGGGCGCTCAGGTCACGGTGGTGGCGTGTGATGTCTCGGACCGGGACGCGCTCGCCGGGCTGCTGACGGAGCATCCGGTGTCGGGCGTGGTGCACACCGCAGGGGTGGTCGATGACGGGGTCATCGACTCGCTGACTGCCGAGCAGGTCGACCGGGTGCTGGCGCCGAAGGTGGACGCGACATGGCATCTGCATGAGCTGACGCGGGACATGGACCTGTCGATGTTCGTCGTCTTCTCGTCCCTGGCCGGGATGCTCGGCAGCCCGGGCCAGGGCAACTACGCGGCGGGCAACGTCTTCGCCGACACGTTGGTGCAGTGGCGTCGGCAGGCAGGCCTGCCGGGTGTGTCGTTGGCGTGGGGTGCGTGGACACCTGAGGTGGGGCTGACAGGGGCTCTTTCGGAGGTCGACTTTCAGCGGTTGAGGGGCTCCGGGATGCCGCCGCTGTCGGTGGAGCAGGGGCTGGACCTGTTCGACCGGGCCCTGGCCGCCGACGAGCCAGTCATGGCACTGGCCCGGCTGGACCTGCCGGTGTTGCGTACGCAAGTCGAGATACCCGTTCTCATGCGGTCACTTGTGGCGCATGCGGTCGCTCGCCGGGTTGCGGGCGTTGACCGCCGTAACCTGGACGGCTTCGCCCAGCGGTGGGGGGCCGTTCCCGCCGACGCGCGCATCCGGTTCCTGCACGATCTCCTCCGCACGCATGTCGCGGCGGTGTTGGGACATCTCTCGGCGCAACACATCGACGTGGGCCAGGCGTTCAAGACGCTCGGATTCGACTCGCTGACCGCCGTGGAACTACGCAACCGTCTGTCGACCGTAACCGGATTGAGGCTGCCCGCCACCCTGGTGTTCGACTACCCCACGATCGTCGACATGGCCGACCACCTGGCCGGGCTGCTCGGCGACACGCCCGCCGAGGCAGAGTCTGCGAGCCTGCCGCCGATGGTGTCGGTCAGCGACGACCCGATCGTCATCGTCGGTACGGCATGTCGCTTCCCGGGCAATGTGGCGAACGCCGATCAGTTGTGGGATCTGGTGGCCGAGGGCCGGGACGCGGTCTCAGGCTTCCCCACCGACCGCGGCTGGGACCTGGACGAACTCTTCGGCAGCGGGGCCGGTGCCTCGGCCACGGCGGAGGGTGGCTTCCTGCAGGACGTCGGAGAATTCGACGCGGCGTTCTTCGGGATCTCCCCGCGAGAGGCGGTGGCAACCGATCCCCAGCAACGCCTGCTGCTGGAGACTTCGTGGGAGGCGCTGGAATACGCCGGCATCGACCCCGCGTCGCTGACCGGCACCTCGGTCGGCGTGTTCGCGGGCGCGATGTCGTCGGGCTACGCCGAATTGGCGGGCCGCTCCCGGGACGACCTGGCCGGTCACCTGATGACAGGTGGCTCACAGAGTGTGTTGTCCGGACGAGTGGCCTATGCACTGGGCCTCCAGGGCCCGGCGATGACGGTGGACACGGCGTGCTCGTCGTCATTGGTGGCACTGCACCTGGCCGCACAGGCCCTGCGGGCAGGGGAGTGCACGATGGCGCTCGTGAGTGGGGTGACCGTGATGGCCACCTCGGACACCTTCGTCGGGTTCTCCCAGCAGGGCGGGCTTTCAGCCGACGGGCGGTGCAAGGCGTTCGCTGACGCCGCTGATGGCGTGGGGTGGTCCGAGGGCGCTGGTGTGCTGGTGGTGCAGCGGTTGTCGGATGCTCGCCGTGAGGGGCGTCGGGTGCTGGCGGTCGTGCGGTCCAGCGCGGTGAACCAGGACGGTGCTTCGAATGGGCTGACCGCGCCCAACGGTCCGGCCCAGCGGCGGGTCATCAGGCAAGCCCTGACGAACGGGGGGCTGTCCAGCGCTGATGTGGATGTCGTGGAGGGGCACGGCACGGGGACGGTGCTGGGTGATCCGATCGAGGCGCAGGCGTTGTTGGCCACGTATGGGCAGGACCGGCCGGAGGACCGGCCTCTGCTGCTGGGGTCGTTGAAGTCGAACCTCGGTCACACACAGGCCGCCGCCGGAGTCGCGGGTGTGATCAAGATGGTGATGGCGATGCGGCACGGGGTGCTGCCGCGGACGCTGCATGTGGATGCGCCGTCGTCGAAGGTCGACTGGTCCGAGGGCGGGGTGCGGTTGCTGACCGATGCCACTCCCTGGCCGGTGAGTGACCGTCCGCGTCGGGCGGGTGTGTCGTCGTTCGGCGTGTCCGGCACCAACGCTCACGTCATCCTTGAGGCACCCTCGGAAACGGAGCCTGACGCGCCCGCGACCGAAACGGAACCCGGTCTCGCCGGGGCTGTGGTGCCGTGGGTGGTGTCGGGTAAGTCGGCGGAGGCGGTGCGTGCTCAGGCGGCCCGGTTGCTGGAGTGGGCGGAAGCCGACTCCGCCCTGGACGTGCGTGACGTGGGCTGGTCGTTGGTGACCTCGCGGTCGTTGTTCGATCACCGTGTGGTGGTGACGGGCGCTGACGGTGATGAGTTGCTGGCGGGCCTGCGTGCTGCGGTGGCGGGTGAGCCGACGCCGGGTGTGTTCCAGGGGAACGCGGCGGTGGACACGGGTGCCGGTGTGGTGTTCGTGTTCCCGGGCCAGGGCGCTCAATGGGTCGGTATGGCACGGGAGTTGCTCGACGTGTCGCCGGTGTTCACTCACGCGATGACCCAATGCGCTCAGGCGCTGGACCCGTTCGTGGACTGGTCGTTGCTGGATGTGCTGGGCGATGAGTCTGCGCTGGGGCGGGTTGAGGTTGTGCAGCCGGTGTTGTGGGCGGTGATGGTGTCGCTTGCACGGCTGTGGCAGTCGTGTGGTGTGGAGCCTGCCGCGGTGGTGGGCCACTCCCAGGGTGAGATCGCGGCGGTGTGTGTGGCCGGGGGCCTGTCACTGGCCGACGGGGCCCGCATCGTGGCGCTGCGCAGCAAGGCGATCGCGGACACGCTGGCCGGTCGTGGGGGCATGGCCGCCGTGCCGCTGCCGGCCGCTCGGGCCTCTGACCTGATCCAGAACTGGCAGGGGCGGCTTTCCGTCGCCGCGGTCAATGGGCCGGGCTCGGTGGTGGTGTCGGGTGAGCCCTCGGCGGTGGGTGAGTTGGTGGCCTGGTGTGAGGCGGAGGGGGTTCGTGCCCGGGTGATCCCGGTGGATTACGCCTCCCACTCCGTGCAGGTGGAGGCGATCCGGGACCGGCTCCTGGAGGAGCTGGCCGGGATCGCGCCGGTGTCGTCGTCGGTGCCGGTGTACTCGTCGGTGACCGGGCAGGTGCTCGACACCAGCACGGCCGATGCCACCTATTGGATAGGCAACCTGCGCGCAACCGTACGGTTCGAGCACGCCACCCGCTCCCTGATCGCGGACGGTCGGAACGTCTTCGTAGAGGTCAGCCCGCACCCGGTGCTCACCTCCGCCGTCCAGGAAACTCTGGAGGACGCCGGGCAGGACGGCGTCGTCGTGGGCACGCTGCGCCGCGGCGAAGGCGGCGCCCGGCAGATGATCGCCTCGCTGGCACAACTGTCTGTCCAAGGCGTACCCGTCTCCTGGGAGCCGGTGTTTGCCGGGGCCGAAGTCCGGCGGGTGAATCTGCCTCCGTACGCATTCCAGCGTGAGCGGTACTGGCCCGCCCCCCCGACAGCGGCAGGCGATGTGGCGGGGGCGGGTCTGGTGTCGGCTGAACACCCGCTGCTGGGCGCCATGGTGCCCCTGCCCGGTTCGGGGGGGATGCTCTTCACCGGCAGGCTCTCCCTTCACTCGCATCCCTGGCTGGCCGATCACCGGGTACAGGGGAAGGTGCTCTTCCCCGGCACCGGGTTCGTCGAGCTGGCCGTGCGCGCCGGTGACGCGGTGGGCTGCGACCAGGTCGGCGAGCTGCTCCTGGAGACGCCGCTGGTCATCCCGGCCCAGGGCGGCTGCCAGGTGCAGCTCCTGCTCACCGAGCAGGACCAGAACTGGTCGTTCGAGATCCACGCCTGCCGGGACGGCAGCGAGACCTGGACCCGGCACGCCACCGGCGTCCTCGTCGACAGCGATGATGACAAGACCGCCGCTGGTGACAACGCCGTCTTCGACGGAGTCTCCTGGCCGCCCGCCGGGGCAACGACCGTCGACACCTCGGGCCTGTACGACATGAACGCGGGCCACGACGTGACGTACGGCCCGGCCTTCCAGGGACTGACCCGGGCCTGGACCCAGGGCGACAGGGTGTGGGCCGAGGCCGAGCTGCCTGAGGCCCAGTGGACGCAGGCCGCGGCGTTCGGCATGCACCCGGCGTTGCTGGACGCCGTCCTGCACGCTTCGATGTTCGCCGGGCTGGAATCGACGCAGACCACACAGTTGCCCTTCATGTTCACAGACTTCGTCCTGCGTGCTTCGGGCGCGACGCGGGTACGGGTGTGTGTGACCCGTACCGGCTCCGACGAGGTCGCCATAGCGGTGGCCGACACCACGGGTGAGTCGGTGCTGTCCATCGGTTCATTGGTCGTCCGTCCGCTGCCGCAAGGTGCCTTGGTCGCCGGCTCGCAGGACACGGTGGTCCTCGCACCGCACTGGACGAACGTCACCACGACCGGCCGGCCCCCGCGCACGGACGACTGGATCGTGGTGGGATCCTCTGCTGAGTACGCGGATCTGGCCGCGCTGGGCACTGCGGTTGAGTACGGGACTCCCGTGCCGAGCAGTGTGGTGCTGGTCGTGCC
>NZ_JBNGGE010000098.1:0-6552 GCF_049975785.1 Streptomyces sp. WG7
CGGACCGGCCTCCGGACCGGCCTCCGGACCGGCCTCCGGACCGGCCTCCGGACCGGCCTCCGGACCGGCCTCCGGACCGGCCTCCGGACTGGCCTCCGGACCGGCCGGCGGGTCCGGAGGGGAACCGGCCGCGGCGGACACCGGCCCGAGTTCGAGTCCGAGCGTGAAACCCAGTACGAGCACGAGCACGAGCACGAGCACGAGCACGGGCCTGAGACCCGGCACGGCCCCGAGTCCAAGCCCGGTCCCGAGTCCAAGCCCGGTCCCGAACCCGCCCCCACCCCCCGCCGCGCCCCGCCTGCCGTATCCCGCCGAGCCGGCCCCGGCCGAGGGTGCCGCCGAGGCCTACTGGGAACTGGCGGGAGCGCCCGGACCGTCGAGCTCTCTCGCGGTACGGGTCGAGGTGCTGGGCGACGCCGACGCGCGGGCCGTCGCCCGGGCGTGCGCCGCCTCCGGCCTGACCGTGACCGACGACGTCGCGGACGCCGCTCTGACCCTGGTCGTCTGCGACGACTACCTCGATCCGGCGCTGCGTGCGCTGGACGAGCGGCAGCGTGCGGCAGGCCGCCCCTGGCTGCTGGCCAAGCCGCACGGGACCACCCCCTGGGTCGGCCCCGTCTTCCGGCCCGGCACGTCGGCCTGCTGGCAGTGCCTGGCCCACCGGATGGCCGGACACCGCGCCACCGAGGCCCATCTGCGGGCCCGCCTCGGCCGCTCCGTGCCGCACCCGCCGGCCGAGACCTCCGCGAGCCTCATGATCGGCCACCAGCTGGCCGTCGCCGAGGGCCTGAAGTGGCTGGCCGGCCACCGCTACCCGGGCCAGGACGGCGTGCTGACCTTCGACACCATCGACTTCACCAGCCGGCTGCACCCGCTGCGCGCACGACCGCAGTGCCCGGGCTGCGGCGACCCCACGCTGGTGGCCCGCCGGGTACTCAGCCCGGTGACGCCGGTCTCCCGGCCGAAGGCCGAGCGCACCGGCAACGGGCACCGGGCCGTCACCGCGGAACAGACCCTGCGCACCTACGAGCACCTGATCAGCCCGATCACCGGAGTGGTCAAGGCGGTCGAACGCGACCCGCGCGGTCCCGCCGAGTTCAACTCCTTCCGCGCCGGACACAACCACGCACGCGGCGCCCACGGGCTGACCGGCGCCGCCTCCCGGCTGCGCGGCGAGAGCGGCGGCAAGGGGATGACCGAACTCGACGCCCGGGTCAGCGCGCTGTGCGAGTCCCTGGAACGGCACTCGGGCACCTTCCAGGGCGGGGAACCCGTCGTACGGGCGAGCTGTCGCCAGGTGGCGGACCGCGCCGTGCACCCCGCCGACTGCCTGCTCCACCACCCGCGCCAGGGGGTCGCCCCCTTCGACGAGGACGCCCCCGCGGACTGGACGCCCGTGTGGTCCCTGACCCGCGGCGAGCAGCGCCTGCTGCCCACGGCCCTGCTGTACTACGACGCGCCGCGCACCCCCGGGCTCGGCTGTGTGCGGGCGGACTCCAACGGCAACGCGGCAGGCGCCAGCCTGGAGGACGCCGTCGTCCAGGGCTTCCTGGAACTCGTGGAGCGCGACGCGGTCGCCCTGTGGTGGTACAACCGCACCCGGCAGCCCGGCGTCGACCTCGACTCCTTCGAGGAGCCCTGGATCGACCGGATCCGTACCGTGCACGCCGCGCTGGGGCGTGAGGTGTGGGCGCTCGACGTCACCTCCGACTTCGGGATCCCCGCCTTCGCGGCGGTCACCCGGCGCGTCGGCGGTGCCACCGAGGACGTCCTGTTCGGCTTCGGCGCCCACTTCGACCCGTCCGTGGCGCTGTGCCGCGCGCTGGCGGAGATGAACCAGATGATGCCGGCCGTCGTCGGCGCCGGACCCGGGGGAACCGGCTACGGGTGCCCGGACGAGCGGCTGACCGCATGGTGGCGCACCGCGACCGTGGCAGGGCACCCCTATCTGCTGCCGGACCCCGCCACCCCGCCCCGCACCCGGGCCGGCTACCGCTACACGCCCCGCGCCGATCTGCTGGACGACGTCACGGCCATCCGCGCGGCCGTCGCCGAGCGGGGCATGGAACTGCTCGTACTCGACCAGACCCGGCCGGACATCGGCCTCCCGGTGGTCAAGACGATCGTGCCCGGCATGCGGCACTTCTGGGCCAGGTTCGCGCCCGGCCGGCTGTACGACGTCCCCGTCGCGCTCGGCCGGCTCGCCGAGCCGACACCGTACGAGCAGCTCAATCCGGTGCCCATGTTCTTGTAGACGCGCCGGGCAAATGACCCACACTGCCTGGTATGTCCCGCCACTTGTTCAAAATCGCGGCAATACCGGGAACCCGACTGTCCACGAGCCCCTCTCGTCGTCGGCTCCGGCACGTACTGTGTCTTCCGGCCAACTCGTGCGGGGGCGCGGGCGGTTGGGAGGGGGACGCGAGCTCGTGATCAGGATCCTGATTGCGGAAGACATGCGCATGCTGCGGCGGGCACTGGTGGAACTCATCTCCATGCAGCCCGACATCGAGGTCGTCGCCGAACTGGAGTCGGGCGCGGACATCGTCCGCGAGGCGGAGGCCCGCAAGCCGGACGTGGCCGTCCTGGACATCGAACTCCCGGTCCTGGACGGCCTGTCCGCGGCCCAGGAGATGCACGAACGCGGCCTGGGCACCCAGGTGCTGATCCTCACCAGTCTCGGCCGGCCCAACCACCTGCGCCGGGCCCTGGACGCGAACGTCCGGGGGTTCATGCTCAAGGACGCCGGACCGGACCGGCTGGCCGACGCCATCCGTGCCGTCGCCAGAGGGGACCGGGTCTTCGACCCGCAGCTGACGCTCGCCGCCCTCGACCACGTGGAGTGCCCGCTCACACCGCGCGAGTCGGACGTGCTGCGGCTCGCCGCGTCCGGTGACGACGTCGGCGACATCGCCAAGAACCTGCACCTGTCCGTGGGCACGGTGCGCAACTACCTGACGACGGTCGTCTACAAGCTCGGCGCCCGCAACCGCGTCGACGCGATCCGCATCGCCCGCTCGTCGGGCTGGCTGTGAGCACCGCCGGGTGAATCCCTCACGGTGCGGCCGTGACGGATTCACCCGTGATCCGGGTTCCGCTCACTGGTCCGCCGCGCGCGCCGCGTGCGACGGTCGGTACGCCAGGGGACCACCGGTCCACGGGGCGACCGTCCAGGGAGGGACACCCTTGAAGCTCACCGTGCTGGGCCCGTTCTCCGCCGCCATCGACGGTGTTCCGATCGTCCCCACGGCGGCCAAGCCGCGCCAGATACTCGCCCTGCTGGCGGTGCAGGCCGGTCAGGTCGTCACCGTCCCCTCCGTCATCGAGGAGGTCTGGGGCGCCGCCGCCTCCCCGAAGGCCCACGTCAGCGTGCAGACGTACGTCCTGCGGCTGCGTACGTTCATCGGCCGCGCCCTGGGCGACCCGGCCGCGGCCCGGGAGGTGCTGGTGACCCGGCCGGGCGGTTACGCGCTGCTGACCGGGCCCGACGCCGTGGACGCGCACGTGTACGACCGGCTGTGCGCCGAGGCGCAGACCGCGGTGGAGCGGGGCGACGACGCCCGCGGGGCCCGGCTGTTCCGGACGGCTCTGGAGCTGTGGCACGGCGAGGCCTTCGCCGGCGTCCGCACGGGCGCCGTGCTGGGCCTGGAGGCCATGCGGCTGGAACAGAGCCGGACCGGCGTACTGGAACGCCGCATCGCCGCGGAGCTGCGGCTCGGCGCCCACGAGCGGCTGCTGCCCGAACTGGCCTCCCTCACCACCGGCCACCCGCACCACGAGGCCCTGCAGGCGCTGTACATGACGGCGCTGGACCGCTCCGGCCGCCCGGGGGGCGCCCTCGCCGTCTACGACGTCCTGTGCCACCGCCTCGACGAACGGTTCGGCCTGCTGCCCTCGCTGGAACTGCGCCGCCTGGCGGACGACGTACGCGCCCGGGCGACGGCGTCCGCGACGGCCACCCGCGTATAGGGCGCCCCCTGGGTCCCTGCGGATCCTCTGGGTCCCTGCGGATCCTCTGGGTCCCTGCGGATCCTCTGGGTCCCTGCGGATCCTCCGGGCCCCCGCGGATCCTCCGGGCCCCCGCGGGTCCCGCGGGGACCCCGGGCGCCCCGGGGCGTGTCTCCAGCCCGCCCCTAACGTCCCTCCAGCGGCCCCCTGTGTGCTGAGTGCTGCCGGTCCCGCGCGGTGGGAGCGCTCGGCCCCGTGCACGCGACACACCCACCGGGAGACCGGCCGGTGCAGGACCGCGGACGACCCGCGGAGAACCGCCGACAGGAAGGTGAGCGGGGACATGAGCGTCTACGAGGTGGACCGGCCCACGACCGTTCCGGCCCCGGTGCCGGTGTCCGCGCCCGGTCCGGCCCCAGCCGCGGCCGCCGGCGCCGGGCAGGGACCGCCCGACCTGCGTGAACTGACCGACAGGCTGGCCGCGTTGAAGGCACTCGCCGCCGCCGGGCCGGGAGAGGCGGCCACGCAGGCCCAGCACCGGCGCGGCAGACTGACCGTCAGGGAGCGACTGGAACTGCTCTTCGACGAGGGCACGTTCCGCGAGATCGAGGCCCTGCGCCGGCACCGGGCCACGGGGTTCGGACTGGAGGACCGCAGGCCCCACACCGACGGCGTGGTGACCGGCTGGGGCCTGGTGGAGGGCCGGCGGGTCTTCGCGTACGCCCATGACTTCCGGATCTTCGGCGGCGCCCTCGGCGAGGCCCACGCGCAGAAGATCCACAAGGTGATGGACCTGGCCGAGACGGCGGGCGCACCCCTGGTGAGCCTCAACGACGGTGCCGGCGCCCGCATCCAGGAGGGCATCTCCGCCCTCGCCGGGTACGGCGGGATCTTCCAGCGCAACGTCCGCTCCTCCGGCGTCGTCCCGCAGATCAGCGTCATGCTCGGCCCGTGCGCCGGCGGAGCCGCGTACTCGCCCTCGCTCACCGACTTCGTGTTCATGGTGCGTGCCACCTCGCAGATGTTCGTGACCGGCCCGGACGTGGTGCGGGCCGTGACCGGGGAGGAGGTGACCCACGAGGAACTGGGCGGCGCCGAGGTGCACGCGGCCCGCTCCGGCGTCGCCGCGTTCGTCCACGACGACGAGGAGAGCTGCCTCGCCGAGGTACGCCACCTGCTGTCGCTGCTGCCGTCCAACAACCGCGAACTCCCCCCGGAGACGGAGCCCGGCGACCCCGTGGACCGGCGCTGCGAGGCACTGCTCGACCTGGTGCCCGCGGAGCCCCGCCGCAGCTACGACATCCGTCCGGTCGTCGCGGAGATCGTCGACGACGGCGACTTCACCGAGGTGCACGAGCTGTGGGCGCCCAACGTGGTCTGCGCACTGGCCCGCCTCGGCGGCCAGACCGTGGGCGTCGTGGCGAACCAGCCGTCGGTGTCCGCCGGCGTGCTCGACATCGACGCCTCCCAGAAGGCCGCCCGGTTCGTGCAGTTCTGCGACGCGTTCAGCATCCCGCTGGTCACCCTCGTCGACGTCCCCGGGTTCCTGCCGGGCGTGGGCCAGGAGCACGACGGCATCATCCGGCACGGCGCGAAGCTGCTGTACGCCTACTGCAACGCCACCGTGCCCCGCCTCCAGGTGATCCTGCGCAAGGCGTACGGCGGCGCGTACATCGTGCTCGACTCCCGCTCCATCGGCTGCGACCTGTCCTTCGCCTGGCCCGGCAACGAGATCGCCGTCATGGGCGCCGAAGGCGCCGCGGGCGTGGTCTTCCGCAAGCGGATAGCCGCCGCCGACGATCCGGAGGCGACCCGGGCGCGCCTCATCGAGGAGTACCGCGCCGAACTCATGCACCCCTACTACGCCGCCGAACGCGGCCTCGTGGACGACGTCATCGACCCCGCCGACACCCGCAGGGTGCTCATCGACGCGCTCGCCATGCTGCGCGCGAAGCACCGTGCGGGCCCGGCCCGCAAGCATGGGAACCAGCCACAATGACCTCACGGACGACCACTTCCACGCCCGCGCCGACGGCCCCACGGACCGCCCTGGCGCCCTTCCCGCTCCCCCCGGCCGTCGAGGCCGCCGACGCCTCGGCCGCCGCGCAGCTCCCGACGCCGCTGCTGGTCTTCCGGGGGGATCCGACCCCGGACGAGATCGCCGCGGTCACCACCGCCATCCTGGCGGTCCTGCCCCGCCGCGCCCCCACGCCCCCGGGTGCGGCCCCCCGCGCCCGCCGGGCCCGCTGGACCCCGTCCGAGGCACCGACGGCGTCCTGGCAACGGGCGGGCTAGAAGCCGGCCCCGGCCCGTACGGCCACCTCAGTACCCGTGCCCCGGCCCGTACGGCCACCTCAGTACCCGTGCCCCGGCCCGTACGGCCACCTCAGAACCCGTCCCCCGGGCCGTAAGGCCCCCCAGAACCCGTGCCCCGGTCGACATCCCCCGCGACCGGGGCACGATCACGCCCGCGCGAGCCCGCCGCGCCGGTGCCCGTGCGTCCGGGCGAGGCGGCCGGCCCGGCGGCCTCGCCCGGACGCGTCGCACCGGTGCCGGGCGGACCGCGCTCACGGCGGCACCCGGGCGGCCCCGGGTCAGCGCGCG
>NZ_JBNGGE010000099.1:0-6251 GCF_049975785.1 Streptomyces sp. WG7
GGCGTCCTGCCCAGGACCCTGCACGTGGACGAGCCGACCCCGCACGTCGACTGGTCCGAGGGCGCGGTCTCCCTGCTGACCGAGCAGACGCAATGGCCGCACACCGGCCGTCCCCGTCGCGCCGCCGTGTCGTCGTTCGGTATCAGCGGCACCAACGCCCACACGATCATCGAGCAGGCCCCCGACGACCTCGCCCCGCGCAACGGCGTCGCCCAGGCTCCCGCCGAGGCCGACGGTTCGGTGCTGGCGTACGTGCTGTCGGCGAAGTCCCCGGACGGCCTCCGCGATCAGGCAGCCCGGCTGCGGGCCCACCTGGAAGAGACGCCCGGCCTCGCCGCCGCCGATGTGGCCTACACCCTTGCCACCCGGCGCGCTGCCTTCGAGCACCGTGCGGCGGTCGTGGCGGCGGACCGGGACGAGCTGCTGCGCGGCCTCGCGGCCGTGGCGGCCGACGGCCCGGCGGCATCGGTGGTGCGCGGCACGGCAGGCACGGCAGGGCTCGCCTTCCTCTTCACCGGGCAGGGCAGCCAGCGACTCGGCATGGGCCGGGAGCTGTACGACGCGTACCCCGTGTTCGCGGACGCGCTGGACGCGGTCGGCTCGCACCTCGACATCCCGCTGAAGGACGTCCTGTTCGGCGACGACGCCGATCTGCTGAACGAGACCGCCCACACGCAGCCGGCGCTCTTCGCGATCGAGGTGGCGCTGTTCCGGCTCCTGGAGAGCTGGGGTGTGAAGCCGGACTTCCTGTCGGGTCACTCCATCGGCGAGATCGCCGCCGCCCACGTCTCGGGGGTGCTGTCCCTGGAGGACGCCTGCACACTGGTCGGGGCACGCGGACGGCTGATGCAGGCGCTGCCCACGGGCGGTGTGATGATCGCGCTACAGGCCGCCGAGGACGAGGTCCTGCCGCTGCTGAACGAGCGGGTGAGCATCGCCGCCGTCAACGGCCCGCAGGCCGTGGTCATCGCGGGTGACGAGGACGCCGCGACGGCCGTCGCCGCGGAGTTCCCGGACCGCAAGTCCAAGCGCCTGACGGTCAGCCACGCGTTCCACTCCCCGCACATGGACGCCATGCTCGCGGACTTCCGCAAGGTCGCCGAGGGCCTGTCCTACGCGTCGCCCAGCATCCCGGTCGTCTCCAACCTCACCGGCGGCGTGGTCACCGACGAGATGGCCTCGGCGGACTTCTGGGTGCGGCACGTCCGTGAGGCCGTCCGCTTCCTCGACGGCGTCCGCGCGCTGGAGGCCGCCGGCGTCACCACCTATCTCGAACTCGGCCCCGACGGAGTCCTCTCCGCCATGGCCCAGGAGTGCCTGACCGAGGACGGGGCCGCCTTCGTGTCGCTCCTGCGCAAGGGCCGCCCCGAGGCCGAGACCGTCACCACCGCCCTCGCCCGGGCCCACGCCGCCGGCGTCGCCGCCGACTGGGAGGCGTACTTCGCGCCGACCGGCGGCCGGCAGGTCGAACTGCCCACCTACGCCTTCCAGCGCGAGTGGTACTGGCTGGAGTCGGGCGGCCACTTCATCGGGGACGTCACGTCGGCCGGTCTCGACGCGGCGGAGCACCCGCTGCTCGGCGCGGCGGTCGAACTGCCCGACTCGGATGGTTTCCTCTTCACCGGGCGCCTGTCTCTGGCCACGCACCCGTGGCTCGCCGACCACGCGGTCATGGGCTCGGTGCTCCTGCCGGGCACGGCGTTCGTCGAACTGGCGACGCGGGCCGGCGAGCAGGTCGGCTGCGAGGTCCTGGACGACCTGACGCTGGAGGCGCCGCTGGTGCTGCCGGAGCACGGTGGTGTGCGGCTGCGTCTCTCCGTCGCCGGAGCGGACGACGACGGACGCCGGGCCGTGGCCCTGCACTCCCGCGGCGAGAACGCACCCGCCGACGAGCCCTGGACGCGGCACGCCGGCGGTGTGCTCGCCGCCGCTACGGCGGTCCCGGCCCCCGCTTCCGACCTGGCGGCCTGGCCGCCGCCCGGTGCGGAGCCGGTCGGCATCGACGGGCTGTACGACGGCCTGGCGGCGGCCGGATTCGACTACGGCGCGGTCTTCCAGGGGCTGCGCGCGGCCTGGCGGCTCGGCGACGAGGTCTACGCCGAAGTGCGCCTCGACGAGGACGCCGCCGCGACAGCGGAGTGGTTCGGTCTGCACCCGGCCCTCCTCGATGCCACCTTGCACGCCGCCGGCCTCGGCGGACTCGTGGAGGACACCGGGCAGGGGCGTCTGCCGTTCGCGTGGGGCGGAGTGCGACTGCACGCCGCCGGAGCGGCGGCGGTACGCGTCCGCCTGGCTCCGGCCGGCCGCGACACGGTGTCCCTGCACCTGGCCGACGAGACCGGGGCGCCCGTCGCCTCGGTGGAGTCGCTGGTGCTGCGGGCCGTCTCGCCCGAGCAGATCGGCGCCGCGGCGCGCAGCGGGCGTATGGAGTCGCTGTTCGTGGTCGACTGGACCACGCTGCCCCTCGCACCGGTGCCCGCCACCCACCAGCGTCCCATGGCACTGCTCACCGAGTCTCCCGGTCAGGCGGGTCTGGACGCCGCGGGCGTCGGCCACGAGGTCTACGCGGACCTGACCGCCCTCCCCGCTGAGGGCGAGGCCCTGCCGGAGGTCGTCGTGGTGCCGCTGGTCGGCGCCGCGCCCGACGACCTGCCGGGTGCCGCGCATGCCGAGACCGGGCGAGTGCTGGACCTGGTGCGGGAGTGGCTGGGCGACGAGCGGTTCGCCGACTCGCGGCTGGCCTTCCTGACGCGGGGCGCGGTGGCCTCCGTCCCGGACGACGAGGTCGCGGACCTGGCGTATGCCCCGGTATGGGGTCTGGTGCGGTCGGCGCAGTCGGAGAACCCGGGCCGCTTCCTCCTGATCGACACCGACGACACCGAAGCCTCCTACCGGGCGCTGCCCGCCGTGCTCGCGGCGGGTGAGCCGGAGGCCGCGGTGCGGGGTGGCGCGGTACGGGTGCCGCGTCTGGTGCGTGCGGTGGTGGAGCCGGAGGCCGAGGCGCCGGTGTTTGCGGGCACGGTGTTGGTGACGGGTGCCAGTGGTGCGTTGGGCGGGTTGTTCGCGCGGCATCTCGTCACCGAGTACGGGGTGCGGGATCTGCTGCTGGTGAGCCGGCGGGGCGGGGATGCCCCGGGTGCTGTCGAGTTGACGGCGGAGCTGGTTGAGCTGGGTGCGTCGGTGTCGTGGGCGGCGTGTGATGTGGCCGATCGGGACGCACTGGCCTCGGTGCTGGACGCGGCTCCGGTGCTGTCGGCGGTGGTGCACACGGCGGGTGTGCTGGATGACGGTGTGATCGCGTCGTTGGACCGGGAGCGCCTGTCGGCGGTGCTGCGTCCGAAGGTGGACGCGGCGTGGAACCTCCACGAGCTGACGCAGGGCATGGATCTGTCGGCGTTCGTGCTGTTCTCCTCCGCCGCGGGTGTCTTCGGCGGCGCCGGTCAGGCGAACTACGCCGCCGCGAACGTCTTCCTCGACGCACTCGCGGCGCACCGCAGGTCGCGGGGTCTGGTGGCGACGTCGCTGGCCTGGGGTCTGTGGGACGGCGGTATGGCGGGCGAGCTGGACGCCGGCGAGGTGTCGCGTCTCGGACGCGGTGGTGTGAACGCGCTGTCGGAGCAGGAGGGCCTGGCCCTCTTCGACACCGCGACCGCCTCGCCCGCGGCGGCGTTCGTGCCCGTCAAGCTCGACCTGGCCGCTCTGCGCGCCCAGGCCACTGCGGGAGGCATGCTGCCGCCGCTGTTGAGCGGCCTCGTCCGCGTCCCGGCCCGACGCGCTGTGGGCACTGCCGACGCCGGTGCGCAGGGAGGCGCCGCCCTTCGGGAGCGCCTGGCCGGCCTCTCGCAGGAGGGACGGCAGGAAGCGCTGCTGGAGCTGGTCCGCGGTCACGTCGCGGGCGTGCTCGGCTTCGCAGGCCCCGAAGCGGTCGACGGCGCACGGTCGTTCAGCGACATCGGCTTCGACTCCCTCACCGCCGTCGAGCTCCGCAACCGCCTGGGTGCGGCGACGGGTGTACGGCTCCCCGCCACGCTCGTCTTCGACTACCCGACCCCGAACGCCATCGTGGAATTCCTGCGGGACGAGCTCTGGCAGGGCGGCGTCGCGGCGGTTCCCCCGCTCCTCGCCGAACTGGACCGCCTCGAGCGGACGCTCGTGGAGGCCGCACCGGACGACGACGGCCGGAACCGGATCACCGAGCGGCTGCAGGCCCTGCTGGCGGCGTGGAGCGCGGCCGGAGAGCCGTCGGCTTCCGACGGCGCCGACGTGGCCGAAGCGCTGGAGACCGCCACCGATGACGACCTCTTCGACTTCATCGGCAAGGAATTCGGGATCTCCTGACGCGACGTTCCGGCCCGCCCTTCCCACGACTCCGCCTTTCTGACTTCCGTACGAGGGATGCAAGCATGAACGAGGAAAAGCTTCGGTACTTCCTGAAGCGCGTGACGGCCGATCTCCACGAGACCCGCCGCCGCCTTCAAGAGGTCGAGTCGGCGGAGCCGGAACCGATCGCGATCGTCGGCATGAGCTGCCGCTACCCCGGCGGCGTCGAGTCGCCCGAGGACCTGTGGCGGCTGGTGTCGGAGGGGACCGACGCCATCTCCCCGTTCCCCACCGACCGCGGCTGGGACATGGAGCGGCTCTTCGACGCCGGCCCCGACGGGCAGGGCACGAGCTACGTGCAGCAAGGCGGATTCCTGCACGACGCCAACTGGTTCGACCCCGCGTTCTTCGGGATCTCGCCGCGTGAGGCACTGGCGATGGACCCGCAGCAGCGGCTCCTGCTGGAGACCTCGTGGGAGGTGTTCGAGCGGGCCGGGATCGACCCGGCCTCGCTGCGCGGCAGCCGGACCGGTGTCTTCGCGGGCGTCATGTACCACGACTACGCGGCGCGGCTGTGGTCCATCCCCGAGGAGGCGGAGGGCTACCTCGTCACCGGTGCCTCCAGCAGCGTCGCGTCGGGCCGCGTGTCGTACACCTTCGGCCTGGAGGGGCCGGCCCTCACCGTCGACACGGCCTGTTCGTCGTCCCTCGTCACACTGCACCTGGCCATGCAGTCGCTCCGCAAGGGCGAGTGCTCGCTCGCCCTGGCCGGCGGCGCCACCGTCATGGCCACACCGGGCACCTTCACCGAGTTCAGCCGACAGCGCGGCCTGTCCTTCGACGGCCGCTGCAAGTCCTATGCGGACGCGGCCGACGGCACCGGCTGGGCGGAGGGCGCCGGCATGCTGCTGGTCGAGCGCCTGTCGGACGCCCGCGCCAACGGCCACCCCGTGCTCGCCGTGATCCGCGGCTCCGCCGTCAACCAGGACGGTGCCAGCAACGGCCTGACGGCCCCCAACGGCCCGTCCCAGCAGCGGGTGATCCGCGCGGCACTGGCCGACGCTCGCCTCACGCCCTCCGAGGTCGACGCGGTCGAGGCCCACGGCACCGGCACCACGCTGGGCGACCCCATCGAGGCGCAGGCCCTGCTGGCCACCTACGGCAGGGAGCACAGCGACGAACAGCCGCTGTGGCTCGGCTCGATCAAGTCGAACATCGGTCACACCCAGGCCGCCGCCGGTGTCGCGGGCATCATCAAGATGGTCATGGCGATCCGCAACGGCAAGCTCCCCAGGACCCTGCACGTCGACAAGCCCTCGTCCAACGTGGACTGGTCGGCCGGTGCGGTCTCCCTGCTGACCGAGGGGCAGGAGTGGCCGGAGACCGGTCGCCCGCGCCGGGCGGCCGTGTCGTCCTTCGGCGTCAGCGGCACCAACGCGCACATCATCATCGAGGAGGCGACTGCCCCCGCCCCCGCAGCCGTCCCCGCCCATGCCGGGGCGGATGCCGAGGTCGCGGAGACCGCCGACGGGGCGGCCACGGACGCGGAGCAGTCACCGGTCCTGATCGCGGCGCTCCGTGACTCGTCCGCGCCGGGCGCCTCGGACGTCCTGCCCTGGACCCTGACCGCCAAGAGCGAGAACGCGCTGCGCGGCCAGGCCGAACGCCTCCTCGCGCACCTGGGCGCCCACCCCGGCCTGCGACCCGCCGACGTGGGCCACTCCCTGGCCACCACCCGTGCCGCACACGCACGGCGCGCCGTCCTCGTCGGCAGCGAGCCGGCGGACTACGTGCGGGCCCTCACCGCTCTGGTGGCGGGCGAGCCGTCGTCGCACGTCGTCCAGGGCTCGGCCCTCGGTGGCAAGACGGTGTTCGTGTTCCCGGGGCAGGGTTCGCAGTGGGCCGGTATGGCGGTGGAACTGCTGGATTCC
>NZ_JBNGGE010000100.1:0-6190 GCF_049975785.1 Streptomyces sp. WG7
GAGCCCGGCATCCCACACCCGACGCCCAGAGCCCGGCATCCCACACCCGACGCCCAGAGCCCGGCATCCCACACCCGGCGCCCAGAGCCCGGCATCCCACACCCGGGTCCGGCGCCCCGCATCCGCGGTCCGGCGTCCCGCGTCCCGCGCCTGGGGTCCCGCGCCCGGCGTCCCGCATCCGGCATCCGGCATCCGGCATCCGGCATCCGGCATCCGGCGGCACGCTGCCACCGGCGTCCCCGTGCGCACGTCGTCCCAGCCGCCCGTGGGTGCCCCGGTGACCGCCGGGTAGTCTGCGCCGGTGCTCAGGACCCCCTTCCCCGACGGCCTCCGTTTCGCGTTCGGCACCCTCACCGTGTTCCCGGTCGAGGTGACCCGCTGGGACCGTGATGCCGCGCGCGGCGGCATGCTGTGCGCGCCGCTGGCCGGGCTGGCCGTCGGCGCCGCCGCCGCGGCCGCCGGACTCCTGCTGCTGTCCCTGGGCGCGGGGAGCCTGCTCGCCGCGGTCGCCACGGCCGCCGTACCCGCCGTCCTCACCCGCGGGCTGCATCTGGACGGGCTGGCCGACACGGCGGACGGACTCGGCAGCGGCAAGCCCGCCGAGGACGCGCTGCGCATCATGAAGCAGTCGGACATCGGCCCGTTCGGCGTGCTCGCCCTCGTGTTCGTGCTGCTCGCCCAGGTGGCCGCGCTGGCCCAGGCCTACGACGGCTCCTGGGCGCGGGGCGCGCTCGCCGCCGTGGTCTCGGCGACCGCCGCCCGGCTGGCACTCACGCTCGCCGCCCGGGCCGGGGTGCCCGCGGCCCGCCCGGAGGGACTGGGCGCGGCGGTCGCCGGGGTGGTGCCGGCGGGGGGCGCACTGGCCGCCACCGCCGCCGTCACCGCCGCCGCGGCCGGAGCGGCGGCGGGCTCCGGGCCGTACGACGCGGTCCGTGCGGCGCTCGCCGTGCTGTGCGCCGTCGCCGTCGCCGAACTGCTGCTGCGGCACTGCGTCCGCCGCTTCGGCGGGGTCACCGGTGACGTCTTCGGCGGGGTCGCGGAGACGGCGGCCACCACCGCCCTCGTGGTTCTGGTGCTCGGCTGATTCCCGGGATCAGCAGGCCTCGCGCCACGCTCCCAGTTCGTACTTCTTCAGCATCGAACTCAGCCGCAGCTCACGGGAATCGGCGCAGAAACGGTCGGCCGGCAGCTCGTACTCGACGTGGAAGACTGCCTTGTCCGCGTCGATGAACGGCTTGTTGTCGGCGCACTCGCCGTACTGGGCGCACTGCTCGTTGACCGCGAAGTCGAAGTCGTCCACCAGCTCGGGGATCTGGTCCAGATCGTTCTTCAGGCCGACGGCCATGCCCCGGTCGTGGGCGAGGTCCGCGATCAGCCGGTTGTAGCGGAGCTGGTCGTCGGCGGTGAGCGGGAAGCCCGTCTCGTTCTTGTAGCCGTCCATGTTGTCCGGCTCGACGGCGTCGAAGCCCTTCTCTCGGCACATGTCGATGCGCTCGGCCATCAGCGGCTCCAGGACGTCCGTCTCCCGGATGTCCAGCCAGCGCTCGCCCTCCCAGCCGTTGCCCTTGCCCAGCACCGACTTCGGGAACTTCCCGGCGTCGGGGCGGAAGTCCTCCCAGGCGCCGGTGGACAGGTAGCAGATGACCTTGCGGCCGTCGTCGTGCAGGGCGGCCACCGTGGACGCGGTGTGGTCGAAGCCGTCGATGTCGTAGACCGGCACGTCCACGGAGGTGTCGAGCTTTCCGCTGAGCTGCCACTGCCAGGCGGTGCCGGGCCGGGGCTGCCAGTGGCCGCCGGCTTGCGGACTGTCGCCGGGGGACGAGGTGCAGCCCGTGAGCAGCAGGAGAAGGGATATCGACAGGACCGGGCGTCTCACAGGGCGTGCTCCAGGGTGTGCGGGGCGCGGTGGCATACCCCAGGAATGATCTCCCATCGCGGGTGCCGCGCGGGAAACCGCGGCCCCGCGGGAGGGAGCGGACGCGGGCGCGAGCGTAGGCTCGTGCCGGGTGTTCGCCCGCCCGGGCGAGGACCGCATCGCAGGAGGGATCTAGGGTCGGTTGTCGGGCCCGGTCGACCCACCCGCATTCGGCCATCCAAGACTTCATACGGAAGCGAGAATTCACCACCGTGACTGCTCTCACTCTCTCCACCGCAGCGGCGCCCGGCCTGCGGGCCGACGCGATCGTGATCGGTGTCGCCAAGAACGCGGCGGCCAAGTCCCAGGGCCTGGTCGTCGCACCGGGTGCCGAGGCCGTGGACGAGGCGTACGACGGCCGGCTCGCCGGCGTGCTGGAGACCCTCGGTGCCACCGGCGCCGAGGGCGAGGTGACGAAGCTGCCCGCGCCGTCCGGCTTCAAGGCGCCCCTCGTGGTGGCGGTGGGCCTCGGCTCCCAGCCCGAGAAGGACGCCGGGTTCGACGCCGAGGCGCTGCGCAGGGCCGCCGGCGTGGCCGCCCGTGCCCTGGCCGGCGTCAAGAAGGCCGCCTTCGCCCTCCCGCTCACCGAGGCCGCCGACGCCGGCGCCGTCGGTGAGGGCGTGCTGCTGGGCGCGTACTCCTTCGACGCCTACAAGGACAACGCCAAGGACGCCAAGGACGCCAAGGCGAAGAACGGCAACGCGAAGAACGGCAAGGCCCCGCTGGCCGAGGCCGCGCTGCTCGGCGGCAAGCCCCGCGACAAGGCGTACAAGGCGGCGCTCGAGCGTGCCGCGGCCGTCTGTGAGGAGCTGAACCGCGCCCGCGACCTGGTCAACACCCCGCCGAACGACCTCGACCCCGAGGCGTTCGCGGCCGTCGCGCAGGCCGCCGCCAAGGAGCACGGCATCAAGGTGCAGGTACTCGACGAGAAGGCGCTCACCAAGGGCGGCTACGGCGGCATCCTCGGCGTCGGCGCCGGGTCGGCGTCGGGCCCGCGCCTGGTGAAGCTGTCGTACACCTCGTCGAAGGCGACGAAGTCCCTCGCCTTCGTCGGCAAGGGCATCACCTACGACTCGGGCGGCATCTCGCTGAAGCCGGCCGGGCACAACGAGACGATGAAGTGCGACATGGCCGGTGCCGCCGCCGTGTTCGCCGCGGTCGTCGCCGCCGCGCGCCTCGGCCTGGAGGTCAACGTGACCGGCTGGCTGGCGCTGGCCGAGAACATGCCGTCGGGCTCCGCCACCCGCCCGGGCGACGTGCTGCGCATGTACAGCGGCAAGACGGTGGAGGTGCTCAACACCGACGCCGAGGGCCGGCTCGTGCTCGCCGACGCGCTGTGGGCGGCCTCGCAGGAGAAGCCGGACGCGATCATCGACGTGGCGACCCTGACCGGCGCGATGATGCTGGCGCTGGGCAACCGGACGTACGGGGTCATGGCGAACGACGACGCGTTCCGTGCCGCGGTGCACGAGGCGGCGGAGGAGGTCGGCGAGCCGGCGTGGCCGATGCCGCTGCCGGAGCACCTGCGCAAGGGGATGGACTCGGCGACCGCCGACATCGCCAACATGGGTGAGCGGATGGGCGGCGGGCTGGTGGCCGGCCTGTTCCTGCGCGAGTTCATCGGTGAGGGCATCACCTGGGCCCACCTGGACATCGCGGGCCCGGCCTTCAACGAGGGCGGGCCGTTCGGTTACACGCCGAAGGGCGGCACCGGAACCGCTGTGCGGACGCTGGTGCGGGTCGCCGAGCTGACGGCTGCGGGTGACCTGGGCTAGGGGCGCCCGATGTGCCGGGGTGCGGGTGATTCGGCGTCTGCGGGTCCGTTGTGGCTTGTCGCGTCCACGCGGCGGAGCCGCAGATCAGATACAGCCCGCGCCCCTTACGGCATGATCCTTCCCTTCCTCGCCAGGGAACGTGGGGTGTCTCACACCCCGGCCCGGCGTCTCGTACGGGCCCGACAAGTGCGAAGATGGGGCTCGGCAGGACAGGGCCCACCCAAGGGCCGAGAACAATGAGCGGCCGGACACCAGCCGCCGACCGGTCACTGGAGACCGGCGTGGCGCACATGCATGGAGGACGTGACGTGGCGAACGACGCCAGCACCGTTTTCGACCTAGTGATCCTCGGCGGTGGCAGCGGTGGTTACGCCGCGGCGCTGCGCGGGGCTCAGCTGGGCCTGGACGTCGCCCTGATCGAGAAGGGCAAGGTCGGCGGTACCTGCCTGCACAACGGCTGCATCCCCACCAAGGCCCTGCTGCACGCGGGCGAGATCGCCGACCAGGCCCGCGAGAGCGAGCAGTTCGGCGTGAAGGCCACCTTCGAGGGCATCGACATGGCGGCCGTCCACAAGTACAAGGACGACGTGATCGCGGGCCTGTACAAGGGCCTGCAGGGTCTGATCGCCTCGCGCAAGGTGACCTACATCGAGGGCGAGGGCCGCCTGTCCTCCCCGACCTCCGTGGATGTAAACGGTCAGCGCGTCCAGGGCCGCCACGTCCTGCTGGCGACCGGCTCCGTGCCGAAGTCGCTGCCGGGCCTGGAGATCGACGGCGACCGGATCATCTCCTCCGACCACGCCCTCAAGCTCGACCGCGTGCCGAAGTCCGCGATCGTGCTGGGCGGCGGCGTCATCGGCGTCGAGTTCGCCTCCGCGTGGAAGTCCTTCGGCACCGACGTCACGATCATCGAGGGCCTCAAGCACCTCGTGCCGGTCGAGGACGAGAACAGCTCCAAGCTGCTGGAGCGCGCCTTCCGCAAGCGGGGCATCAAGTTCAACCTGGGCACCTTCTTCGAGAAGGCCGAGTACACCCAGGACGGCGTCAAGGTCACCCTCGCCGACGGCAAGGAGTTCGAGGCCGAGGTCCTGCTCGTCGCCATCGGCCGCGGCCCGGTCTCCCAGGGCCTGGGCTACGAGGAGGCCGGGGTCGCCATGGACCGCGGCTACGTCCTCGTCGACGAGTACATGCGGACCAACGTCCCGACCATCTCGGCCGTCGGTGACCTCGTCCCGACCCTCCAGCTCGCGCACGTCGGCTTCGCTGAGGGCATGCTGGTGGCGGAGCGGCTCGCCGGCCTGAAGACCGTCCCGGTCGACTACGACGGCGTGCCGCGGGTGACGTACTGCCACCCGGAGGTCGCCTCCGTCGGTATCACCGAGGCCAAGGCCAAGGAGATCTACGGTGCGGACAAGGTCGTCGCCCTGAAGTACAACCTGGCGGGCAACGGCAAGAGCAAGATCCTGAAGACCGCGGGCGAGATCAAGCTCGTCCAGGTCAAGGACGGTGCCGTGGTCGGCGTCCACATGGTCGGCGACCGCATGGGCGAGCAGGTCGGCGAAGCCCAGCTGATCTACAACTGGGAGGCGCTGCCGGCCGAGGTGGCCCAGCTCGTCCACGCCCACCCGACGCAGAACGAGGCGATGGGTGAGGCCCACCTGGCGCTGGCCGGCAAGCCCCTGCACTCCCACGACTGACCTCCCTCGGTCACTGGGCGCGACGACACAGACTTCCGCAATTTCGTAAGGAGCAACCGAAACCATGGCGGTTTCCGTAACCCTTCCGGCGCTCGGCGAGAGCGTCACCGAGGGCACCGTCACCCGTTGGCTGAAGGCCGAGGGTGAGCGCGTCGAGGCCGACGAGCCGTTGCTCGAGGTCTCGACCGACAAGGTCGACACCGAGATCCCGGCCCCCGCCTCGGGCGTGCTGTCCTCCATCAAGGTGGCCGAGGACGAGACCGTCGAGGTCGGCGCCGAGCTGGCGCTGATCGACGACGGCACCGGCGCCCCGGCGGCCGAGCAGGCCCCGCAGGCCGAGCAGGTCGCCGAGCCGGCCCCCGAGCCGGCGCCGGCCGCCCCCTCCACCGAGCAGGCCGCCCCGGCGCCCGCTCCCACCGCCGAGGCCGATGCCGGCGGCTCCGCCGAGGGCACGGACGTGGTCCTGCCCGCGCTCGGCGAGTCCGTCACCGAGGGCACCGTCACCCGCTGGCTGAAGTCGGTCGGTGACAGCGTCGAGGCCGACGAGCCGCTGCTCGAGGTGTCCACCGACAAGGTCGACACCGAGATCCCCGCCCCCGCCTCCGGCACCCTGCTGGAGATCGTGGTCGGCGAGGACGAGACCGCGGAGGTCGGCGCCAAGCTGGCCGTCATCGGTGCCGCCGGTGCCGCGCCCGCCGCCGCTCCGGCCGCCCCCGCGGCTCCGGCGCAGCCCGAGCCCACCCCGGCTCCGGCGCAGGCCGCTCCGGCTCCGGCTCCGGCCCCGGCTGCCCCCGCCGCTCCGG
>NZ_JBNGGE010000101.1:0-6132 GCF_049975785.1 Streptomyces sp. WG7
GCCACCCGGCCCAGACCCCACACCTGCGCCTGCACCGGCGACACCAACCGGTCCGACCGGCCCACCGACACCGCACCCCGGGTCAGACACCACAGCCGGGCGTCCACCCTGGCATCACCCAGAGCCTGGATCAGACCCACGGTGCCGACCAGGTCCAGCAACGACACGACACCCGCCCACTCACCACCGACCAGCCCCGCCAGCGCCGCACGATCCACGCCCGACTCGACCTCGACCCGCCGCACCTCCGCACCACGCCCGGCCAGCGCACCCACCACCGCCGCATCGTCCACGCCCTCGACCGGCACGACCACCAGCCACGACCCAGACAGGCGCGCGCCAGAAGCCTCGGCCAACGGCTTCCACACCACCCGGTACCGCCAGCCATCCACCTCCGACCGCTCCCGACCCTGCCGACGCCACGCCGACAACACCGGAAGCACCTCACCCAGCGACGCATCACCGGACACGTCCAAATCGGCGGCCAAGGAGGCCAGGTCCTCGCGTTCCACCGCATCCCAGAACCGGGCGTCCACGGCATGCGGCCGATCCGGCGCCGTGGACTGGGGGGCCGCCCAGAGTACGGTCTCCGGCCAGAACCTCCGCCGCTGGAAGGCGTGCGTCGGCAGGTCCACCCGCCGCGCACCCGTGCCGGCGAAGAACCCGGCCCAGTCCACCTCCACGCCCCGCACGTACGCCTGCGCCAGCGCCGTGACAGCACTCTCCGCCTCAGCACGGCCCTTCCGCATCACCGGAACGAAAGCCGCGCCCTCGCCCGTCACGCACTCCTGCGCCATCGCGGACAGCACACCGTCGGGGCCGAGTTCGAGGTACGTGGTGACGCCCGCGGCCTCCAGGGCACGGATGCCGTCGAGGAAGCGCACGGCCTCCCGCACGTGCCGCACCCAGAAGTCCGCCGACGCCATCTCGTCCGTGACCAGGGCACCGGTCAGGTTCGACACCACCGGGATGGCCGGGGCCTCGAACGACAGCCCCGACACCACCTCACGGAACGCCTCCAGCATCCCGTCCATGTGCGGCGAATGAAACGCATGACTGACCGCCAGCCGCTTCGACTTCCGCCCCTCGAACGACTCCGCAATCGCCGTCGCGGCGTCCTCGTCACCCGCGATCACCACCGACCGCGGCCCGTTCACCGCCGCGATACTCACCCGGTCCGTCAGCAGCGGCAGGACCTCGTCCTCCGACGCCTCCAGCGCGACCATCACGCCACCCGCCGGCAGCGCCTGCATCAACCGCCCACGCGCCGCCACCAGCACACACGCATCATCCAGCGACAGCACCCCCGCCACATGCGCAGCAGCTATCTCACCCACCGAATGCCCCGACACGAAGTCCGGCCTCACACCCCACGACTCCAGCAGCCGGAACAGCGCCACCTCCACCGCGAACAACACCGGCTGCGCGAACTCCGTACGATCCAACACCTCCGCGTCATCACCGAACAGCACGTCCAGACCCAGCCGCTCACCCAAAGCGTCCAACGCCCGCGCGAACACCGGATAGGCCGCATACAACTCACGCCCCATCCCCAGCCGCTGACTCCCCTGCCCCGTGAACAGGAACGCGAGCGCGCCGGTCGTCACGGTGCCTTCCACCAAGCCGGGTGCATGGTCGCCGCGGGCCAGGGCCGTGAGGGTGGCGAGTCGCGTGGCCGCCTCGGGGGCGATGATGGCGGCCCGCTGTTCCAGGGCGGCGCGGCTGGTGGCGAGGGAGTAGGCGAAATCGAGATCGCCGCTCTCCGCGACGCCGGTGGCCGTCGGGTGCAGGCGCTCGGCCTGGGCCCGCAGGGCGGTCGGTGTGCGGGCGGAGACGAGCCAGGGCACGACGGGCAGGTCGCGCGCCGGCTCCTGCCGCGCGGGCGGGACGGCGGCGGGCGCCTGCTCGATGATCGCGTGGGCGTTGGTGCCGCTGTAGCCGAAGGAGGAGATGCCGGCGCGGCGCGGGCGGCCGGTCTCCGGCCACGGGACCGCCTCCGTCAGCAGGGCGATGTCTCCCGCCGTCCAGTCGACGTAAGGCGTCGGCTCGTTCACGTGCAGGGTCCGGGGCAGCACGCCGTGCCGCATCGCCATGACCATCTTGATGACGCCGGCGGCCCCGGCGACGGCCTGGGTGTGGCCGATGTTCGACTTGACGGAGCCGAGCCACACCGGGCGGTCGGCGGGGCGGCCCTGGCCGTACGTCGCGAGCAGGGCCTGAGCCTCGATCGGGTCGCCCAGCGTGGTGCCGGTGCCGTGGGCCTCCACCGCGTCGACGTCCGTGGCCGACAGGCCCGCGTCGGCGAGGGCTTCCCGGATGACGCGCTGCTGGGAGGGGCCGTTCGGCGCGGTGAGGCCGTTGCTCGCGCCGTCCTGGTTGACGGCCGAGCCGCGCATGACCGCGAGCACCGGGTGCCCGTTGGCGCGCGCGTCGGACAGGCGCTCGACGAGGAGCAGGGCGACACCCTCGGACCAGCTCGTACCGTCGGCCGAGGCGTCGAACGCCTTGATGCGGCCGTCGGCGGCCAGGCCGCGTTGGCGGCTGAACTCGGTGAACGCGCCGGGGGTGGACATGATGGTGACGGCGCCGGCCAGTGCCATCGAGCAGTCGCCGCGCCGCAGTGCCTGTGCCGCCAGGTGCAGGGTGACCAGGGACGACGAGCAGGCGGTGTCGATGGTGACGGCCGGGCCCTCGAGGCCGAAGGTGTAGGCGATGCGGCCGGAGACGACGCTGGCGGCGGTGCCGGTCCCGAGGTGGCCTTCGAGGCCGTCGACGTCGTTGAGCCACAGGTGCAGGTAGTCCTGGGCGTTGGAGCCCACGAAGACGCCGGTGCGGCTGCCGCGCAGCGTGGTGGGGTCGATCCCGGCGCGCTCGAACGCCTCCCAGGTGGTCTCCAGCAGCAGGCGCTGCTGCGGGTCCATGGCCAGCGCCTCGCGCGGCGAGACGCCGAAGAAGGCGGCGTCGAAGTCGGCGGCGTCGTGGAGGAAGCCGCCCTCGCGGGCGTAGCTGGTGCCTTCGCTGTCGGGGTCGTCGCTGTAGAGGTGGTCGAGGTCCCAGCCGCGGTCGGCGGGGAAGCCGGTGATGCCGTCGCGTCCGGCGGCCAGAAGCTCCCACAGGTCTTCGGGGGACATGACGCCGCCCGGGAATCGGCAGCTCATGGCGACGATCGCGATGGGGTCGTCGTCCGCGTCGACCGTTCGCGGTCGGGACGGTGCGAGGGCGGTTCCGGCCCGGGCCGCGTCCCCGTCCGTCAGGTCGCCGACGAGTTCCTCGCGCAGGTATCCGGCGAGCGCGGTGGCCGTCGGGTAGTCGAACACGAGGGTGGCGGGCAGGCGTCGGCCGGTGGCGGCGGCGAGCAGGTTGCGCAGTTCGACGGCGGTGAGGGAGTCGAAGCCCAGTTCCTTGAAGGAGCGTCCGGGCTCGACGGAGGCAGGGCCGGGGTAGCCGAGCGCGGTGGCGACCTGCTTGCGGACGAGGTCGAGCAGGGCGCGGTCGCGGTCGGCGGGGGCGAGCCCGGCCAGCCGCTGCCGCAGGCCGTCCTCTCCCCCGGTGCCGGTGGTGGCGGCGGCCCGGCGGGCGGGGACCCGGACGAGGCCGCGCAGCAGCGGTGGCAGGGAGCCGGACCGGGCCTGGTCGCGCAGGGCGCCGAGGTCGGCGCGCATGAGGACGGGCGCGGCCTCGACGACGCGGTGGGCGACGTCGAAGAGTTCCATGCCTTCCGCGGTGGTCAGCGGGGGCAGGCCCGCGCGCCGCATGCGGCTGATGTCGGCATCGTCCAGGGTGCCGGCCATGCCTGCGCCGCCGGGCGCGTCGTCGCCACCGCCGGCCCACAGGGCCCAGGCCATCGCGGTGGCGGTGAGGCCCTGGGCCCGCCGGTGGTGGGCGAGGGCGTCGAGGAAGACGTTGGCGGCGGCGTAGTTGCCCTGGCCGGGGCCGCCGAAGACGCCGCCGATGGAGGAGAAGAGGACGAAGGCCGAGAGGTCGAGGTCCCGGGTGAGTTCGTGCAGGTTGAGGGCGGCGTCGGCCTTGGGGCGCAGGACGGCGGAGAGCCGCTGCGGGGTGAGGGACGTGATGACGCCGTCGTCGAGTACGCCGGCGGTGTGGACGATCGCACCGAGGGGGTGTGCGGCGGGGATGCCGCGCAGGACGCCTGCGAGCGCTTCGCGGTCGGCGACGTCGCACGCCGCCCAGGTGACCGTGGCGCCCAGCGCGGTCAGTTCGGCCCGCAGCCGCTCGGCCTCCGGGGTGGCGCCGCCGCGGCGTCCCACGAGGAGGAGGTGGCGTACGCCGTGTCCGGTGACGAGGCGGCGGGCGACCAGGCCGCCGAGCATGCCGCCCGCGCCGGTGACGAGGACGGTCCTGCCGGGTGCGTACGCGGTGACGGTGGCGGTGGCGTCGACGTCCTGCCGTACGGCTCGGCCCAGTCGCAGGGCGTGCACGGAGCCTGCGTACAGGGCGAGTTGAGGCTCGTCCGCCGCGAGGGCGTACGGCAGGGCACGGACGGAGTCCTCACGTCCGTCGGTGTCGACGAGCAGCAGCCGGTCGGGGTACTCGGACTGCGCGGAGCGCAGCAGGCCCACGACGGTGGCGTGCACGGGGTCGGTGTCCGTGGCACCGGCGCCGGTGGGGACCGCGCCCTGGGTGACGACGACCAGACGGCAGCCGGCGAAGGCCTCGCCTGCGAAGGGCTCGTCGGCGCACCATGCTTGGGCGAGCGCGAGCGCGTCATGGGCGGCGGCGTGCACGGCCTGGGCCGACAGCGCTTCCGCCGGGCCGTACCCGACGACCACGGCGTCCGGCACGGCCTCGCCCGCTTCGACGGCCGCCGCGAGTGCGGCCAGGTCTGCGTGGACGGTGACGTCGCCGGGCAGCAGCCCCGGCAGCGACGCGACGGCTGCCGCACCGCCCACGACGGCCCAACGGTGCGACGTGGAGGCGGTGCCGGGGCTGCCCGGCAGGGGGGTCCACTCGGCGCGGAACACCGTCTCGTGATGGGCAGTGCCGGCGGCCCGCACCTGGTCGGCGGAGACGGCGCGCAGGACGAGGGCGTCCACGGTGGCGACCGGTGTGCCGGAGGTGTCGGCGATCTCCAGCCGCACGCCGTCCGTGCCCGCCGGTGCGAGGCGGACGCGCAGCGCCTCGGCGCCCGCGGCGTGCAGGGTCACTCCTGTCCAGGAGAACGGGAGCCGTCCTTCGCCGTCGTTGCCGCCCAGCCCGCCCAAGGCGAGCGCGTGCAGGCCGGCGTCGAGCAGGGCGGGGTGCAGGCCGAAGTCCTGCGCGCCCGCGGTGTGTCCTTCGGGGAGCGCGACCTCGACGCAAACGCTCTCCCCGTGCCGCCACGCGGCCGTCAGCCCGCGGAAGACGGGGCCGTACGCCATGCCGAGGGCGGAGAGCTCCGCGTACAGGTTCTCCGTCGGAACGGGCTCGGCGCCCGCCGGGGGCCACTGGGTGAGCTCGAAGTCCGGGCGGGCGGCGCCCTGGGCGAGGACGCCGTCGGCGTGCCGCACCCACGACTCGTCGGCCGCGCCGCCCTCGGCACGGGAGGAGAGCGTGAAGGTGCGCCGGCCCGTGCCGTCGGTGTCGGGCGCCGACACGTGGATCTGCACCTGCACGCCGCCGTGCTCGGGCAGCACGAGGGGCGCCTGGAGGGTGAGTTCCTCCAGGACGTCACAGCCGACCTGGTCGCCTGCGCGTACAGCCAGTTCCACGAATGCCGTGCCGGGAAGCAGCACGGAGCCCATGACGGCGTGGTCCGCGAGCCACGGGTGGGTGTCGAGCGAGAGGCGGCCGGTGAAGAGGAAGCCGTCGGAGTCGGCGAGCGCGACGGTCGCGCCCAGCAGCGGGTGGCCCACGGCTTCGAGGCCGACGGCGCGCAGGTCCCCGGCACCGCGGCCCGACTCGATCCAGTAGCGCCGGCGCTGGAAGGCGTAGGTGGGCAGGTCGACGCGCCGCGCACCGGTCCCGGCGAAGTACGCCTCCCAGTCGACCGCGATGCCCCGGGTGTGGGCGTGGGCGAGGGCGGCGGTGACGGTCTCGGCCTCGGGGCGCGAGGAGCGCAGGACCGGGGCGAAGGCGGCGCCTTCGGCGGTCAGGCACTCCTGGGCCATGGCGGAGAGGACTCCGTCGGGGCCG
>NZ_JBNGGE010000102.1:0-5726 GCF_049975785.1 Streptomyces sp. WG7
TGTCCTGTCGAAGTGCATCTGGCAGATAGCGACTTGCTGAACTGCGGAGGTGTCAGGTGGTTTGAGAACGCTGACGGTTGGTGTTCTCAAACCACCTGGCTTTCACGGAAACACTCAACGGTGATGCCACACGAGCGTGTAGCGCCAGAACAGCCGACGCCGCAGTCGTGCGCCGGGCAGGACGGAACGGGCCTCGCGGACGATGTCGGGGAAGCTCATGTCCGCCGGTCGGGTCAGGGCCGTCATCGAGACCGGACGAGGTGCCGTGCGGCCCCTGTTCTTGAGCCAGCCCGTGGCGGCGTTGAGAGGGATAGCTGCGGCTCCGAGCAGGTGGTCGCCTGGGGTCGTCGGGCGCGACAGCCCAAGAATCACCAGGGTTCCTCCGGGCGCCAGGTGTTGGCGGAAGACGGTGAGAGCATCGGTGAACGGCAGATGGTGGATCGTGGCGACGCACGTGATGACATCGTAGGAGTCGGCGGGGATCCCGGTCAGCGCGTCTGCGGTGGTGAAGGTGACGGGGGTTGCCGAAGGGGTTAGGTCCTGTGCCCGGGCGATGATCTTCGGGTCGGAGTCGATGCCGTGCACCGTGCTTGCGTGCGTGGCCAAGAGTCTGGCCAGGTCGCCACTGCCGGAGCCGACGTCCAGGGCACTGTCGAAGCGTCGGGGGAGCTGCCGCAGGATCCAGGGGTGGTAGTGGGCGTTGTGGTCCCAGGGGTGGGCAGCATTGAACTGGTCAAGAGCCCGGAGGACGCGGTGCGGCAGTGTCGTCATACCGTCACTCCATCAAGATCTTGGTGCCCGCGACATCTCAATGGCCGAACGACTGGGTTAGCCGAGTAGATGTCCTGTCGCGGTAGAGGCAGAGTCTCCGGTAGAGGGGGTCCTGGGTTCCAAGGGTTGTGTAGATCCGTGCGAATCGTCGGCTCAGCTCGGCGGTCGTTGCCAGGTAGAGCTCTTTGGGGTCGAGGGCGGCTGTGGGCGGGTCGAGGATCAGGTGCGTCAGCACCACGATCTCGGGGAACGCCGCGAGGTGACTGCGGTCCTCAGCCGAGATCTTCTTACTGACGGCGAGAGCTTCGACGCGGTCGAGGCGATCGGTCCACTCCTTCCCGAGGTCGATCGGCATTCCGGAGGCGGACCAGTCCTCGACGATTTTCCGCGCCAGGTCGAGGGCTCGTCCGGTCTGCCGGTGCCGGCGGGCGAGTTGGTCGAGTCGACGCTGGGCCTCGATGACTTCGGGCAGGGCGACGAGCGGGATGTCGTGAGTGGAGCGCGTCCAGAGCTGATGCCGCGGGCAGAGGTGGACGTGGGCGGGCGAGAGAGTGATCACCACGGAAGCGGTGGGGCTGCGGCGGGCTGTGCAGCAGCGGCAGGGACGGCTGATCAGCCGTTCCGTTCGCTGCCCGGGACCGTGTGGGCTGAGGAATTCGGCGAGCGCGGGCAGGGCCCTGGCGAGGTGGGGCGTCGGGCGCCCGGAGAGTGTGGCCAGACGGTCAGGTGAGTGAGAATTCCAGCCGGTGGTGGTGTTGCTGAGCGGGGAGAACTCCGGCGGCAGCGGGCCCAGGAGGCGGGCGAGGAAGCTCGCGGGACGATTGTTGGCGACGGCCAGGCGGTGGAGATAGGAACCTAGGGTCTCGTCGTGGACAGGGCCGAGAGTGACAGGCAGCCGGCGGAGTTGGTCAGACTGCGTCGGCATCCGGCCTCCGGCGGCGGGGTCGTCGGCTGCGGCGGTGTTCCTGGCGGGCGTCCTCGGCGGTCTGGTCGACCTCGATGGTCTCCAGAGTCTTGCGGGTGATGGCCTCGCTGCCGCTGATGATGGCCTCAAGGGCGGCGCCGCGGACGAGTTGGGAGAGGCTGCCGATCGCGCCGTCGGTGCGTTCGTGGAGATACCCGTCGAGCTTGACCAGGCTGCCGGGCTTGTGCCGGTGGAGTAGTAGGGCGTCTTCGAGCGAGGCGATCAGGTTCCGCCAGTTCTGCCGCTGTGCGGTGGTGCCGTAGGCGAACGGTTCGGTGTCGGTGACGGTGTATCGGCCGGCGATCTGCTGGCCCCGGACCCCGCTGAACAGGCCGCTCGCGGCGACGTCGATGCCGGCGAGTACGAAGGTGGCGGGGATCCGCTCGGACAGGTATTTGAGCTGGTCGGAGGCTTCTGCCCCGGCTTGTGTGTTGAGGTTGAGGTTGTGGATCTCATCGACGAGCGCGAGTTCGACGCGCATTTTGATTAGCAGGTCGCAGACGGCGTTGGTGATGGAGGTCTGGGTCTCCTGCCGGACGACGGGAAGGCCGAGGAACCGGGCGAACTCGATGGCGAGCATCTTCGGCGTGGCCCGGGGCGGGACGGTGACGTAGACGACCGGCAGTCTTCCTGCGGCGGCCGGGCCGAGTCGTTTACGGACCAGGAGTTCATGGTTGCGGCCGAGCTGGGCGATGGCGGTCGTCTTTCCGGTCCCGGCCTGGCCGGTGACGATCAGCCCGCGGCGGCCGGAGATCTGGTGCCGGTTGAGCAGGACCAGGCGCCGTCCGGTGGTGAACACGTTGCGGACGGTGGGGGTGGCCACGATCACGAGCCGGGAGTGATAGTCCAGCCGGGGCTCGTTGTAGGCGAGCCGCTTCTCCTCGTCCAGGGCCTTGAAGGCCCGCAGCGAGAGCATGGTCGGGCAGACCGGGGCGTCGTCGACGAACTGTCTCCAGCCGTCCTTGGTGGTCAGCGGGTTGTGCTCGTCGTCATGGGCGTCGGGCGGAGTCACCACAGAGGCTTACCCTCCTCTTCCAGGGGGTTGAAGACGCCGAACGGGGTGACCGGCGTCTCCTCCGGCCCTTCGTTCTCGCTGTCGTCCGCATCGGCGGACGGGTCGGACGGGAGCGCGGGCCGTGCGGGGGCCTCAAGGGCTGCCCGGGTGCGGGCCATGACCTGCTCCGATCCGGCCGGCGGCTTCCCCGCCCTGCGCAACAGCTTGGCCAGGACCTGGGCGATGGCGGTCTCGCTGGTGTCGTCGCGGCCCTGGTCAGCGAGAAGCTGGCGTGCGTGGCGCCAGGTGAAGTCGGCGAACGGAGCCCGGACCATGGGCAGATGGGTCCACGGGACTTCGATCCACCGGCGGCTGTCGCTTCGCCGTACCCAGACGCGGGAGACGTCGTAAGGGTCGTAGTGGACCTCCCACAAATCCTGCTTGCCCGTCACCCCGGACGGCTGCCGCCGCAGCCGGTTGAGCTCGGGGCTGTCGTAGGTGCGGTAGTTGACCTTGACGCCGTAGTCGTTGATCGCCCTCCAGACCGCGGGCAGCAGTTCGATGTAGTCCTCCGCCGACAGAGCGACGGGTAGGTATCCGGCGCGGGCGACGGCGATGGCGTACGACTCGTTCGGCGACAGCGTCCGCCCCGCCATATAGGGGTTGCGCAGGCCCTCGTGGGGACGCTGCTGCCAGCAGATGATCCATTCGTCCAGGAGATCCTGGAGCTGGGCGAGGGTCCAGACCGCCTCGGAGGCCGGATCGCTGCCGCGACGGGTGACATCGGAGCCGGTGTAGCCCGCGACGTACTGGCAGAACAGCGAGTTGATCGACGCGAATGTCCTCTCCACGATCGCCTTGTCCGTCGGGGTCTTGGGCCGGGCGAGCTGCAGCGAGATCCCCAGCAGCGAACAGGCGGAGGAGAACGTGTCGGAGACGAACACCTTGCCGTGGTCGATCACGATGGTGTCCGGGACGATGACCGGCTTGGCCGCTGCTTTCTCCAACCGTGCGTCCACCGCCATGAGCCGCTGGTGAGGCAGGATCGAGTCCGACATCGCCAGGGTCTGGCTCCAGCCCGGCCGCATCGGCTCGGGAACCAGCATCCTCGCCAGCAGCACCGCGGCGTCGACACCCTTCGTGCCCGCGGGCCTGAGCAGGGCAGCGCAGATCGTGCGCGTCGTGACATCGACCGCGATCGTCATCTCCGGGCGAGCCACGACTCCGTCGTCCAGCACCGCCATCACGTCCAGCCGCGTGGAGTCGATCTGCACGATCTCCCCAGGGCGGGCTGCCATGGACGGGGTGAACGGCCCCAGGGGCCGAAGAGCCCGCTGGCGGCGGACCGTGGCCGACCCGAAGGATTCGTTGTTCTTGGCGAGGCTGTTCACCAGCCGGTAGAAGGTCGCCCTCTTCGGCAGGAGCTTCACCGCTTCCTCACCGTGCTTCGCGGCGAGGATCTGCTCGGTCTGCAGCATGAGCCGCTTGCGGTCGCCCGTCGAAAGGTCCGTCTGCCCGGCCAGTGCCTCGGTGACAGCCTCGACGACGCGCTCGTCCGTCCTTCCGGTGCCGGGGACCGGGGCCGGTGGTTTCCGGGACCGGCCGTCCACCAGTCCCCACAACCCCTCGGCCTCGTAGCGCTGCCGCATCCGCAGAAAGGTCCGCTTGCTGATCTGCTGCCCGCCGGCCGCCAGCTCAGCGACCTTCGCAGCTTCCCGCTCCATCAGCGTCCGCCAGGCCGGGTCGTACTCGGGCCGAGGGCTCGTGCCCTCCGCAGCGTCCGGGGGCAGCCCGGTGATGACCTCCACCACGTGCTGTTCCCAGAACCGGGCCTGCTCGACGGCGGGCGGCGGCAACGCGTCGACCAACGCGAACGGCGGCAGGACTCGTTCCGGGACCGCCTCCGGCCCCCGGTCCAGCACCTCGAAATCAGCGGCCGCCATCACGTAGCCAGCAGCCATGACGCTGGTGTCGCCCTCGTCGCTGAGCAGTCGCAGGGCCGTTCCCTCCAGCCCGATGACCTGCTGGTTCCGGCCTTCGAACCGGATCCGGTCGCCGACCCGCAGAACTCCGCGTGGTGCCAGTTCAGCCATGACTCACCGCCGCGCAACCGATCACAGAGTCGTCTCCCAGCGGCACCGCTAGGTCAAGACGCAGGTCACCGCACCAAAGCAGGTGATAGAGCGTCGGCAGGACAGAAAGCGGGTCCCCCGCTGCCTCGGCACCGTCCATGAGCAGCTGCGAGTCGTCGAAAGCGTCCATGAGCCGTTTCGCGACGTCGCCGACCCGGTTGCGTGGATGCCGGTAGCCAGACAGCCAGCGGACGTTGGCCATTTCCACCGGATCGGGCTCGTGCACCAGAGCGAAAGACCAGCAGCCCATCTCCTGGCACATCGCCTCGGTCGCCGAGAACTTCACCGCGTCCTCCGGGCCGATCCGGTCCGCAGGCCGGACATCGACGACCAGGCCCGAACCGTCCTCCAGCCGTGCGAAGTAGTCCGGCGTATGCGAGATCCGGCGTTTCTCCCCCTGCCAGGTCACCCGGAACGGCTGCGAGGCCAGCCCCACCACCCTCCGGTCATGATCGAGGAGCATGGCCCGGTCCCGCTCCAGCCACGACTCGAACCCCACCAGCGACTGCGTCGTCGCCGCCCAGTACCAGCCCGTGAAGTGCCGCTGCCCGCGGTACGACGTGAACTGCCGCACCGGGAGCACCGACTCGAACCGAACCCGGGACACCGCCTCCAGCACGGACTTCCGCAGCCCGCCGCCCTCACCGTCAGCCCACTCGACATCGACCAGCCCCAGATCCATCGCCACCCCCGGCTCCGCGTACTGCCGAAAACGACCGTGACAGGTACAGCGAGAACCGGACCAGAAAAATGAGATCAAACACCACGTACGGGGCAAACGCCGTCGCTCAGCGTGACGCAATGAGAATCCGACAGCACGAACGAGAAGCAGTGAGAATCCGACAGGCACAGTGCGACAGGACAG
>NZ_JBNGGE010000103.1:0-5530 GCF_049975785.1 Streptomyces sp. WG7
TGGACCACCGGCAACCTCCAACTCCTCACCCAACCCCACCCCTGGCCCCCCACCCCCCACCACACCCGACGCGCCGGGATCTCCTCATTCGGCATCAGCGGCACCAACGCCCACATCATCCTCGCCGAACCCCCCACCCCACCCACCACGCCCGGAGCCGGCCCGGGGGACGACGCGTCCTCCCCCTCCTTGTGGGTGCTGTCCGGCCGTACCGAACCGGCGCTGCGCGCCCAGGCCACGGCACTCGTCGACGCGCTGGACTCCCTCGATGACGTGTCCGACCGTGACCTCGGCCGTGCCCTGGCCACCACCCGTACCGCCCTCGAGCAGCGCGCGGCCGTCACCGCCGAGGACCACGCCGAGGCCGTCGCGGCGCTGGCCGCGCTCGGCCGCGGCGAACCGCACCCCGCCCTGGCTCTCGGCACGGCGCACCCCGACGACGGCCTCGCCTACCTCTTCACCGGGCAGGGCAGCCAACGCGTCGGCATGGGCCGCGAGTTGTACGAGCACGAGCCGGTCTTCGCCGCCGCCCTCGACGCGGTGTGCGGCGAACTCGACGCCTGCCGCGGCTCCGTGCCCGGCACACCGCCGATCCGGGAGGTGATGTTCCACGACGCCGAGGCGCTCGACCGGACCGAGAACACGCAGAGCGCTCTCTTCGCCCTCCAGGTGGCCCTGTTCCGGCTGCTGGAGCACCGGGGCCTGGCACCGGACGCCGTACTCGGCCACTCCATCGGCGAGTTCGCCGCCGCACACGTCGCCGGGATCCTCACCCTGCCCGACGCCTGTGCCCTGGTCACCGCGCGCGGCCGGCTCATGCAGGCCCTGCCGCCCGGCGGCGCGATGACGGCCGTCCAGGCGTCGCAGGACGAGGTCCGCGCGCTGCTGGAGGGCCGCGAGCACGAGGTGAGCATCGCCGCCGTCAACGGCCCCGCGGCCGTCGTCGTCTCCGGTGACGTCGAGGCCGTCGAACAGGTCGCCGCCACGTTCGCCGCCGCCGGCCGCAAGACGCGCCGGCTCGTCGTCAGTCACGCCTTCCACTCGCACCGCATGGACGGGATGCTCGACGCGTTCGCCGCCGTCACCGCGGAGATCCGGTACGCGGAGCCGCGCATCGCCATGGTGTCCACCGTCACCGGCCGGCCGGTCGACGTCACCGCCGACTACTGGGTCCGGCAAGTGCGCCGGGAAGTACGGATGTCCGACGGTCTGGCCGCACTCCACGACCTCGGGATCCGTACCTTCCTCGAACTCGGACCGGACGGTGTGCTGTCGGCACTGGGCCGGGACTGCCTGGACGACGACGCACTGGCGTTCGTACCGGTGCTGCGCCGCGGCCGGCCCGAGCGCCGTACCCTGGCCGGCGCACTCGGCGCCCTGCACGTCCGCGGCCAAAGCCCGGACTGGCACGCCGTGTTCGGCCCGGGGCGGACGCCCGGGCTGCCCACGTACGCCTTCCAGCGGGAGCGCTACTGGCTGACCGCGCACGGCACCGAAGGACCGGCCGGCCACCCGCTGCTCGGCCCCGCCGTCGAGCTCGCCGAATCCGGACAGGTCGCGCTGACCGCCCGGCTCAGCCGCCGCAGCCACCCGTGGCTCGCCGACCACGCCGTCCTCGGCTCGGTCCTGCTGCCCGGCACCGCCTTCCTCGAACTCGCCGCCCGCGCGGGCTCGCAGACCGGCACCCCGCATGTCGCCGAACTCACCCTGGTCGCCCCTCTGGCGCTTCCCGAGGAGGGCCGCACCGAGGTGCAGGTCGTCGTGGCCGCGCCCGGCGACGACGGTCAGCGCGCGCTGACCGTGCACGCCCGCGCCGAGATGCCGGACGGCACCACCGAGCCGTGGACGCTGCACGCCACCGGCGCCCTCGCCCCGCGCGGCGCAGCCTCCACGACCGCCGCGGGCCGGCCCGCCGAGGCCGAGGCCCTCCCCATGGACGGCTGCTACGACGAACTGTCCGCCGCGGGCTACGCCTACGGCCCGGTCTTCCGGGGCCTGCGCGCCAGGTGGCGGCACGGCGCGGACCTGCACGCCGAGGTCGCTCTGCCGCCGTCCGTCACCGACGCCGCGTCCTACGGGCTGCACCCGGCGCTGCTCGACGCGGCCCTGCACCCGATCGTCATGGCCGCGCTGGACGACGGCGGCCGCCGGCTGCTGCCCTTCTCCTGGCGCGGCGTGACCGTCCACCGGCCCGGCGCCCGTACCGCCCGCGCCCTGATCACCACCACCGGTCCGGACGCGGTGTCGCTGACGCTGCTGGACGAGTCCCGCGCGGTGATCGCCGAGGTCGAGGAGCTGGTGCTGCGCCCGGTGAGCGACGACGTGGCCGTCCCGCGGTCGCTCCACCACCTGGCCTGGAAACCGGTCACGGCGGGCCGGGAACCGTCCCCGTCGGCCGCCGTACTCGGCTCCGCCGACCTGGACGTCGGCCCGCGGTACACCGACCTCACGGCCCTGGGTCACGCCCTCGACGCGGGAGTTCCCGCCCCGGCGGTGGTCTTCGCGCCGCTCATGGACCCCGCGGACGGTACGGCGGCCGGCCCCCGGCCCACCGTGCACCGCGCGCTCGCCCTGCTCCAGGCGTGGCTGGCCGACGACCGGCTCGCCGGCTCCCGGCTGGTGCTCGTCACCCGGGCAGCCGTGGCCACGGCACCGGACGCCGACGTGGATCCCGACGGCGCGGCCGTATGGGGTCTGGCACGCTCGGCGCAGACCGAGAACCCCGGGCGGGTCGGGCTGCTGGACGTGGAGTCGGCGGCCGACTGCCGTGGCGTCCTGCCGCTGATCGGCACGGAGCCGCAGCTCGCCGTACGGGACGGGGCGTCGCTGGTGCCCCGGCTCGGCCGGGCGACGGCCGACGGTGCCCTGGTCCCCCCTGCCGGGGCGGCCGCCTGGCGGCTGACGGTGCGCGACCGCGGGACCCTGGACCACCTGGCTCTCGAACCCTGCCCGGAGGCGCTGGCCCCGCTGGCCGAGGGCGAGATACGCATCGCGGTGCGCGCCGCGGGCGTCAACTTCCGTGACGTACTGAACACCCTCGGTCTCTACCCGGGCGACCCCGGTCTGCTCGGCCTCGAGGGGGCCGGTGTGGTCACCGAGGTGGGTCCCGGCGTCATCGGTCTCGGCGTCGGCGACCGCGTCATGGGCCTGTTCTCCGGGGCGTTCGGTCCGGTGGCCGTCGCCGACCAGCGGCGGGTCGCCGCCATGCCCGACGACTGGACGTACGCTCAGGCGGCGTCCGCGCCCATCGTGTTCCTGACCGCCTACCACGCCCTGGTCGGCCTCGCCGGCCTGGGCGCGGGCGAGCGTGTCCTGGTCCACGCCGCCGCGGGCGGCGTCGGTATGGCCGCCGTCCAACTGGCCCGGCATCTGGGGGCGGAGGTCTACGGAACGGCGGGTCCCGGCAAATGGGACGCTCTGCGTGCCCTCGGCCTGGGCGGGGCGAACCTGGCGTCGTCGCGCACCCTGGACTTCGAGACCGCGTTCGGCGCGGCCACCGAGGGCCGCGGCATGGACGTGGTACTGAACTCGCTCTCCGGTGAGTTCGTGGACGCCTCCCTGAGGTTGCTGCCGCGCGGGGGGCGCTTCGTGGAGATGGGCAAGACCGATCTGCGGTCCCCTGAGCTGGTCGCTGCGGACCACCCCGGGGTGGACTACCACTTCTTCGACCTGCTCCAGGAGCCGGCCGAGCGGATCGCCGAACTGCTCACGGCCGTCCTGCGGTTGCTGTCGACGGGGGCGCTGACCCCGCTGCCGCTCAGCACCTGGGACGTCCGCCGGGCACCGGAGGCCTTCCGGCACGTCAGCCAGGCCCGGCACATCGGCAAGGTCGTCCTCACCCTGCCCGCCGCCCTCGACCCGGACGGTACGGTCCTGGTCACCGGCGCCACCGGTGCCCTCGGCGGACTGGTCGCGCGGCACCTGGTCGCCGAGCACGGGGCCCGCCGTCTGCTGCTGGTCAGCCGTCGCGGCCCCGACGCGCCGGGCGCCACGGAGCTCGTCTCGGAGCTCACCGGGTTGGGCGCCGAGGTCTCCCTCGCGGCCTGTGACACCGCCGACCGTGACGCGCTCGCGCGGCTGCTGGCCGGCGTGCGGCTCACCGCCGTCATCCATGCAGCAGGGGTGCTCGACGACGGCGTCATCACCGCGCTCACCCCCGAACGCCTCGACACGGTGCTCGCCGCCAAGGCCACCGCGGCCCGTCACCTGCACGAGCTGACCGTGGACCAGGACCTCGCGGCCTTCGTCCTCTTCTCCTCCGTCATGGGTGTCATCGGTGGCGCCGGTCAGGGCAACTACGCCGCCGCCAATGCCTACCTGGACGCCCTGGCCCAGCATCGCAAGGCGCGGCGCCTGCCCGCGCTGTCCCTGGCCTGGGGGATGTGGGCGGACACCGCGGGAAGGCCGGGCGCCGCCGGAATGGCGGGCTCCCTTTCCAGTGCCGACCAGGGACGGATCGCCAGGACCGGCCTCTCCCCCATCGACCGGGCGGAGGGCCTGGCCCTGCTCGACGCGGCGCTGCGCACGGACGCCGCCGTGCTCGTTCCCGCGCCCTTCGACCGTGCCGCGCTCGGCGCGTTGGGGCCTCAACTGCCCACCGTGCTCCAGGACCTGGCACCGGCCGCGCCGCGACCGGACCAGGCGCCGACCACCGCCGCGGCCTCACCGACCGAGACCTTGCGGGACCGGCTCGCCGCGCTGAGCCCGGCCGAGCAGAAGGAACTGCTGCTGGATCTCGTCCGCGTGCAGACCGCGGTCGTACTCGGCAGGTCCTCGGCGGCCGGCATTCCCGCCGACCGGCCTTTCAAGGACATGGGCTACGACTCGCTCACTCTCGTGGAACTACGCAACAGGCTGCAGACCAGCGTCGATCTGCGGCTGCCCGCCACCCTCCTCTTCAACTGCCCGACCCCGCTGGCGGTCGTGGCCCATCTGCACACCGAACTGGCACCGGCCGTCGCGGAGTCCGCCGGCCCCACCGACTCGGGGACCGTACCGGGTCTGGCCGAACTCGACCGGCTGGAAGCGGCCCTCGCCGAGCTGCCGGGTGACACCCAGGACGACGTCAGAGCCGAAATCGTCCAACGACTCCAGACCCTGGCGGCCCGTGTGCCGGCTCAACGGGCCGGTACCGACGACAACGATCTGACCTCACGGGTGGAGTCGGCGTCGGTCGACGAACTCCTCGCGTTCATCGACTCCGAACTCTGACCGCACGTCCGCATCGCCCGGACCCTCACCCTGATCATCCTGTTCGCGCATGCGGCACGCTCGGGCACGTCTCACGGGCAGTCGTGCCCCGGACCGCACACGCACAGCTTCACGACGCCTACGGGGGCATCATCACCATGGCAACACCGGACAACGACAAACTGGTCGAATACCTCAAGCGCCTCACCGTCGACCTCCACCAGTCCCGTCAGCGGGTCCGTGAACTGGAGTCGGGAGCCAACGATCCGATCGTGATCGTCGGTATGGGGTGCCGTTTCCCGGGCGGTGTGGACTCGCCGGAGGCGCTGTGGCAGGTCGT
>NZ_JBNGGE010000104.1:0-5447 GCF_049975785.1 Streptomyces sp. WG7
GCAGCCGCAGTTGGTGCGACGGGTGGTCGGGCTTCTCGTTGAGCTGGGCATGGGTGGGGACGTCACGGTTGATGAGGTGCGTGGCTGGGCGGCGGGTCTGGATGTTCTGCATGCCCGGATCGGTGGGCATTTCCGTCGCTCGGAGCCGCGTCGGCGGGCAGGGGACTATCTGCGCGGGCTGCTCGCGCCGTTGGAGCGCAAAAACAGCGGGACGTTGGCCGAGGAAGCGGGCGAGCTGTGCCCGGACGGTATGCAGCGGTTGCTGAACCAGGCTGACTGGGATGCGGATGCGGTCCGGGATGAGGTACGCGGCTTCGTGCTGGAGCATCTGGGCGCCGAGGACGGCGTGCTGGCCGTGGACGAGACCGGCTTCGTCAAGAAGGGCGCCCGGTCGGCCGGCGTGCAGAGGCAGTACACCGGCACCTCTGGGAAGATCGACAATTGCCAGGTGGGGGTGTTCTTGGCCTACGCCTCCACGAGAGGGCGGGCGTTGATCGACCGGGAGTTGTACCTGCCGACCTCCTGGATTGAGGATCCGGCCCGCCGGGCGGACGCGAGGATCGGTGACGAGGTCACCTTCCGCACCAAGCCGGCGCTGGCCCGCATGATGCTGGAGCGGGTGGTTTGCCGCGAAGGTGCCGTTTCGCTGGGTGACCGGCGACGAGGTCTACGGCCAGGACCCGGTGCTGCGCGGCTGGCTAGCAGGGCAGCGTATGAGCTACGTGCTGGCGGTCTCCTGCAAGCACCGGTGCGGGCCGCGCGGACAGAACGCCCGCACCGTCTCGGCGATCCTGCCGGAACACGCCTGGGAGATCCGCTCCGCCGGAGAGGGCGCCCACGGCCTGCGTGAATACGCCTGGGCCCTGGTCCCGCTGCCCGGCGCGCGCGACGACGGCTTCGAAGACGCCCTGCTGATCCGCCGCAGCCTCGCCGACGGCGAACGCGCCTACTACCTGGTACACGCCCCCGCGAACACTCCGCAGGCTGAGATCGTCCGCGCTGCCGGGGCCCGCTGGGCGATCGAGGAGTGTTTCCAGGCAGCCAAGAACGAGGCCGGCCTGGACCACTACCAAGTCCGTCAGTACCGGGCCTGGTACCGGCACATCACCCTGGCCATGGCGGTCGCCGCCCACCTGACCGCCGTCCGGACCACCACCCGTGAAAAGGGGGAGACAGCCACGACCTGATCCGACTGAGCGTGAACGAGATCCGCCACCTGCTGAGCAGGTTCGCTCACACCGCCCGGTACAAAGCCGGTCACTTCTTGCACTGGTCATACTGGCGCCGCCGCCATCAACACCGCGCCCGTCTCAGCCACTATCGCCGGCGAGGCCAACGACCCCCGTAGCACTGGCTGGATCCGGACTCCGGATCAGAACCGCCCGGGACAATAATGATCGCATTGTGCGCTGGGGGGAGGGCTGCGTCATCCTTTTCTTGATTCTCGCTTGCGATGTGCTCTTTTGGATCTTCCTTGTGGGCGGTTTGGCCGCGCGCTACGCCGCTGGCTGGCGCATTCTCGGCGGCGCGCTGCTGCTGTGTGTCCCGCTGATTGATGTCGTGCTGCTGGGGGCCACCGTCCTGAGCATCCAGGACGGCGCTGAGCCAACGGTCTGGCACGGCCTGTCGGCGGCCTACCTCGGAATCACCGTGGTCTACGGCCACCGCGCCGTCCGCTGGGCAGACGCGAAGTTCGCCCGCCGCTTTGGCGGAGCCGCTGCCGCGCGACGTCCTGAGCTTTACGGCCGCGCGGCCGTCGTGCACGCCTGGAAGTCCTGGCTCAGGTTCCTGCTGGCCTATGCGATCAGCGTCGGCCTGATCTTCGGCCTGGTCATGCTAATCGGCACCCTCGACGAAGGCGCTCCGCTACTTGTCTGGCTCAACCCGCTCACCAAGGTTCTTATCTACAGCCTCATCTGGCCGATAGCGACCACCATCTGGCCCGGCAAGGCGCCGAAGACAGCGAAGGAGAACCGCTGACACCGGGCCACCCCAACGCACCGGCCGTCGACCGGGCATGTGGCCGGTGGCCGCGACCACCCGCTCCCGTAACTGCGGCTGCAGTATTAGGTGGACGGTGTATAACGAGAAAGGTTGATGTGAGGTCGTCGGCCACAAGGTCCGAACAGGGTGGAGGCAGATGTAATGATTGGAACCGTGTTTCGAAGCGAAGATGTGCCTGTTAGAGACAGGTTCGATTACTGGCGAGAAATAGTCGGCCATGTGCGCTCCAGTGCCATGAGCAGTGACCATGCTTTCGACTTTCAAGCGAGGATGCGGCTAATGGAACTGGGGCCGGTTACTGTGTGGTCGACGTCGTTTTCTCCGACACGCTACCAGCGGAGCCCTGAAATGGTGCGTCATTCAGGCCGGCCGTTGTATCATCTAACGCTGCTACTTGATGGGGAAATGACTCTTGACTATGCTGGACAAACTGACAGTTTCGGATCAAAAGACTGGCACATGATTGAAAACTCCCAACCGTACGACCTCTGGCCGTGTGTTGACCAGAGGGTAGGTGATGTGAAACCTCAACTCTTCAAGGGGGTGGGCGTCGACTTCCCGAAGGAACTCTTGCCTCTGGCGTCGCACCGGGTTCGAGGATTTCTGGGACGCAGGTTGTCGGGACGGGAGGGCGCGGGCGCTTTGCTCGCAGAGTTCCTCATCAGCTTGGAGCGTCAGGTCGAGACCCTCCAGTCGTCCGACGCACCGCGACTTGGTGCGGTCGTTCTTGAACTAGTGTCGACTTGGTGGGCACAGGTACTGCATGCGGAATCCGCTATGCAGCAGAATCCTCGTCAGCAGGCGCTGGTGGAACGCATTCGGGTATTCATTCGGCAGAATTTGCATGATCCAAAGCTGACTCCAGGTACTGTCGCAGCCGCACACCATATCTCTCTCAGCTACTTGCACCGTATCTTTGAACAGCAGTCGCCGGGCGAGACGGTCGGGGCCTGGATTCGCAGTCAGCGGCTCCGGCGCGCCCGTCAGGATTTGGGAGACCCCTCGCTAAGCGCTATCCCTATTTATACGCTTGCTGCTCGATGGGGCATTACCCGAGCCTCTGACTTTTCTCGCGCCTTCAAAGCAGCCTACGGAATTTCACCCAAGGAACATCGAATTCAAGCATTATCCGTTCGCATATAGCCTCGATTCTTCAGTGGTCGTGAGTGCTTGGCTGAGCCATCGGTTTGCCCTGTCCGCGTGATCGCGGGCTGGGGCGTCTGGTGTCACTGCGGCTGCGTCGGGGTTACGCGGTACCCGGAGGTTGTGCCGGTCGCTTCTTTCCGTGTCTCGTCGGGACTGTGGTCTGGTCGTCAGGGCGCTCAGCCGGTGCTGAACGCCTTGCCCAGGCCCGCTCGATGCGCAGGTAACGGCGGCGGGCGTGGTCGGCGAGGCGGGCGGGCAGGTGGTCGTGGACCTGGACGGAGTGCTCGTCCTCGCGCAGTCCGAGAAGCAGGATGCGACCGCGACCTGGAAGAAGACCTTCGGGCACCACCCGCTGATGGGGTTCGTCGACCACGGCCGGGGCGGGTCCGGGGAGCCGGTCGCCGCCCTGCTGCGGCCCGGGAACGCTGGCTCCAACACCGCCGCAGACCACATCGACGCCACTCGGCTCGCGCTGGCACAGCTGCCGAAAAAGTACCGCCGCGGATGACCGACGCTGATACGCACCGACTCCGGCGGCGGCACCCACGAGTTCGTCGAGTGGCTGTCCGCCCGCGGCTGGTGGCTGTCCTACTCCGTCGGCATGACCATCACCGACGCCATCCACCAGGTTGTTCTGAAGGTCCCGGCACCGGACTGGATACCGGCCGTCGAGCCTGACGGCGAGATCCGCCACGGCGCCTGGGGGGCCGAACTCGACGGCGACTGCCTCAAGGGCTGGCCCAAGGGCATGCGGCTGATCGTCCGAAATGAACGGCCGCATCCCGGCGCCCAGTTGCGCTTCACCGAGGCCGTCGGCCACAGGTTGACCTGCTTCGCCACCAATACCAAGAACACCCCGATCGCCGCGTTGGAACTGCGGCACCGCCAGCGGGCCCGGGCCGAGGACCACGTCCGCGCCGCCCGCGCCACCGGTCTGCGCAACCTCTCCCTCCACGACACCGCACAGGACCAGATCTGGCTGGAGATCGTCCAGATCGCCCTGGACCTCCTGGCCTGGATGCCCCTGCTCGCCCTCACTGGCCAAGCGCGCCGGTGGGAGCCCCGCCGCCTGCGACTGCGGCTGTTCTCGCCGCCGCATCCTCCGCCTCGCCAGACACTGGCCCTGGACCAGCGTGATCACCGACGCCCTGCAACGGCTCACGGCCCTGCCGAACCCCGTCTGACCAGCACCTTGCCGTCCCTACGAGCAGCCCCACCCGACCGGAGCCGTGGAACCAGGCGCCCACCCGACGCGACAGACGGGCCACCACGCTGCCCACCTGCAGAAAACCCCGCCCCGAACAAGCCGAAAAGGTCCGTCAGCAAGCTGACGGACCCCCGTGCAAGATCGGGGCTAGGGCCAATGCCGGTGACTTAAGTACTCCAGCAGCACTTCGTGGCTTGACGTGGGGAAACGTCGAGCGGTGGGAGTGTAGCGGGCAGGATGCTGTCACGGACGGCTTCTGCCCGCAGGCCCCTCAAAGGAGTGCCGACGACGGCGATAGTGGCAGCGGCGGGCCACCGCCTGGCGTCGTCGGCGCCACCGCGACCAACTCAGCGCGCGGGTGCGGGCGCGGGGATCTCGGGGCGCGCGAGCTGCCAGGAGTCGCCGCACTTCTGCCACAGTGAGCGCGATGACCTCTGCATCCTCACTGGTGGATCCCCCTTTTCGGCTGCTTGCGCGCTCATCACGGCGAGGAAGGCGTGGGCGAGCATGGCGAGGGTGATGTGCCGGTACCAGCCCACGTAGCGGCGGACCTCGTATTCGTCCAGGCCGCACTCTTTCTTCCCCGCCTGCAAACACTCCTCGATCGCCCACCGGACGCCGGCGACGCGCACCAGCACGTCCACGCCGACATCCAGCGGCGCATAGCCGAGGTAGTAGGCGATCTCGTCCGGCCGGCTCACGCTGCGTCGGGGTTCCAGCGAGCTCGGGAGAGGAGCAGGTGCTGCAGTCCGTCGGGGGTGGAGTGTCCGGCGTGCTCGGCGAGTTGCCAGCTGTTCTTGCGAGCCACCGGGGCGAGCAGTGCGCGCACGTAGTCCCGCATGCGGCGGCGTGGTTCGACGCGGCCGAAGTGGTGCCCGATGGTGGTGAAGAGGTGGTCCAGGTCGCGGTCCCAGGTCTCGGCTGCCTGTTCGGTGATCATGGCCTGAGGCTTCCCAAAACCCGGATCGACCTTGCCGTCGTCGGCACTCCTTTGAGGGGCCTGCGGGCAGAAGCCGTCCGTGACAGCATCCTGCCCGCTACGCTCCCACCGCTCGACGTTTCCCCACGTCAAGCCACGAAGTGCTGCTGG
>NZ_JBNGGE010000105.1:0-5325 GCF_049975785.1 Streptomyces sp. WG7
CCGTCCTGGTTGATGGCGGAGCCCCGCACCACCGCCAGCACCGGGCGGCCGTTGCGCCGCGCGTCCGACAGCCGCTCGACCAGGAGCATGCCGGCGCCCTCGCCCCAGCCCGTGCCGTCGGCAGCGGCCGCGAAGGGCTTGCACCGGCCGTCCGCCGCGAGACCGCGCTGGCGGCTGAACTCGGTGAACGTCGACGGGGTGGCCATGACGGTCACGCCGCCGGCCAGCGCCATGGAGCACTCCCCCGCGCGCAGTGCCTGCACCGCCAGGTGCAGCGCCACCAGCGACGACGAGCAGGCGGTGTCGATGGTGACGGCCGGGCCCTCCAGGCCGAAGGTGTAGGCGACACGCCCGGAGGCGATGCTGCCGCTGCTACCGGTGCCGAGGAAGCCCTCGACGCCGCCGGGGACGGAGTCGAGGCGGGCGGTGTAGTCGTGGTACATGACGCCCGCGAAGACGGCCGTCCTGCTGCCGCGCAGCGAGGACGGGTCGATGCCCGCCCCCTCGAACGCCTCCCACGACGTCTCCAGCAGCAGCCGCTGCTGCGGATCCATCGCCACCGCCTCACGCGGCGAGATCCCGAAGGGAGCCGGGTCGAAGTGGCCGGCGTCGTAGAGGAAGCCGCCCTCGCTGACGTAGCTGGATCCCGCGCTGTCGGGATCGGCGTCGTACAGCGACTCGACGTCCCAGCCGCGGTCGACCGGGAAGGCGGAGATGGCGTCCTCGCCGTTCGCGACGAGGCGCCACAGGTCCTCGGGGGTCTGCACCCCTCCGGGGTAGCGGCAGCTCATCGCGACGATGGCGATGGGCTCCTCGTTCTTCTCCTCCACCTCGCGCAGCCGCCTGCGGGCCTGGCGCAGGTCGGCGGTCGCCCGCTTGAGGTAGTCGCGAAGCTTGTCCTCGTTCTCCATTGCGTGGGCTCCATGCCTCAGAGGCGGTCGTTCCGGTCGGTCGTCGTCCGGGCGGGGCGGCGCGCCCGGACGGGTCTCCGGTGGCGCGGATGGGTCGTGGGGCAGGTGGGGTGGGGCGGGTCAGGAGGAGCCGAGTTCCTCGTCCAGCAGGTCGAAGAGCTCGTCGTCGGTGGCGGTTTCGAGGTCGCCGTCGTCGTCGGGCGCGTCGGCGGCCGCGCCGCGGGTGTCCTGCGCGTCCTTCCACTTGGCCAGGAGGGCCTGCAGGCGCATCGTGATCCGCGAAGCGGTGACGCTGTCCGTGTCGGACACGGACAGGGCCTCCTCCAGGCGGTCCAGCTCGCCGAGGAGCGACGGCCCGTCGTCGTCGAGGGGCAGCGCGGAACGCAGGTAGCCGCTCAGCGCTTCCGGGTTCGGGTAGTCGAAGATCAGCGTCGCGGGCAGCCTCAGCCCGGACGCGGCTCCGAGCCGGTTGCGCAGTTCCACCGCGGTCAGCGAGTCGAAGCCCAGTTCCGTGAAGGCGCTGCCGGGTTCGATGGCGGCGGATCCGCTGTGGCCGAGGACCTGGGCCACCTGGGTGCAGACCAGGTCGAGGAGGACCCGGTCCCGTTCGGCGGACGGAAGTTGGGCGAGGCGCTGCGCGAGCGAGTCCGGGGTCTGCGCCGTCGCGTCGCTCGCCCTGCGCCGCACGGTGCCGCGGAGCAGGCCGCGCAGCAGCGGCGGAGTCCAGTCGCCGAGGCTCCTGCGGAGTTCGGCCAGGTCGAGCCGCGCCGGCACCAGGAGGGGCGGGGTCGGTTCCGCCCCGCCCGCACCGGGCAGGGCGGCGCCGAACAGCGCGAGGCCCTCGGCCGGGGAGAGCGGCAGCATGCCGCCACGGCTCAGGCGCCGCCGCTCGGCCGCGTCGAGGGTCCCGGCCATGCCGGCCTCGTCGTCCCACAGTCCCCAGGCCAGCGAGACCGCGGGCAGTCCCTGCGCCCTGCGATGCTGGGCAACCGCGTCGAGGAAGGCGTTGCCCGCCGCGTAGTTGGCCTGTCCGGCGTTGCCGAAGACACCGGCGGCCGAGGAGAACAGGACGAACGCCGACAGGTCCAGGTCCCGCGTCAGCTCGTGCAGGTGCCATGCCGCGTCGACCTTGGGCAGCAGGACGCGCCGCAGCCGGTCGGGGGTCATCGCCTCCACGGTGCCGTCGTCCAGGACACCCGCGGCGTGCACGACCGCGGTGAGCGGATGCTCCGCCGGAACGTCCGCGAGTACGGTGGCGAGCGCGTCCCGGTCGGACACGTCGCACGCCGCCCACGTCACCTCCGCACCCGACGCGTGCAGCTGCGCGGTGAGGTCGCGAGCGTTCTCGGCGGCCCCGCCCCGCCGGCTCACCAGCAGCAGGCGTCGCACCCCGTGCACGTCCACCAGGTGCCGGGCGAGAAGTCCGCCCAGGGTGCCGCCGGCGCCCGTGACCAGGATGGTGCCGTCCGGGTCGAAGGCCGCGCCGGCCGGCCGCTCGGGTGCGGTGGCCGCTCGGGCGAGGCGCGAGGTCCGCACGACGCCGTCCCGGATGGCGAGTTGCGTCTCGTCGGTGTCGAGCGCGGCGGGCAGCGTCAGCGGGGACGCGTCCTCGGTGTCGACGTCGACCAGCACGAACCGGCCCGGGTGCTCGGCCTGCGCGGAACGGACCAGGCCCCACACCGCCGCGTGCGCCAGGTCGTCGACGTCCTCGTCCGCGTCCACGGCGACGGCGCCTCGGGTGACGAGGGCCAGCCGGGACGCGGTGAACCGCTCGTCCGCCAGCCACGAACGGACCAGATCCAGTGCGGCGGTGACGGCGTTGTGCGCGCTCGTCACGAGTCCGCCCGCGGTGGACACGTCGGGTGCGAGGGAGACGAGGACGGTCTCGGGCGCGTCCTCGGCCGGGACGGCACCGGTTCCGTGGCCGAGTTCCCGGCCGAGCGACGCCAGGTCCGGGTGGACGCTGGGCGTGCTGAGGACGGCACCGAGCTTGAACGGGTCCCCGCCCAGCAGGACCCAGCGGCCGCCGACCGGCACCGGCACGTCCGCGGACAGCGGCAGCACCGGCCAGTCGACCCGGAACATGCTGTCCCGGAGGGCCCCACCGGCCGCGCCGCCGCCGGGGATCCCGTCGACGGCCAGCGGACGCAGGACGAGGGAGGCGACCGTGAGCACCGGCTGACCCGTCTCGTCCGCGATCAGCAGGGAGACGGCGTCCTGTCCCGCCGGGGCCATGCGCACACGCAGCGCCGAGGCGCCCACGGCGTGCAGCCGCACCGAGTCCCATGCGAAGGGCAGGCGGGCCCCGGGCTCGGCGCCGGGGAAGAAGTCCCCGAGACCGGCCGCGTGCAGGGCCGAGTCCAGCAGCGCCGGATGAAGCCCGAACCGCGCGCCCTCCGGCCTGGCCTCGTCGGTGAGGGTGACCTCGGCGCAGACCTCGGCGCCGAGCCGCCAGGCGCGCCGCAGATTGCGGAACGCCGGACCGTATGCGAGCCCGATCGCGTCGAAGGACGCGTACAGCTCGTCCACGTCGCAGGGCTCGGCCCCGGCGGGCGGCCATGCCTCCGGTTCCTCCGCCGCGGGCGTCCCCTCGGTCGCGACGGCCAGGAAGCCGCCGGCGTGCCGGGTCCACGGTTCGTCCGCCGCGGACTCCTCGGGCCGGGAGTACACGTGGAAAGCGCGCCGCCCGGTCGCCTCGGGCTCCGCGACGGAGAGCCGGAGATGCACCCCGCCGGTCTCGGGCAGCACCAGCGGCGCCTCCAGAGTCAGGTCCTCCAGCAGGTCGCAGCCCGCGTGGTCCCCGACCCGCACCGCCAGCTCGACGAGCGCGGCGCCGGGCAGCAGCGCGGCGCCCGCGACCCGGTGGTCGGCCAGCCAGGGGTGGGTGCGCAGGGAGAGCCGGCCGGTGAAGAGGAACCCGTCGGAGTCGGGCAGCTCGACCGCCGCGCCCAGCAGCGGGTGGTCCGCGCTGCCCAGGCCCGCGGACGTCACGTCCCCGTTCAGGGCGTGCGCGGGGGCCTCCAGCCAGTACCGCCGGCGCTGGAAGGCGTAGGTGGGCAGGTCGACGCGGCGCGCGCCGGTCCCGGCGAAGTACGCCTGCCAGTCGACGGCGATCCCCCGGCTGTGGGCGTGGGCGAGGGCGGTGGTGACGGTCTCGGCCTCGGGGCGGCCCTTGCGCAGGACGGGGACGAGAGCGGCTCCGTCCTCGGTGAGGCAGTCCTGGGCCATGGCGGAGAGGACTCCGTCGGGGCCGAGTTCGAGGTAGGTGGTGACGCCGGCGGCCTCCAGGGCGCGGATGCCGTCGAGGAAGCGCACGGCCTCCCGCACGTGCCGCACCCAGAAGTCGGGCGAGGCCATCTCGTGGGTGACGACGGCGCCGGTGAGGTTGGAGACGACGGGGATGCGGGGCGGCTCGAACGACAGCCCCTCCACCACCGCGCGGAAGGCGTCGAGCATGCCGTCCATGTGCGGGGAGTGGAAGGCATGGCTGACCGTCAGGCGCTTCGACCTGCGGTCCGGGTACGACTCCACGATCGCGACGGCCGCATCCTCGTCGCCGGCGATGACCACGGCCTGCGGGCCGTTGACGGCAGCGATGCTGACCCGGTCGGTCAGCAGCGGCAGGACCTCGTCTTCCGAAGCCTCCAGCGCGATCATCACTCCGCCGGTCGGCAGCACCTGCATCAACCGCCCACGGGCCTCGACCAGCGTGCAGGCGTGCTCCAGGGACAGCACCCCGGCGACGTGGGCGGCGGCGATCTCGCCGACGGAGTGCCCGGACACGAGGTCCGGCTTCACACCCCACGACTCCAGGAGCCGGAACAGGGCGACCTCGACGGCGAACAACGCCGGCTGCGTGGACTCCGTGCGATCCAGCAGCTCGGCGTCGTCGCCGAACAACGCGTCCAGCCCGAGCCGCTCACGCACAGCGTCCAGCGCATCCGCGAACACCGGGTACGCCTCGTACAGCTCCCGGCCCATGCCGAGCCGCTGGCTGCCCTGCCCGGTGAAGAGGAAGGCCATCTTGCCCGCCACCGGGGAACCCTCGGCCACAGCCGTGCTCGTCTGGCCCGCTGCCAGCGCTTCGAGCGCCCCGATGAATCCGTCGCGATCCTCTGCGACGACCACCGCGCGACGATCCAGAGCGGTGCGCGTTGTGGCGAGGGAGTAACCGATGTCGGCCGGGCTCACGTTCATGTCGTCGAGGACGAACGCCCTCAGTCGTGCGGCCTGTTCACGGAGGCCTTCGACGGACTTCCCGGACAGTGTCCAGGGAAGCGGAAGCGGACCGTTCGGCCTCTCGGGGTCCCGTGGCGTGGCGGGTTCGGGTGCGGGTTCGGCTGCGGGTTCGGGGGCTTGTTCGATGATGGCGTGCGCGTTGGTGCCGCTGAAGCCGAACGAGGACACCGCGGCA
>NZ_JBNGGE010000106.1:0-5254 GCF_049975785.1 Streptomyces sp. WG7
CCGGGCCGCCTCCAACGCCCGGAACGCGGCCGCCGCCGCGGCGACCGATGCGGGCAAGGCCTCCGCCGCCCGCGCGGCGGCCGAGGACGCGCGGGACGCCGCCAAGGGTGCGCAGAAGGCCGCGACCGCCGCCGACCACGCCGGTACCGCCGCGTTCGAGGCGGCCAACGCCGCCAAGTCCGCGGCCTACGCGGGGCTGAACGCGGACGCCGCGGCCAGTGCTGCGGCTGAGGCGAGCGGCCAGGCGGGCGTTTCCGAGGCGCAGGCCGCCCGGGCCAGGGCCGCGGCGGCCGAGGCCCACCGCCACGCCGCGCAGGCCACCGCCGCCGCGAACCGGGCCGAGGCGCTGGCCGGCAAGGCGGCCAAGGCCGCGCACGAAGCGCGTGACGCCGCCAACTCCGCCGCCAAGCACGCCGAGAACGCCGCCGTCGCCGCCGACGAGGCGGCCGACCACGCGGGCGACGCCGCCACCGCCGCGGCGCAGTCCACGAAGCACGCCAACGCCGCCAAGGAAGCCGCCGACGCGGCCACCGCGGCGGTCACCAAGGCGCAGGCGACCTTCACCCTCGCCCGCGAGATCGAGCAGGAGGGGCTGACCACCCGCACGGCGGGAGCGATCGAGCAGGCCCGCTCGCTCAAGGCACTCGACGACGAACGCCAGGCGGCACAGGCCCAGCAGGCGCAGGCCTCCCAGGCCCTGGACGAGGAGGCGGACCGGCTGGCCGCCGAGGTCACCCAGCCCGACGTCGACGTCGCCACCGTCGCGCCGAAGGCCCGCAAGGTCGCGCTGAACACGGCGCAGACCCGCGGCCCCTGGAGCGTCGCCGCGGCCGAGGTGGCCCTGGCCGGCTCCGACCAGGACGTCATCGAGTACGTCCGCACCGGCCGGGACAAGGCACTGGAGCTCGACAACCGGGCACGGGTCAACCGCCTCGCCACCGAGTCCGAGTCCGAGACCGTCCGCGCGGCGGCGGAGTCGGCGCTCGACGGGGACGCGGCGGCGGTCGCGGACTTCCTCGCCACCGGCCAGCACCAGGCCGCGGCCAACGACTACCGGGTCACCGTCACCCAGCTCATGAACGGCGCCGGGCCCGGAGTGCGGGCAGCCGGACAGGCGGCCCTGAACGAGGGCTCCCCGGACAGTCTGCGCGCCTTCATCACCACCGACTACTACACCCAGCGCACCCAGGACGAGCGGGTCCGCGCCGTCCAGCTGGAGGAGTCGGGCACTCCGGAGGTCGCCGCCGCGGCTCGCATCGCGCGGGAAGGGCCGCCGCAGGTCCTGCACGCGTTCATCGAGACGGGGCAGTACAAGGCCAAACGCCAGGACCTGCTGACGGCGACCCACGTGGCCCGCGTCCAGGGGCTCATCGCCGACGCCTCCGCCGTGGCCGCCACGGCCCAGCGGTACGCCGCGGAGGCCGGCCGTGCCGCGGCCACCGCGAACGACGCCGCCGACCTGGCGCAGAAGTACGCGCAGCAGGCCGAGGACTCGGCCAAGCTGGCCGCCGGCTACGCCGAACAGGCGGACGCCTCCGCCGACGCCGCCGCGAAGTCGGCCGCCGACGCCGCCGCTTCGGCGAAGACCGCCCGCGCAGCCGAGGCGGACGCCCATCGTGCCGCCCGCGACGCGGACAACTCCGCCGCCCACGCACAGGCCTCGGCGAACGCCGCGGCCGGCTCGGCCGCCGTCGCGTGGGCCGCGGCAGGGGAGGCCCGCGCGTCCGCCGAGGCGGCGGGCAAGGACGCGGCGGCAGCCGCGGAGGCGATGAGCGAGGCGCTGTTCGCCGCGGCCACGAAGGCGTGGGCGGAGGAGGAGCAGTGGCGCAAGGAAATGGAGGAACAGGACCGGGCCGACCTCGCGGCGCTCAAGGAACTTGAGGACGCCTTCGCCGACATGGCGGCCGAGGAGGAACCCGACTGGTGGGACCTGTCCACCGTCGGTCACCTCCTCCTCGACGCGGGAGGCCTGGTCCCCGGTCTCGGTGAGGGCTTCGACCTCATCAACTGCGGGTGGTACGGCGCGGAGGGCGACGCCCTCAACTCCAGCCTCTCCTGCGCCGCCGCCGTCCCGATCGTCGGATGGGGCGCCGTGGGCACGAAGTGGGGCAAGAGCGGCTACTCGGCCGTCGAGGCCTTCGCCAAGTCCATGCGGGCCAACGGGAAGACCCCACACATCTGGGCCACCGGCAAGCCTTCGAAGGGTTACACCAACGCCCAGAACGCGTTCATCCACTGGAAGAATCACAAGGCGGAGTTCCCCGAGCTGGGAAGCGCCAAGGAGTACGTGGAGATGGCGCACGGTTACCGCGGCGCGGCGAAGCTGCCGCAGCCGCCCACGGGGTACCGCGTCTGGGACCGCAACAACGGGAACTACATCGTCTACGACAAGAGCAGCAACACGCTCACGGCCTTCACCAAGGACGACCTCCCCATGAGCATGAACCGTCCGGCGCCCAAGAGCGCCACCAACCCACGCGGTTACGACCCGCAGGTCTACCCGACACTGGAGGACTACCTGAAGGCGCAAGGAGTGGAGCGATAGATGTCTGAGGAGGGAATGCTCGACGAGGTCGAGGACTTCTGCCGCATGTGCGGGTACGACGAGGACAGGTTCTGGGAAGCCGGTTGGCCGACCAGTGCGATCTGCGACTGCTGCGGCAGCGAGTCGGGTATCGGCGACATGGGGGCGAAGCCCGGATCGTGGAGCGGCGTGGAGGGGCTGCACTCGTACCGGGGCTGGTGGCTCGGCTCGGGCGCCCGATGGGAGCGGCCCCGCCAGAAGCCACGTGACTGGGACGTCCTTCGGCAACTCGAGAACATCCCTCCGCAGTGGCGCACCGCTGCCCCGCCTCCGGTGGACCGGGCCCGCCGGATCGCCGAGCGGGCCTCCTCCGGCTCGCTGGGCACCGAGACCGTGTGCCGGATCTGCGGGTTGTCGGGGCTGCTCTTCTGGCGTGACGGGGTGCCCACGGAGACGGTCTGCCCGTCGTGCGGGGCCGAGTCCGGGATCGACGACCTCGGAACGCCGGGGGTCTGGGACGCGTTGCACGGCATCCGGGCCCGTCGCGGCTACTGGGCGGCTGTCGGTGCCCCGTGGGCGGTTCCGGCCGCGCGGCCGTCGGAGTGGGACGTGCTGGCCCAGCTGGCGTGCGTTCCCGACGGCTGGCGCTGACCGGCGCGGTCCGTCATGACACGGTGAACAGGGTCATCGGCTTCGGCCGGTGGCCCTGTTCTCGTCGGCGTCGCGCGGTGGACGTGCCGAGCCGCCCGGGCCGGCTCCGCCGGCCCCGTCGTGTGCGGTGCCGCGGACGGCACAGGGCCCGCGGCTCCCGGTCGGGGAGCCGCGGGCCCTGTCGGGTCAGCGGGGGCGTCAGGCCGTCGTCCACCACACCGTCGTGTCCGCCGGGACCTTCGCCTCGCCGGCCGCCTCGGTCACCTCGCCGCTGGCCAGCAGCATCCGCCCGTACGCGGGCATCGCCACCGACTCGCCGGTGGTGTTGGCCACGCACACGAAGTCCCCGCGCCGGAAGGCGACGACGCCCTCGGGGGCGCGCAGCCACTCGACGGCGTCGCCCGCGCCCAGGTCGGCCTGCTCGCGGCGTACGGCCAGCGCGGAGCGGTACAGCTCCAGGGTGGAGCCGGGCTCGCCGGTCTGCGCCTCGACGCTCAGCTCGCCCCAGTCGGCCGGCTGCGGCAGCCAGCTGCCGCCGTCGCCGAAGCCGTACGACGATCCCGTGCGTGTCCAGGGGATCGGCACCCGGCAGCCGTCGCGGAAGCCGTCCTGTCCGGCGCCCCGGAAGTACGCCGGGTCCTGGCGCACCTCGTCGGGGAGGTCGACGACGTCCGGCAGGCCGAGTTCCTCGCCCTGGTAGACGTAGGCCGAGCCGGGCAGCGCCAGCATCAGCAGGGTCGCGGCGCGGGCCCGGCGCAGGCCCGTCTCGCGGTCGCCGGCCAGGCGGAGCTGGGTGCCGAGGCCCGCCGGGTTGGCGAAGCGGGTGGCGTGCCGGGTGACGTCGTGGTTGGAGAGGACCCAGGTGGCGGGGGCGCCGACCGGACGCATGGCGTCCAGCGTGCGGTCGATGACCGTGCGCAGCTCCTCGGCGTCCCAGTGGGTGCCCAGGTACTGGAAGTTGAAGGCCTGGTGCAGTTCGTCGGGGCGGACGTAGTTCGCGGTGCGCTCGACGGTCGGGGTCCACGCCTCGGCGACGAAGATGCGCTCGCCGGAGTACTCGTCGAGGATGCGCCGCCACTGGCGGTAGATGTCGTGGACGCCGTCCTGGTCGAAGAAGGGCGTGACATCGTTGCCCAGCATCCGCAGTTCGTCGTGGGAGCCCAGGTCCGGCAGGCCCTCGGCCTTCACCATGCCGTGGGCGACGTCGATGCGGAAGCCGTCGACGCCCATGTCCAGCCAGAACCGCAGGATGGAGCGGAACTCGTCGCCGACGGCCGGGTGCTCCCAGTTGAAGTCGGGCTGCTCGGGAGCGAACAGGTGCAGGTACCACTCCCCCGGCGTGCCGTCGGGCTCGGTGACCCGGGTCCAGGCGGGGCCGCCGAAGATGGACTCCCAGTCGTTGGGAGGCAGTTCGCCGTTCTCACCCTTGCCGGGACGGAAGTGGTAGCGGTCGCGGGCCGGCGAGCCGGGGCCCTCGGCGAGGGCGCGCTTGAACCACTCGTACTGGTCGGAGGAGTGGTTCGGGACCAGGTCGACGATGATGCGCAGGCCCAGCGCGTGGGCGTCGCGGATCAGCGCGTCGGCGTCCAGCAGGTTGCCGAACATGGGGTCGACGGCCCGGTAGTCGGCGACGTCGTAGCCGGCGTCGGCCTGCGGGGAGGCGTAGAAGGGGCTGAGCCACACGGCGTCCACGCCGAGGTCGCGCAGGTACGGCAGGCGGGTGCGGACACCCTCCAGGTCGCCCATGCCGTCGCCGTTGCTGTCGGCGAAGCTGCGCGGATACACCTGGTAGATGACGGCGTCCCGCCACCAGTCATGGCGCCCTGCGACGGTGGCGACGGCGGAGGTGGGGGCCGGTGCGGCGGAGTGCTGCTGGCTCATGACGTCCTTGTGATGTGACGGAGTTCCGGTCATGGAGACATGGGTGCGGGAGGGTGGGGGCGAGGCGGGCGGGCCCGGGGGGGGGGGGGGGGGGGGGGCCCCCCCCCCGCCCGGGGGGCGGGGGGGGGGGCGCCCGCGGGCCCCCCCGCCGGCAGGCCCCGGCACACGGGGGGACGGGACCGGGGGGCAAAATCCGCG
>NZ_JBNGGE010000107.1:0-4763 GCF_049975785.1 Streptomyces sp. WG7
GTGCGTCGGTGGACTGGCAGGCGGTCTTCGCCGGGACCGGTGCGCAGCGCGTGGACCTGCCCACCTACGCCTTCCAGCGCGAGCACTACTGGCTCGACGCCGGAACCATCGGCTGGGACGTTACCTCGGCCGGCCTCCGCTCCGCCGATCACCCGCTGCTCGCGACCTCCGTCGCGCTGGCCGACGCTGAGGGGCTGCTCCTCACCGGCCGGCTGTCGCTCGACACGCACCCGTGGCTCGCCGACCACGCCGTCTCCGGCACGGTGCTGCTGCCCGGCACGGCTTTCGTCGAACTGGCCGTCCGCGCCGGCGACCAGGTCGGCTGCGGCCTAGTCGAGGACCTGACCCTGGAAGCCCCGCTGGTGCTCCACGAAGAGGGCGCCGTCGAACTCCAGATCAGCGTCGGCGCGCCCGACGAGTCGGGGCGCCGCCCGGTCGCCTTCCACTCGCGTGCCGACCGTGCCGCCGACGACGAGCCGTGGGTGCGGCACGCGACCGCGGTCCTCGCGGACAGCACGGAGGAGCCGGTGTTCGACCTGGCGGCGTGGCCGCCGGCCGGGGCCGAGCCCGTCGCGATCGACGCACTGTACGAGGCCCTGGCCGTGGCCGGTTTCGAATACGGCCCGCTCTTCCAGGGACTGCGCGGGGTCTGGCGCGGTGGAGAGGACGTGTTCGCCGAGGTGAACCTCGGGGACGAGGCCGAGCCGGGCGCCGAGCAGTTCGCCCTCCACCCGGCGCTCCTGGACGGCGCGTTGCACGCCATCGGTGTCGGTGGCCTCGTCGACGACACCCGGCAGGGACGTCTTCCGTTCGCGTGGTCGGGTGTGGCTGTGTACGCCGTAGGCGCGTCCGAGCTGAGGGTGCGGCTCTCGCGCGCGGGCCGTGACGCGGTGGCGTTGCAGGTGGCGGACGCCGAGGGCGCGCCTGTGGCGTCCGTGCGCAGCCTCGCGCTGAGAACGTTCTCGCCGGAGCAGTTCGCGGGACCCGGCGGCCGTCACGGTGACGCGCTCTTCCAGGTGCAGTGGACGCCCGTCCCGTCCGGCGGTACCGCGGGCGCGGCCGGGGAGTGGACGACGCTCGGCCCTGAGTCGGCGTACGCCGACCTAGCGGCGTTGGGCGCTTCGCTCGCCGAGGGCGACACCGTCCCCTCGGCGGTGGTCGTCCCCTGCGTCACGGACGACGCCGAACGGGAACTGCCCGACGCGGTGCACGCCGAGACCGGGCGGGCGCTGCGCCTGGTGCAGGAGTGGCTGGCCGACGAGCGGTTCGCCGGCTCGCGCCTGGTGTTCCTGACCCGGGGCGCGACGGCCGCACTTCCGGACGAGGACGTGACGGATCTGGTGCACGCCCCGGTGTGGGGCCTGGTGCGGGCCGCGCAGTCGGAGAACCCGGGGCGCTTCGGTCTGGTCGACCTCGACGGTGAGGGCGATGCCGAAGCGGACACGCGGGCACTTTCGTCGGCGCTCGCCTCCGGCGATCCCGAAGTCGCGATGCGCGACGGAGCGATCCGGGTACCCAGGCTGGTCCGCGCCGTGTCCGGGACGGACGGCGCGGAGCGCGGGCCGGTCGCCGACGGCACGGTACTGGTGACGGGCGCGAGCGGCCTGCTGGGCGGCCTGTTCGCGCGTCACTTGGTGACGGAGTACGGGGTGCGCAATCTGCTGCTGGTGAGCCGGCGGGGTGCGGACGCGCCGGGTGCCGCGGAGCTCAGCGGCGAACTGACCGGGCTGGGTGCGTCGGTGTCGTGGGCGGCGTGTGATGTGGCCGATCGGGATGCGCTGGCTGCGGTGCTGGACGCGATTCCGGCGGAGGCGCCGCTGTCGGCGGTGGTGCACACGGCGGGCGTGCTGGACGACGGCGTGATCGCGTCGCTGGACCAGCAGCGCCTGTCGGCGGTGCTGCGTCCGAAGGTGGACGCGGCGTGGAACCTGCACGAGCTGACGCAGGACATGGATCTCTCGGCGTTCGTGCTCTTCTCCTCCGCCGCGGGCGTCTTCGGCGGCGCCGGTCAGGCGAACTACGCGGCTGCGAACGTCTTCCTGGACACGCTGGCGGCGCACCGCAGGTCGCGGGGTCTGGCGGCGACGTCGCTGGCCTGGGGTCTGTGGGACGGCGGTATGGCGGGCGACCTGAACGCCGACGACGTGTCGCGCCTCGGACGTGGCGGTGTGAACGCACTGTCGGAGCAGGAGGGCCTGGCCCTCTTCGACACCGCGACCGCCTCGCCCACGGCGGCGTTCGTGCCCGTCAAGCTCGACCTGGCCGCCCTGCGCGCCCAGGTCGCCGATGGGGGGATGCTGCCGCCGCTGCTGAGCGGTCTGGTCCGCGTCCCCAACCGGCGTGCGGCCCGGGCTGCATCGGCCTCCGCGGGCAAGCTCGCCCGGCAGCTGGCCGCACTGCCCGTGGCCGAGCGCGAGGCGACCGCGCTGGAACTCGTCCGCACCCAAGTCGCCTCCGTCCTCGGGTTCGACGGCCCGGAGGCGGTCGACCCTGCGCGTGCGTTCAGCGAGGTCGGCTTCAACTCGCTGACCGCCGTCGAGCTGCGCAACCGGCTCGGCACGGCCACCGGTGTGCGCCTGCCCGCCACGCTGGTCTTCGACTACCCGACGCCCACCGCGCTGGCCCGGTATCTGTGCGCCGAACTGCTCGGCGCACAGGACGCGGCGGCGGCTCCGGCCACGGTCGCCGTCCGTGACGACGAGCCGATCGCGATCGTGGCGATGGCCTGCCGCTTCCCCGGCGGTGTGAGGTCTCCCGAGGGTCTGTGGGAGCTGGTCTCGGAGGGCAGGGACGCCATCTCCGCGATGCCGGACGACCGCGGCTGGGACCTCGCGGAGCTGTTCGACCCGGACTCCGACCGTCCGGGCACGAGCTACAGCATGAACGGCGCGTTCCTGTACGACGCGCCTCATTTCGACCCGACGTTCTTCGGCATGTCGCCGCGTGAGGCGCTGGCCACCGACCCGCAGCAGCGGCTGCTGCTGGAGACGTCGTGGGAGGCGTTCGAGCGGGCCGGCATCGATCCGACGACGGTGCGCGGCAGCCGTACGGGTGTCTTCGCGGGCGTGATGTACAACGACTACGGCACTCTGCTGCACCGCGCGCCGGAAGGCCTCGAGGGCTACATCGGCACGTCGAGTTCGGGCAGCGTCGCCTCGGGCCGGGTGTCGTACACCTTCGGCCTGGAGGGCCCCGCCGTCACGGTCGACACGGCCTGCTCGTCGTCACTGGTGTCACTGCACCTGGCCGCTCAGGCGCTGCGCAACGGCGAGTGCGATCTGGCGCTGGCCGGCGGTGTGACCGTGATGGCGACGCCGGGCACCTTTGTGGCGTTCAGCATCCAGCGCGGTCTGTCCGCGGACGGGCGCTGCAAGCCGTTCGCGGCGGCGGCCGACGGTACGGGCTGGGGTGAGGGCGTCGGCATGCTGCTCGTGGAGCGGCTGTCGGACGCCCGCCGCAACGGGCACCCGGTGCTGGCGCTGGTGCGGGGCTCCGCGGTCAATCAGGACGGTGCGAGCAACGGCCTGACCGCCCCGAACGGTCCGTCGCAGCAGCGCGTGATCCGTGCCGCCCTCGCGAGTGCGCGCCTGTCGGCCGGCGAGATCGACGTGGTCGAGGCGCACGGCACGGGCACGACGCTGGGCGACCCGATCGAGGCGCAGGCGCTGCTGGCGACGTACGGCCAGGAGCACAGCGACGAGCAGCCGCTGTGGCTCGGCTCGGTGAAGTCCAACTTCGGCCACACGCAGGCCGCGGCCGGTGTCGCGGGCGTGATCAAGATGGTGATGGCACTGCGGCACGGGGTGCTGCCGCAGACCTTGCACGTGGACGAGCCGTCCCCGCACGTGGACTGGTCCGAGGGCGCCGTCTCCCTGCTGACCGAGCGGATGGACTGGCCGGAGACGGGACGTCCCCGCCGCGCCGCCGTGTCGTCGTTCGGCATCAGCGGCACCAACGCCCACACGATCATCGAGCAGGCCCCCGATGGCCTCGCGCCGGCCGTCGTCGCGGCGGAGACGGCGCCCGCGGAGGACATCGCTTCGGCACTGCCCTTCGTGCTGTCGGCGAAGTCCGCGGACGCCCTGCGCGGCCAGGCGGCCGGCCTGCGGGGCCATCTCGAAGAGGCGTCCGGGCCGGCCGGTGCCGATGTGGCCTACACGCTGGCCACCAAGCGCGCGGCCTTCGAGTACCGCGCGGTGGTCGTGGCGGCGGACCGGGACGCGCTGCTGCGCGGCCTGGCGGCCGTGGAGACCGAGGCCCCCGCGGCGTCGGTGACGCGGGGCACCGTGAGCTCCGGAAAGCTCGCCTTCCTCTTCACCGGGCAGGGCAGCCAGCGGCTCGGTATGGGCCGGGAGCTGTACGAGGCCTACCCCGTGTTCGCGGACGCGCTGGACGCGGTCGGCGAGCGGCTCGACATGCCGCTGAAGGACGTGCTGTTCGGTGACGACGCGGACCTGCTCGGCCGGACGGAATGGACCCAGCCCGCGCTGTTCGCGGTCGAGGTGGCGCTGTTCCGGCTGCTGGCCAGCTGGGGCGTGAAGCCGGACTTCCTGTCCGGTCACTCCATCGGCGAGATAGCTGCTGCGCATGTGGCCGGGGTGCTCTCGCTGGACGACGCGTGCACGCTCGTGGCGGCTCGCGGCCGGTTGATGCAGGCGCTGCCCACGGGTGGCGTGATGATCGCGTTGCAGGCGTCGGAGGACGAGGTCCTGCCGCTGCTGAACGACCGGGTGAGCATCGCCGCGATCAACGGCCCACAGGCG
>NZ_JBNGGE010000108.1:0-4759 GCF_049975785.1 Streptomyces sp. WG7
GTCGTCTTCTCGTCCCTGGCCGGACTGCTGGGCGGCCCGGGCCAGGGCAACTACGCAGCCGGCAACGTCTTCGCCGACACGCTCATACAGCACCGTCGACAGAACGGCCTTCCCGGCGTGTCCATGGCATGGGGCAGCTGGACCCCCGAGGTCGGGCTGACCGGAAACCTGTCGGACATCGACCTCCAACGGCTGACCAGCTCAGGCATGCCGCCACTGTCGGTGGAGCAGGGACTGCACCTGTTCGACCAGGCACTCCTCGCCGACCAGGCCGTGGTGGGACTGACCCGGCTGGACCCGGCCGCGGTGCGCGGGCAGCGTGAGCTGCCGTCGATGATGCGGTCGCTCGTCACCGGCGGCGGGACCGTGACCCGTCGGCTCGCGGGCGACGCACGTCAGGACCCGGGGAGTTTCGCTCAGCGCTGGGCCACCATCCCGGCCGACGAGCGCCATGGGTTCCTGCTGGACCTGGTCCACGGCCATACCGCCGCGGTCCTGGGCCACACCTCCGCCAACGGCGTCGACAAAGGCCAGGCATTCAAGGAGATGGGGTTCGACTCGCTCACCGCGGTCGAGCTGCGCAACCGGATCGCCACAGTGACCGGGCTGCGACTGCCCGCGACCCTGGTGTTCGACTATCCGACGATCGCCGAGCTGATCGGTCACCTGACCGGCCTGCTCGGCGACCCCGGACCCGGCGCACGCGCCGAGTCCACAGCCGGGTCGATCCTGTCCCATCTGGAGAAGCTGGGCGATCTGCTCCCGGCGGCCAAGGTCGCGGGGGAGGACCGGCAGATGATCGGGCACCGCCTGCGGTCGCTGCTCACCCAGTGGAGCAAGAGCGACAACACAGTGGCCGATGGCCCGTCGGACGACGACTGGGAGACGCCCGACGACGTCTTCCAGTTCATTGAGAACGAGCTCGGCATCTCCGGGCAAGGGGAGTAAGTGGCAACATGACCGACAAGAAGCTCTTCGACTACCTGAAGAAAGTCACCGCCGAACTCCGCGAGACCCGCCAGCGCCTGGCCGACCTCGAAGCGGACGCGGACGCCGGCGAGCCGATCGCGATCGTCGGCATGGCATGCCGCTTCCCCGGCGGAGTGTCCGACCCCGATCAGCTGTGGGGGCTGGTTGCCGAGGGCCGGGACGCGGTCTCGGGCTTCCCCACCGACCGCGGCTGGGACCTGGATGAACTTGCCGGCACCGGCGCTGGTGCCTCGGCCACGGCCGAGGGCGGCTTCCTGGACGGAGTCGGTGAATTCGACGCGGAGTTCTTCGGGATCTCCCCGCGCGAGGCAATCGCTATGGACCCACAGCAGCGGCTGCTGCTGGAGACCTCCTGGGAAGCCCTGGAGCGCGCCGGGGTCGACCCGGCGGCGCTGACCGGCAGCAACGTCGGCGTGTTCGTCGGCACCTTCCCCTCGGGCTATCTGGAGGTGGCGGAACGGTCCAGCGACGATCTGGCCGGGCATCTGGTCACCGGCGGCTCTCAGAGCGTCGCGTCGGGACGCGTCGCCTATGTGCTCGGATTGCAGGGCCCGGCGCTCACGGTGGACACCGCTTGTTCCTCGTCGCTGGTGGCCCTGCACCTGGCCGCGCAGGCGCTGCGGTCCGGTGAGTGCACGATGGCCCTCGCCGGCGGTGTGACCGTCATGGCCACACCGGACACGTTCGTCGGGTTCTCCCTCCAGGGCGGCACGGCGAGCGACGGCCGGTGCAAGGCCTTCGCCGATGCCGCGGACGGCGCGGGCTGGTCCGAGGGCGCCGGGATGCTCGTCGTACAGCGACTGTCGGACGCTCGTCGTGAGGGTCGGCGGGTGCTGGCGGTCTTACGGTCCAGCGCCGTGAACCAGGACGGTGCCTCCAATGGGCTGACCGCGCCGAACGGCCCCTCCCAGCAGCGGGTGATACGTCAGGCCCTGTCCGGGGCGGGCCTCACGGGTGCCGACGTCGATGTCGTGGAGGCCCATGGCACCGGGACTGTGCTCGGTGACCCCATAGAAGCCCAGGCCCTGATGGCCACCTACGGGCAGGACCGGCCGGAGGACCGGCCACTGCTGCTGGGGTCGTTGAAGTCGAACCTCGGTCACACCCAGGCCGCCGCCGGTGTCGCCGGCGTCATCAAGATGATCACGGCGATGCGCCATGGCGTGGTGCCGCAGACTCTGCATGTGGACACCCCCTCGTCGAAGGTGGACTGGTCTCAGGGCTCGGTGCGACTGCTGACGAAGGCCGTCCCCTGGCCGGAAACCGGTCATCCTCGTCGGGCGGGCGTTTCGTCCTTCGGCATGTCCGGCACGAACGCACACGTCATCCTCGAAGCCTTCCCGGAAGCCCAGGGGGCTGACGACGCCGGGACACCTGAGACGGGTTCCGCGCCGGAGCTGATGCGGGGTGTGGTGCCGTGGGTGCTGTCAGGCAAGACAGCGGAAGCATTGCGTGCCCAGGCGTCCCGGCTGCTGGATTGGGCCGACCCCGGTGTGGATGTCACGGCTGTGGGGCGGTCGTTGGTGACGTCGCGGTCGTTGTTCGATCACCGTGTGGTGGTGACGGGCTCTGACGGCGGTGAGCTGCTGGCCGCGCTGCGTGCTGTCGCGGCGGGCGAGCCGACCCCTGACGCGTTCCAGGGATGCGCGGGTGCGGGATCCGGTGTGGTGTTCGTGTTCCCCGGTCAGGGGGCTCAGTGGGTCTGTATGGCACGGGAGTTGCTCGACTCGTCCGCGGTGTTCCGGGAAGCCATGGCGGAGTGTGCTGAGGCGCTGGGCCCCTTTGGGGACTGGTCGTTGGGGGATGTCCTCGGCGATGAGTCCGCGCTGGCGCGGGTCGACGTGGTGCAGCCGGTGTTGTGGGCGGTGATGGTGTCGCTTGCGCGGTTGTGGCGGTCGTGTGGTGTGGAACCTGCCGCGGTGGTGGGTCACTCCCAGGGTGAGATCGCGGCGATGTGTGTGGCCGGGGGCCTGTCACTGGCCGACGGGGCCCGCATCGTCGCGCTGCGCAGCAAGGCGATCGCGGACACGCTGGCCGGTCGTGGAGGCATGGCCGCCGTGCCGTTGCCCGTCGCTCGGGTCGTGGAGCTGATCCAGAACTGGCAGGGGCGGCTTTCCGTCGCCGCGGTCAATGGGCCGGAGTCGGTGGTGGTGTCGGGTGAGTCGCCCGCGGTGCGGGAACTGGTGGCCCGGTGTGAGGCCGAGGAGATCCGAGCCCGGCTGATCCCGGTGGACTACGCCTCCCATTCCGTGCAGGTGGAGGAGGTCCGGGACCGGCTGCTGGAGGAGCTGGCTCCCATCACGCCGGTGTCGTCGTCGGTGCCGGTGTATTCGTCGGTGACCGGGCAGATCATGGACACCAGCGCGGCCGATGCCGGGTACTGGGTGCGGAACCTGCGCGAGACCGTACGGTTCGAGCACGCCACCCGTACGCTCCTCGCCGACGGCCATCGAGTGCTGGTCGAGGTCAGCCCGCACCCGGTGCTCACCTCCGCCATACAGGAGACGCTGGACAGCACCGGGCACGACGGCGTGGTGGTCGGGACGTTGCGTCGCGGCGAGGGCGGCTCCCGGCGGATGATGGCCTCGTTGGCTCAGCTGTTCGTCCAGGGCGTGCCTGTGTCGTGGGAGTCGGTGTTCGCCGGGGCCGGTGCCCGGTGGGTGGAACTGCCGACGTACGCCTTCCAGCACCAGCGGTACTGGCCCGAGGCCCTGCCCATGGTGGGGGACGTCGTGGGAGCGGGCCTCGAGTCGCCTGAGCATCCGCTGCTCGGTGCGATGGTGGGACTGCCCGAGTCCGGCGGGACGCTGTTCACCGGCAGGGTGTCGCTGCGGTCGCACCCGTGGCTGGCAGATCATCGAGTACGGGGAGAAGTGGTCTTCCCAGGCGCCGGGTTCGTGGAGCTCGCGGTGCGCGCCGGCGACGCCGTGGGGTGTGAGCAGGTCGGCGAGTTGGTCCTGGAGACACCGCTGGTGATCCCGGCTCACGGTGGGTGCCGGATCCAGGTGGTGCTCAGCGAGCGGGACCAGGGATGGGCGATGGCTGTCTACGCGCGCCCTGACGGTGATGAGACCTGGACCCGGCATGCCACTGGTTTGCTGACCAGCGGCGCGGCCGGTGCCGCAGGGGACCCGATCCTTGCCGGGCCATGGCCGCCGCCGGGGGCGACGGAGGCCGACACTTCGGGCCTGTACGACGTACAGCCGGGCCATGAAGTGGCGTACGGTCCGGCCTTCCAGGGGCTGGCCCGGGCCTGGACCCTGGGTGAGCGCGTATGGACCGACGTCGTGCTGCCCGAGGCGCAGACGGGCACTGCCGGGATGTTCGGCATCCACCCCGCCCTGCTGGACGCGATGCTGCAGGGAGCCGCGTTCGCCGGTCTGGAGCCGACGGAGACCGCTCGACTGCCGTTCATGTTCACAGACGTCGTCCTGCGGGCTTCGGGCGCGACGCGGGTGCGGGTGTGCGTTTCCCGCACCGGCTCCGACGAGGTCGCCATAGCGGTGGCCGACGCCACGGGTGCGCCGGTGCTGTCCATCGGATCGATGGTGGTCCGTCCGCTACCGGAAGGCACGCTCGCAGGCTGCCCGCAGGACACGATGGTCCTCACTCCTCAGTGGACCGAACTGGGTACCGAGGAGGGTCCGGCCGTTGAGACGGGGGACTGGGCCCTTGCGGGACCCGGGGCGGACTACGCGGATCTGGCCGCGCTGGGCACTGCGGTTGAGTACGGGACTCCCGTGCCGAGCAGTGTGGTGCTGGTCGTGCC
>NZ_JBNGGE010000109.1:0-4491 GCF_049975785.1 Streptomyces sp. WG7
CGGCCCGCGGTACGAGTGGAGCGAGTAACTCCCACTCCCGATCGGTGAGTTCATGGCGACGTATCACGCCGCCATGAACCACGAACCTGATGATCTTTGAAGACGGACCCTGGTAGACGCGTCCGGCGCGGCCACCGGTCACTCAGCCAGCGTGGCCGCCCACTGGGTGAAGATCTTCACGTACCGCGCCGGGTCGAGCTGGTGCATCACGTGCAACGCGTCCGGCACCGACTCGTAGTCGACCTTCACCCCCGCTGACTCCATCAACCGCCTGGCCTGCGCGGCCTGCTCGTCGGAGAGCGCCCCGAGCCGGTCGCCGGTCTCCGGGTCGATGCCGCGCGTGTGGTGCGTGAGGAGTACCGGCGTCTTGACCTGGCTCAGCATGCGCTCGTGCGGGCAGTTCAGTCCGACGGTCCCCTCCCAGAAGGCCCGCGCCCACTCCGGGTCGTACTCTTTCATGTGCTGCGGGATCTCGTCTGCCACGAAGTGCCGCGCCATCGGCGACGACGCGGCGCCGGCCGCGCGGCGGTAGCCCTCCCAGTCGCCCACGCTCCACTGGTCGCCGAGGTACGTGCGGAAGAGTTCGAACAGGGGGCCCGCCCCCTGGCGGACCGAGTGGCCGTACATGGGGACGAGTTCGGACGCGAAAAACGGGGCGTCCTCGCACAGCGCACCCCGGATCTGCCCAGGCATGGCGTACGCCGACAGCCAGGCCGCAAGGACGCCGCCGGAGGAGTTGCCCGCGACGACGACGGGTCGCTGCACCACTAGGGCGATGAACCGGACCAGGTCGTTGCCGAAGTTGTCGAGGCTGTACCGCTTCGGCGTCCAGCTGCTGCGCCCCTGGCCCCGCAAGTCGACGGCGTAGACGTGGAAGTCCTCCGCGAGGAGGCCCATCGTCTCCTCGTACCCCCACCAGGAGCCCGTCTGCTCGGGGATCAGCAGCACGGCGGGCTTGTCCGGATCACCGGCCTCAGCGTAGTTCATGGTGATCTCACCGAGGTCGGCCTGCTGTTCGGGATAGGCGTGCGGGACGTAGACGTCGCGCAGCGCGGGATCGGCCATCATTGCTGTCTCCTTGGTTTTTGAGCCCGAACCCGACCAGCACCGGCATCCACCGGTCATCGGGTGGGCGAGTCACGGAGCTAGTATTTGGACCATGGCCGCCGACGCGCACCGACGATTCCGATGAGTGGAACGCCAGTACAGACCCCTCGCTCGGGACGGCCGCCCCGCGGCGAACCGATCCTGGAGCGGGCCTTCAGGGTCCTGGGCGCCTTCGCGGAGGCCGGGGAGGGCCTGACCCTCCACACGCTCGCGGCTCGGGCGGGGCTTCCGAAGAGCACCACGTCCCGGATCGCGGCCCAGCTGACGGGTGTGGGCGCCCTCGAACGCCGCGACAACGGCGATTTCGTCGTCGGCCTGCAGCTCCTCGAGATCGCCTCGCTGGCGCCCCGCGGTCACGGACTGCGCGCCGCCGCGCTGCCGTTCATGGAGGACCTGCACCGGGTCACCGGCCAGCACATCCTCCTCGCAGTGCGCGACGGCGACGAGGCCGTTCTCGTCGAGCGCCTGTCCGCACGGGACTCGGCAGCGGTCAAGTACAGGGTCGGCGGTCGCCTCCCCCTCACCGGGACCGGCATCGGCATCGCCCTGCTGGCGTACGCCCCCGAGCGGGTGCGGGAGGAGGCGCTGGCCGACGCGAACGACGCGGCGCTCCTGCGCCGGCTCATGGCCGCCGTCCGCACGGAGGGCGTCTGTGCCATGACGGTGCCCAACCCCCTGCGTTCCGGGCCCACCACCATGTCAACCGTCGCCGCCCCGATCCTGGACCGCCACGGTGACGCGCTGGGCGCGCTGTCCCTGGTCGCCCCCGGCGAGGCCGCAACCCAGGCCGCCGCCGTTCGGACGGCGCTGCGGACGGCGGGCCTGGCCATCTCCCGGGTCGTGGGGCGGTGAACCGTGACTTGGCCATGCGGCAGACCGGCGCCCACTGCGCCGGGTCCCGAACTCACGCGCCTGACAACGACCCGCGAAGGCGTCAGCGGATCATGACTCGACGAACTTGTCCGCCAGGCCCCGTTCCAGGTAGTCGTCCGGCAGGTCCTGGACGACTAGGGCCTGTCTGATGTTGTGATCATTGAGTGCTTCTGGAGGCTGCGGATCCAGAGAAGCGCCGCGCGGAGTTCGAGGCCGGCTTGGTAGTTGGCGGGGTCCTTGCCATAGCGGGTGGCGAGGCCCCGCCATGGGCGGGCCAAGGTGAAGTTTCTCCGTGATCTCGGACACGTAATGGTTATGCCGCGAGGGCGTGCTGCTGCTGCCTGGTCTCGGCCGGGGTGAGGTAGCCGAAAGTCCGGTGCTTGCGCAGGCGGCGGCGGTTGTAGAAGGTCTCAATGAAGGAGAAGACCTCGGCGCGGGCGGTGGCCCGGTCGGGCAGGTGCGGGTGCCGATCTCCTCCTTGAGCAGGGCCCAGAAGCTCTCCGCGGCAGCGTTGTCGAAGCATGATCCGGTGCGTCCGCAGCTCTGCCGCAGCCCCAACTTCCCTATTCGTTCCCGGAACTGGGTCGACGTGTATTCACTGCCGCGATCGCTGTGAACAATGCAGCCGGACTCCAGTCCGCCCCGGCCGTGGGCCATGTCGAGAGCGTCGACGACGAGCTCGGCGCGGTGGTGGTCGGCCATGGCGTAGCCGATGACCTCGCGGGTGGCCAGGTCCAGCCAGCAGGCGAGGTAGAGCCAGCCCTCGGCGGTGGGCAGGTAGGTGATGTCGCCGACCAGCTTGGTCCCGGGGCGCTCGGCACGGAAGTCGCGGCCGATCAGATCCGGGGCCGGCTTCGCCTTCGCATCCGGCCGGGTCAACGAACGCTGCCCGAGTGAGGGACGTTACGGCGGCTCCCCAGCGGTACGCGAAGTAGTGGCGCCCCTCCGGGCGGCGGTGATCATCGCCGCCCGGAGGGGTTTTGGTCACCCCTGCTGCTCGGTTTCCGTCAGCCACTCATGGACGACCTCGGCCACGAACGGCACGTGCTCGCTCTCCAGAATGGTGAAGTGGTCGCCGGGGACGTCGACGACGGCGGACATCGCCGTGAGACTCGTCTGCCAGTTCACCCCCTCCTCCTGGACGATCGGGTCCGTGGCCCGCACGAGCAGGGCGGGGGCGGCGAGACCACCCGGCTCCCAGTCGATGAGCAGACTCCCGCAGATCCAGGCGAAGGCCGTGAGCTCCTCGAACCCGATACCCCCGGAGTCGATGCCGGTGAACGACCGGCCGGCCAGGTCGTTTTCCCACTTCCTGATGACCTGGTCGTTCATCCGGTACGAGTCCAGCAGCGCGACACCGGTCGGGGCCGCTCCCCGCCGCTCCAGTTCCTTGGCCACTTCGTACGCGAGTACACCGCCGGACGAGGCGCCTGCCAGGGAGAAGGGCTCGTCCCCGACGTAGTCCATGATCGCGGTCGCCATGACCTCCATCAGGATCTCACTGGTCGCGGGCAGGTCATCGCCCACGTCGAACCCGGGCGGCATGACCGCCGAGACCCGTCGCATGCCGGCGAACTCGGCCGCAAACCGCAAGTACACGTCCGGGCCGGTCAGAGGCAGAGGTACAGGCGGACAGATGCAGATGAGATGCGATCCAGTGTCCCCGGGCGAGAGCCTGACCAGCGCGGGCGGCTTGGCCAGTTGGTCGGCGGTCTCGAACTTGGGCCTCAGCATCGCACCGCTCTTTGCGAACTCGTGCGCTGCCCCCACTTGCCGGTTCTCGACCGCGCGGAAGTACAGCTTGCCGACGATGTCCTGCCGGTGCGCCGTCGGAGCCCCCGCCGATCCCGCGGCCGATGCCGCCGCATCGGGCTTCGCGGCCGTCGGCGACTGCGCGAGCGCGGTCCCTAGGTAGTCTGCCACGTCGGTGATGGCCGGGTAGTCGAACACCAAGCTGGCCGGCAGCTTGAGCCCGGTCACGGTAGCGAGCCGGTTGCGAAGTTCCAACGAGGTGAGTGAGTCGAAGCCCAGCTCACGGAATGGCCGGCTGCTGTCGATGTGGTCGGGCGATGCGTGTCCCAATGCGGCGGCGACATGCCCGCGGACCAGATCCTGCAGGAAACCGGGGCGCTCCCCACCCGGGATCGCCGCCCACCGCCGGGCGAAGCCATCCGGGTCCTGGCGGTCATCCCTGGCGAGCGGACGGACCACACCGCGGGCGAGCGACCGCAGCATAGGCGGCAGTCCCTCCGGAGTGCGCAGTACCGAGGGATCGAGGCGCGTCAGCCCCACGACCGCCTCGCCGGTGTGCAGAGCTTGATCGAACAGGGCCAGACCCTGGTCGACCGACAGAGGGGGCATCCCCATTCGCTTGATCCGCCGCATGTCGGCATCCCGCAGGGTGCCGGTCAGCCCGACCTCCGTCGTCCACGCCCCCCAGGCCATCGACACACCCGGCAGGCCCGCCTGCCGACGCCACTGCACCAGAGCGTCCAAGAACACATTGCCCGC
>NZ_JBNGGE010000110.1:0-4390 GCF_049975785.1 Streptomyces sp. WG7
ACCTCCACCGCGAACAACGCCGGCTGCGCGAACTCCGTACGATCCAACACCTCCGCGTCATCACCGAACAACACACCCAGCCCAAGCCGCTCACCCACCGCGTCCAGGGCCTCGGCGAACACCGGATAAGCGCCGTACAACTCACGCCCCATCCCCAGCCGCTGACTGCCTTGCCCCGTGAACAGGAACGCGGTCTTGCCCGCGACGGGCGAGCCGGTCACCACGCCCGGCGCCGCCTCGCCCGCGGACAGGGCGGCGAGGCCCGACAGCAAGGCGTCGCGGTCCTCGGCGACGACGACGGCGCGGTCCTCGAAGGAGGCGCGGGTCGTGGCGAGGGAGTGCGCGACGTCGACCGCGCGCGTCCCGGCGTTCCGGTCGACGTACGCGTGAAGGCGGCGGGCCTGCTCGCGGAGCGCGTCGCGTCCCTTCGCCGAGAGCGGCAACGGCACCGCACCCCCGGCGGCGGGTGCCGGGGCGGCGGCCGGGGCGTCCGTCTCCTCGGGCTCCGGGGCCTGCTCGATGATCGTGTGCACGTTGGTGCCGCTGACGCCGAACGCCGAGACGCCGACGCGGCGCGGGCGGCCGGTCTCCGGCCAGTCCACGGCGTCCGTGAGCAGGGACACCGCGCCCGTCGACCAGTCGACGTGCGAGGTCGGCCGGTCGACGTGAAGGGTGCGCGGCAGCACACCGTGCCGCATCGCCATGACCATCTTGATGATGCCCGCGACACCCGCGGCGTTCTGCGTGTGGCCGATGTTGGACTTGAGGGAGCCCAGGAGCAGCGGCCGGTCCTCGGGCCGGTCCTGGCCGTAGGTGGCGAGCAGTGCCTGAGCCTCGATGGGGTCGCCCAGGGTGGTGCCGGTGCCGTGCGCCTCGACGGCGTCGATGTCGGCGGGGGTCAGGCGGGCGTTCTCCAGTGCCTGGCGGATGACGCGCTGCTGGGACGGGCCGTTGGGGGCCGTCAGGCCGTTGCTCGCGCCGTCCTGGTTGACCGCCGAACCGCGGACCACGGCGAGTACGGGGTGGCCGTTGCGGACCGCGTCGGACAGGCGCTCGACGAGGAGCACGCCGACGCCCTCGGACCAGCCGGTGCCGTCGGCCGCTTCGGCGAAGGACCGGCAGCGGCCGTCGGCGGACAGGCCGCGCTGGCGGCTGAACTCCACGAACACGTCGGGTCCGGCGAGCACGGTGACGCCCGCGGCCAGGGCGAGGGAGCACTCGCCCTGCCGCAGGGCCTGGACGGCCATGTGCAGGGCGACGGAGGAGGACGAGCAGGCGGTGTCGATGGTCGCGGCGGGGCCTTCGAGGCCGAAGATGTAGGCGAGGCGGCCGGAGACGACACTGGAGGCGGTGCCGGTGAGGAGGTGGCCCTCCACGCCGTCGGGGAGGTCCCCGGCTCCGGCGCCGTACGCGTTGGCGGAGGCGCCGACGAAGACACCGGCCCGGCTGCCGCGCAGGGTGGCCGGGTCGATCCCGGCGCGTTCGAACGTCTCCCAGGTGGTCTCCAGCAGCAGGCGCTGCTGCGGGTCCATGGCCAGCGCCTCGCGCGGCGAGATCCCGAAGAAGGCGGGGTCGAAGTCGCCGGCGTCGTGGAGGAAGCCGCCGTGGCGGGCGTAGGTGGTGCCCTCGTGGTCGGGGTCCGGGTCGTACAGCGACTCGATGTCCCAGCCCCGGTCGGCGGGGAAACCGGTGATGCCGTCGCCGCCGCCGTCGACGAGGTCCCACAGGTCCTCGGGCGAGCGGACGCCGCCAGGGAAGCGGCAGCCCATGGCGACGATCGCGATCGGCTCGCGCGAGGCGTCGGTCAGCTCCCGGTTCCGGCGGCGCAGCCGCTCGGTCTCCTTCAGCGATGCCCGCAGCGCTTCAACGACTTTTTCGTTCGGGGTTGTCATCACATACTCCGCACTTCGGGCACGTCAGGATCAGTTGCTGTCGTCGTCGGTGGCCCCGCCGTGGGACCCGTCGGGGTCGCCGTGGCCGTCGAGTGCCAGGTCGAGGAGGGCTTGGAGGTCCATCGCGTCGATGGAGTCCGCGGCGTCCGCGGTGTCGGGGTCCGCCGCGCCGGCGGGTGTGCCGTTCGGGGCGGCGAGCCGCAGCAGGGTGTCCAGCAGTCCGGCCTCGCGGATCCGGCCCAGCGGGATGGTGGCCAGCGTCCGGCGCAGTTCGGCGTCCTGCGGGTCGCTGTCCACGGGGGCGGCGGGGGTGCCGGCGGCCTCGGGGAAGAGGCTGTGCAGCAGGTGCCCGGTGAGGGCGCGGGGGTTGGGGTAGTCGAACACGAGGCTGGAGGGCAGGCGCAGCCCGCACGCCGCGCCCAGGCGGTTGCGCAGTTCGACGGCGGTCAGCGAGTCGAAGCCGAGGTCCTTGAAGGCGCGTTCGGCGGCGACGGCGTCGGCGGAGCTGTGTCCGAGGGCCGCCGCCGCGTGCTCGCGCACGAGGTCCAGCAGGGCCGACTGCCGGTCGTCGCCGGTGAGTTCGGCGAGGCGCCGGAGTGTCGCGGAGGACGGGTCCTTGGTGCCGTCCGCGGTGGCCGCCGGGCCGGCGCGCAGGGCGTCGCGGACCTCGGGGAGGTCGGCGACGAGGGGTCGGGGCCGGGCCGCGGTGAAGGCCGGTGCGAAGCGCGCCCAGTCCACCTCCGCGACCGTCACGGCCGCCTCGGGCCCGGCTACGGCGCGTTCCAGCGCCAGCAGGTTGCCGGCCGGGGCCATGGGCGGCAGTCCGCGGCGGCGCAGCTGCTCCTCCGCGTCGCCCTCGGCCGCCATGCCGCCGTCGGCCCACGGGCCCCAGGCGACGGCGGTCGCGGGCAGGCCCTCGGACCTGCGCCGCTCCGCGAGCGCGTCGAGGAAGGCGTTGGCCGCCGCGTACGCGCCCTGGCCGCCGCTGCCCCAGACACCGGCGATGGACGAGAAGAGCACGAAGGCGTCGAGCGAGTCGGGCGTACCGAAGAGCGCGTCGAGGTTCACGGCACCGGCGGTCTTCGCGGCCACGACGTGGGCGAGTCCGGGCAGGTCGGTGTGCGTCCCGGGCGGCTGCGAGACACCGGCGGCGTGCACGACGGCACGCACCGGAGTGCCCTCCGCGGCCAGCCGCTCGACGAGCGCCCCCAGCGCGGCCCGGTCGGCGACATCGCACGCGGCGAGCGTCACGTGCGCGCCGAGCCCCGACAGCTCCCTCTCCAGCTCCGCCGCGTCCGGCGCGTCGGCTCCCTTGCGGCTGACGAGGACAAGCCGCTGCGCTCCGTGCCCGGCAAGCCATCGTGCCGTGTGGCGGCCGAGCGCGCCCGTGCCGCCGGTGACGAGCACAGTGCCGCGCGGGGTCCAGGTCCCGGCGCCCGGTCCCTGGGGCGCGGCACGCTCCAGGCGCCGTACGAAGGTTCCGGACGCGCGGACGGCCAGCTGGTCCTCGTCGCCCGCTCCGGCGAGCACCGCCGCCAGGCGGTTCAGCGCCCGTTCGTCGCAGTCGGAGGGCAGGTCGACGAGTCCGCCCCAGTGGTCGGGGTGCTCCAGGGCCACGACCCGGCCCAGGCCCCAGACGTGGGCCTGGGCGGCGCCGGCGAGCCCGTCCGCGGCGACCGCCGCGACGGCGTCGCGGGTCACGCACCACAGCGGCCCGTCGACCCCGGAGGCCTCGCCGGTCAGCGCCTCGGCGAGCGCGGAGGTCAGCGCGAGGCCAACCGGGACTCCGGGGTGCTCGGGGTGGGGCCGTTCGTCCAGCGCGAGAAGCGACAGGACACCGGCCACGACGGCGTGTCCGCGCAGGCGGGCGGCGATCGCGTCCGGTGCGGCGTCGGCGGCGTCGAGCACGACCGGTACGACGTGGGCGCCGCCGGCCTCGATGCGCGCCGTCACGGCAGCGATCCAGGGGTCGTCGGCGTGGGCGGCCGGGAGGGCCACCAGCCAGTCGCCGGTGGGGGTGGCGTCGCCGTTCCCCTGCGGCCACGGGTGCCAGGCGACGCGGTAGCGCCGTGCGTCCGCCTGCGTACGCGCCCTCTGGTCCCGGCGCCAGAGCGAGAGGGCGGGCAGCAGCGCGCTCAGTGGCTGCTCCGCGTCGATGCCCAACTCCTCGGCGATCCCGGTCGGGCCGGCGTTCTCGACCACCTCCCAGAAGCGGGCGTCCACCGCGTCGCGCGCGGCGTCGGCGGCGGGCCGCGGGGCCGCGGGCTCGGGCCAGTGGCGCTGTCCTTGGAAGGCGTAGGTGGGCAGGTCCACGCGGCGGGCGCCGGTCCCGGCGAAGAACCGGTCCCAGTCGACCGTCACACCGCGGGCGTGGGCGTGGGCGAGGGCGGTCACGGCGGTCTCCGGCTCGGGACGGCCCTTGCGCAGGACAGGGACGAAGGCGGCGCCTTCACCGGTCACGCAGTCCTGCGCCATCGCCGACAGCACACCGTCCGGAC
>NZ_JBNGGE010000111.1:0-4149 GCF_049975785.1 Streptomyces sp. WG7
GGCCGGGATCGCGCCGGTGTCGTCGTCGGTGCCGGTGTATTCGTCGGTGACGGGGCAGGTGTTGGATACCGGCGCGGCGGATGCCGGGTATTGGGTGCGGAACCTGCGTGAGACCGTGCGGTTCGAGGACGCGACCCGTGCCTTGATCGCGGATGGTCGGGACGTCTTCGTAGAGGTCAGCCCGCACCCGGTGCTCACTTCCCCAGTGTCCGAAACTCTTGCTGACACCGGGCAGGACGGCGTCGTCGTGGGCACCTTGCGACGCGGTGAAGGCGGCGCCCGGAGGGTGATGGCCTCGCTGGCACAGCTGTTCGTCCAGGGTGTCCCCGTTTCCTGGGAGTGGGTGTTCGCGGGGACAGGTGTCGGGCGGGTGGAGTTGCCGACCTATGCGTTCCAGCACGAGCGGTACTGGCCCGATGCCCCGGCGATGGTTGGTGACATGGCGGGGGCGGGTTTGGCCTCGGCTGAGCATCCGCTGCTGGGCGCGATGGTCGAACTGCCCGAGTCTGGTGGGGTCTTGTTCACCGGAAAGGTGTCGCTTCGGTCGCATCCATGGCTTGCGGATCACGTGGTGCGTGGCCACTCCGTCTTCCCGCAGACAGGGTTTGTCGAGCTGGCGGTGCGCGCCGGTGACGCCGTGGGCTGTGACCGGGTCGGCGAACTGGTCGTGGAGGTACCGCTGGTCCTCCCGGCCCAGGGCGGCTGCCAGATCCAGGTTGTGCTCACCGAGCAGGATCAGGGATGGGCCGTGACCATCCATGCCCGCCCGGACGGCAGCGAAGAATGGACCCGGCACGCCACCGGTCTGCTGAGCAACGGCACCACCTCCGACGAGGAGTCGGACGGCGGGGGGTCGTCGTGGCCACCCGCCGGTGCTGACGAGGTCGATATCGATGGCCTCTACGGCTCCGGCACCGACATCGTCCACGGGACGGTGTTCCAGGGGCTGACGCGTGTTTGGGCCCAAGGAGAGCGGGTGTGGGCCGAGGCCGCCCTGCCCGAGGACCAGGTGGGTCCGGCCGGAGCGTTCGGCATACATCCGGCCTTGCTGGACGCCGTGCTGCACGCGGTGGCGATGGACTCCGACCGGCTGCCGTTCCGGTTCACCGATGTGGTGCTGCGGGCCTCCGGTGCGACCCGGGTGCGGGCGTGTCTGACCCGTATCGTCGCGGATGAGTTCAGCGTCGCGGTCACCGACGGCACCGGTGCTCCGGTGCTGTCGATCGACTCGGTGACGCTCAGTACCCCGCCGGAGGACCTGTTCCTCTCGGTCCCTCAGGACACGGCCGTACTGGCGCCGGAGTGGACCGACCTGAACGTGCCGACGGCCGCCCGGGCAGACGGCTGGGTCGTCGTGGGACCGGGCGAGGAGTACGCGGACCTGGACTCGTCGATCGCGGCGATCGACAGCGGAGCGTCGGCACCTCGCCATCTGGTGCTGTCCATTCCGCATTCCACCGAGCCCGAGTCGGCTTCGGTGCACCAGGTCACCGTACGGGCGCTCGAACAGTTGCAGGGCTGGCTCGCGGAGCGGCGGTTCGACGGGACGCAGTTGGTCGTGGTCACTCGGGGAGCTGTGACCACGGCTTCGGATGATCCGGTGGTCGACCTGCCGGGTGCAGCGGTGTGGGGTTTGGTGCGCTCCGCGCAGTCCGAGAACCCGGACCGGATCACGCTGGTCGACCTGGAGCCGGACGCCGGTCTCGATCTCGCGGTGCTGGCCGGTGTGGCAGGGACCGCCGAGTCCCAAGTGGCGGTCCGCGGCGCCACGGTGCGCGTACCACGCCTGGTCCGCCGCACACCGACCACCGTCGACGTAGCCCCGCTGGAAGGCACGGTGGTGATCACCGGTGCCATGGGCGGACTCGGGAGCCTGGTGGCACGGCACCTGGTCCGCTCCTACGGCGTACGACACTTGCTCCTGACGAGCCGACGGGGCGACCGGGCCGAGGGCGCGGGTGAACTGGTCCAGGAGCTGACCGGTCTCGGCGCGCGAGTCACAGTGGTGGCCTGTGATGTGTCGGACCGGGCCGCCCTGGCCGCGATGCTGGCGGCCGTGCCCGCGGAGCACCCGGTCTCGGGTGTCGTCCACACCGCGGGTGTGCTCGATGACGGCGTCATCGGCTCACTGACCGGCGAGCGGGTACACCGGGTACTGGCACCGAAGGTGGACGCGACCTGGCATCTGCATGAGCTGACGCGCGACCTGGACCTGTCGTTCTTCGTCGTGTTCTCCTCTCTGGCCGGGCTGCTGGGCGGCCCCGGGCAGGCCAACTACGCGGCGGGCAACGTCTTCGCCGACACACTGGTGCAGTGGCGCCGACAAGCCGGACTGCCGGGCGTGTCGATGGCCTGGGGCGCGTGGACTCCCGAGGTCGGGCTGACCGGCACCCTCCGGGACGTCGACCTGCGGCGCATGGCGCGGGCAGGCATGCCGCTGCTGACGGTGGAACAGGGGCTGGACCTCTTCGACCAAGCGCTTCGCAGCGACGATCCGGTTCTCGGGCTGACTCGCCTGGACACCGTGGCCCTCCGCGCCCAGGGAGACGTCCCGCCCATGCTGCGGTCCCTCGTCGGTGGCGTGGTACGTCGCGTCGCCGCGGACGACCGGCAGGAGCAGCGGGGCATCGCACAGCAGTTGGCCGCCATGCCGGCCGAGGAACGCCCGCGGTTCCTGCACGGGCTCCTCCGTGGTCACGTCGCCGCGGTCCTGGGACACCGGTCGCCCGATCACATCGAGACCGACCAGGCATTCAAACAGCTGGGGTTCGATTCGCTGACCGCCGTCGAGCTGCGCAACGGGGTGGCGTCGGCGACCGGGTTGAGCCTGCCCGCGACGCTGGTCTTCGACTACCCCACCATCGCGGCGCTGGCCGACCATCTGGCCGGTCTCCTGGGTGACCCGCTGCCGTCTGTCGGCATCGTGGGTCCGCAGCCGGTGGTGCCGGTGGACGACGACCCGATCGTGATCGTCGGCATGTCGTGCCGTTTCCCTGGGGACGTGTCCGGCCCCGACGACTTCTGGGGGTTGCTTGCCGAGGGCGGGGATGCCGTCGCGGGGTTCCCGACCGATCGCGGCTGGGACCTCGATGAACTCGTGGGTACCGGGGCCTCGGCCACCGCCCGGGGCGGCTTCCTCCAGGGAGTCGGCGATTTCGACGCCGAGTTCTTCGGGATCTCTCCGCGTGAGGCGGTGGCGACTGATCCGCAGCAGCGGCTGCTGCTGGAAACGTCGTGGGAGGCGCTGGAAAACGCCGGCATAGACCCGACATCCCTGTCGGGCAGCCAGGTCGGCGTCTTTGTCGGGGCCTTCCCCTCGGGATACACCGAGCTGGCAACCCGGGCCAACGGCGACCTGGCCGGGCATCTGATCACCGGCGGCTCGCAGAGCGTCATATCGGGGCGGGTGGCGTATGTGCTGGGGTTGCAGGGCCCTGCGGTGACGGTGGACACGGCGTGTTCCTCGTCGTTGGTGGCGTTGCATTGGGCCGTGCAGTCGTTGCGGTCCGGTGAGTGTTCGATGGCTCTCGCCGGCGGTGTGACGGTTATCGCTACTCCGGAGACCTTCGTCGGGTTCTCCCAGCAGGGTGGGTTGGCGGTGGATGGGCGGTGCAAGGCGTTCGCTGATGCGGCTGATGGCACGGGGTGGTCCGAGGGCGCTGGTGTGCTGGTGGTGCAGCGGTTGTCGGATGCGCGGCGTGCGGGGCGTCGGGTGCTGGCGGTCGTGCGGTCGAGTGCGGTGAATCAGGACGGTGCGTCGAATGGTCTGACGGCGCCGAATGGTCCGGCGCAGCAGCGGGTGATCCGTCAGGCCCTGGCGGGTGCTGGTCTCTCCGGTGCCGAGGTGGATGCCGTCGAGGCGCACGGCACGGGCACGGTGCTGGGAGATCCGATCGAGGCGCAGGCGCTGTTGGCCACGTATGGGCAGGACCGGCCGGGGGAACAGCCGTTGTGGCTGGGTTCGTTGAAGTCGAACCTTGGTCACACGCAGGCCGCCGCCGGTGTGGCCGGTGTGATCAAGATGGTGTTGGCGATGCGGCATGGGGTGCTGCCGCGGACGTTGCATGTGGATGCGCCGTCGTCGAAGGTGGACTGGTCGCAGGGTGCGGTGGAGTTGCTGACCGAGACGCGGGCCTGGCCGGAGACGGG
>NZ_JBNGGE010000112.1:0-4094 GCF_049975785.1 Streptomyces sp. WG7
CCACCGACCAGCCCCGCCAGCGCCGCACGATCCACGCCCGACTCGACCTCGACCCGCCGCACCTCCGCACCACGCCCCGCCAGCACACCCACCACCGGCCCGTCAACGTCACCCCCAGCCGGAACGACCACCAACCACGCCCCGGACAACCGCGCTTCGGCGGACGCCTTCACCGGTTTCCAGCTCGTCCCGTAACGCCACCCGTCGACCTGCGCCTGATCCTGGCTGCGCCGGCGCCAGGCCGACAGAGCCGTGACCATGTTTCCCCAGGACGCGGTGTCGTCGAGGCCGAGCATGGCCCCAAGGGTCGTCAGGTCCTCGTGTTCGACGACGTCCCAGAATCGTGCGTCGACGGTGTCGACCGTCTTCCCGGCGGGAGTCAGGGCGTCCCGCCGGGCCTCCGGCCAGTACCGCCTCCGCTGGAAGGCGTAGGTCGGAAGTTCGGTGCGCCGCGCTCCCGTGCCGGCGAAGAACCCGGCCCAGTCCACCTCCACGCCCCGCACGAATGCCTGCGCCAGCGCCGTGACGGCGGTGTCGGCTTCTGGACGGCCCTTGCGCAGGACGGGGACGAAGGCGGCGCCCTCGCCCGTCACGCACTCCTGAGTCATCGCCGACAGCACACCGTCCGGACCGAGTTCGAGGTACGTCGTGACCCCCGCCGCCTCCAACGCGCGGACGCCGTCGAGGAAGCGCACGGCCTCACGGACATGCCGCACCCAGAAGTCCGCCGACGCCATCTCGTCGGTGACCACGGCGCCCGTCAGGTTGGAGACGACCGGAATGCTCGGGGCCTCGAAGGAGAGTCCCGAGACCACCTCGCAGAACGCGTCCAGCATGCCGTCCATGTGCGGCGAGTGGAACGCGTGACTGACCGCCAGCCGCTTCGACTTCCGCCCCTCGAAGGACTCCACGACCGCCGTGGCCGCGTCCTCGTCACCCGCGATCACCACCGACCGCGGCCCGTTCACCGCCGCAATACTCACCCGCTCCGTCAGCAACGGCAGGACCTCGTCCTCCGACGCCTCCAGCGCGACCATCACGCCACCCGCCGGCAGCGCCTGCATCAACCGCCCACGCGCCGCCACCAGCACACACGCATCATCCAGCGACAGCACCCCCGCCACATGCGCAGCAGCTAGCTCGCCGATCGAGTGACCGGACACGAAGTCCGGCCTCACACCCCACGACTCCAGCAGCCGGAACAGCGCCACCTCCACCGCGAACAACGCCGGCTGCGCGAACTCCGTACGATCCAACACCTCCGCGTCATCACCGAACAACACACCGCCCAGGGCCACATCGAGGTGCGCGTCCAGGTGGGCGCAGACCGCGTCCAACGCGTCCGCGAACACGGGGTAGGCCTCGTACAGTTCCCGGCCCATCCCCAGGCGCTGGCTGCCCTGCCCCGTGAAGAGGAAGGCAAGCGCGCCAGTCGTGACCGTGCCCTGCACGAGGCCGGAGGGCGCTTCGCCGGCGGCGAGACGGTTGAGCCCGGCGAGTAGCCCATCGTGCTTCTCGGCGCCGCTGACCAGGATCGCGCGCGTGTCCAGGGCGGTACGAGCCGTCGTCAGCGTGAATGCCGTGTCGAGGGTGGATGCCTCAGGCTGCGACGTCAAGTGGGCGGCCAGACGCGCGGCCTGGGCGCGGAGCCCGGTCGTGCTCTGCGCGGAGAGCAGGACGGGCAGGACGGGCAGCACCGAAGGTGCCGCGTCGCTCTCGGGCTCGTCGCCGCGGTCCGCTGCGGCGGCAGGGACCTGTTCGACGATCGTGTGGGCGTTGGTGCCGCTGAGACCGAAGGACGACACGGCGGCGCGCCGGGGCCGCCCGGTCTCGGGCCAGTCGACGGCTTCGGTCAGCAGGGCGATCTCGCCGGCGGCCCAGTCGACGTGCGGGGTCGGCTCGTCGACGTGCAGGGTCCGGGGCAGCACCCCGTGCTGCATCGCCAGCACCATCTTGATCACGCCCGCGACGCCCGCCGCGGCCTGCGTGTGCCCGATGTTCGACTTGACGGACCCCAGAAGGAGCGGCTGCTCGGGCGACCGCCCCTGCCCGTAGGTCGCCAGCAGGGCCTGCGCCTCGATCGGGTCCCCGAGCCGGGTGCCGGTGCCGTGCGCCTCCACCGCGTCCACGTCAGCCGTCGACAGCCCGGCACTCGCCAGCGCCTGGCGGATCACGCGCTGCTGCGAGGGGCCGTTCGGCGCGGTCAGGCCGTTGCTGGCACCGTCCTGGTTCACCGCCGAACCCCGCACCAGAGCCAGCACCGGATGCCCGTTGCGGCGCGCGTCCGACAGCCGCTCCACCAGCAGCATGCCGACGCCCTCACCCCAGCCGGTGCCGTCCGCGGCAGCCGCGAACGCCTTGATCCGGCCGTCCTCCGCCAGCCCCCGCTGACGACTGAAGTCGACAAAGGCCTCAGGGGTCGACATCACCGTCACGCCACCGGCCAGCGCGAGGGAGCACTCGCCCTGCCGCAGTGCCTGGACGGCGAGGTGCAGAGCCACCAGCGAGGAGGAACACGCCGTGTCGACGGTGATCGCGGGCCCTTCGAGACCGAAGACGTAGGAGAGCCGTCCGGAGACGACGCTTGCGGCGTTGCCGGTGCCGAGGTGTCCTTCCAGGCCGTGCGTGTCGCCCGCGACGAGTGAGAGGTAGTCCTGGCCGTTGGTGCCGACGAAGACGCCCGCCTGGCTGCCGCGCAGCGACGACGGGGCGATGCCGGCCCGCTCGAACGCCTCCCACGACGTCTCCAGCAGCAGCCGTTGCTGCGGATCCATCGCCAGCGCCTCACGCGGCGAGATCCCGAAGAGGTCCGCGTCGAACTCGGCTGCGTCGTGGAGGAATCCGCCCTCCAGGGTGTACGTGGTCCCGGGGCGGTCGGGATCGGCGCTGTAGAGGCCGGCGAGGTCCCATCCGCGGTCGGAGGGGAAGTCACCGATCGCGTCAGCACCGTCGACGAGGAGCTTCCACAGCTCCTCCGGGGTTCGCACGCCGCCCGGGAAGCGGCAGCTCATCGCCACGATCGCGATCGGGTCGTCGTCCACGGCCGCCGTCGTGGCGACCGGCCCCGCCATCTCCGGCTGCGCGCCCCGCAGCTCGTGGTGCAGGAATGCCGCGAGCGAGGCCGAGGTCGGGTAGTCGTAGACGAGGGTGGTGGGCAGTCGCAGGTCGGTGGCCGCGCCGAGGCGGTTGCGCAGTTCCACGGCCGTCAGGGAGTCGAAGCCCAGTTCCTTGAAGGCGCGGTCGGCACCGACCGCTTCGGCTCCGCCGTGACCGAGGACTGCCGCGACGTGCGTACGCACCTGGGTGAGCAGCTCACGCTCCTGCTCTGCCGCCGTCAGCCCCGCGAGCCGGCGGGCCGCGGTGGCCGCCACGTCGGCGCCCGTGACGGTCTCCGCGTGCGTGATGAAGTCGCCGATCAGCGGGAGCGGCCGGACGGAGGTCATGAAGGGCGCGAAGCGGTCCCAGTCGATGTCTGCGACGGTCAGCGAGGCCTCGCCCGAGGCGACGATGGGCGCCAGTGCCGCCATGGCCGACTCGGGCGCCATGGGCGGCACGCCTTCGTGCCGCATACGGGCGTCCATCGTCTCGCCGGCGGCCATGCCGCCCTCGGCCCACGGACCCCACGCGATGGACGTCGCCGCCAGACCGTCCGCGCGACGCTGCTCCGCCAGGGCGTCCAAGTAGGCGTTCGCAGCGGCGTAATTGCCCTGGCCAGGCGTGCCGATCGTGCCGCTCATCGACGAGAAGAGGACGAACGCGTCCAGCTCGACACCCAGCTCGACCGTCAGCTCGTGCAGATGGAGCGCCGACGTGGCCTTCGCCCGCAGAACACCGTCAATGCGCTCCGGAGTCAGGGCATCCAGCACGCCGTCGTCCAGCACACCCGCCGTATGAACGACGGCGGTCAAGGAATCCGCGTACTCGGCCAGCACGCCCCGCAGCGCCTCACGGTCGGACGCGTCACAGGCGACGACGGAGACCTCGACACCCAGCTCCGCCACCAGCTCAGCCGCACCCGGCGCGTCCATCCCCCGCCGGCTGGTCAGCACCAGCCGCTCAGCACCCGCCTCCGCCAACCACCGCGCGACACGACC
>NZ_JBNGGE010000113.1:0-3890 GCF_049975785.1 Streptomyces sp. WG7
AGCAGCGCGTCCCGGTCCGCCGCCACGACCACCGCGCGGTACTCGAAGGCCGCGCGCTTGGTGGCCAGCGTGTAGGCGACCTCGACGTCTTCCGCGCCCGCGACGTTCTCCAGGTGCGTCCGCAGACGGGCCGCCTGGTCGCGCAGCGCTTCCGGGGACTTCGCCGAGAGCACGTGGGGCCGTACGGACAGGGTGCGCTCGCCGGGGGGCGGCGTCGCGTTCCCCACCTGAGCGGGGTTGTCGGGGGCCTGCTCGATGACCGTGTGGGCGTTGGTACCGCTGATGCCGAACGACGACACGGCGGCGCGGCGCGGGCGGCCGGTCTCGGGCCAGTCCATCCGCTCGGTCAGCAGGGAGACCGCGCCCTCGGACCAGTCCACGTGCGGGCTGGGCTCGTCCACGTGCAGCGTCCTGGGCAGCACGCCGTGGCGCATCGCCATGATCATCTTCATGATGCCGGCGACACCGGCCGCGGCCTGCGTGTGGCCGAAGTTGGACTTCACCGAGCCGAGCCAGAGCGGCTGCTCGTCGCTGTGCTCCTGGCCGTACGTCGCCAGCAGCGCCTGCGCCTCGATCGGGTCGCCGAGCCGGGTTCCGGTACCGTGCGCCTCCACGACATCCACGTCGGCCGCGGTGAGCCGGGCATTGGCCAGGGCCTGCCGGATCACACGCTGCTGGGACGGGCCGTTCGGGGCGGTGAGGCCGTTGCTCGCACCGTCCTGGTTGATGGCCGAGCCCCGTACGAGCGCCAGGACCGGGTGGCCGTTGCGGCGGGCGTCCGACAGGCGCTCCACGAGCAGCATGCCGACGCCCTCACCCCATGCCGTGCCGTCGGCCGCGGCCGCGAACGGCTTGCAGCGCCCGTCCGCGGACAGACCGCGCTGGATGCTGAACGCCACAAAGGTGCCCGGCGTGGCCATCACGGTCACGCCGCCGGCCAGCGCGAGATCGCACTCGCCGTTGCGCAGCGCCTGAGCCGCGAGGTGGAGCGTGACGAGAGAGGACGAGCAGGCCGTGTCGACCGTGACGGCGGGGCCCTCCAGGCCGAAGGTGTACGACACGCGACCGGAGACGACACTGCCGGAACTGGCGGTGCCCATGTAGCCCTCGAGGCCTTCCGGCGCGCGGTGCAGCAGAGTGCCGTAGTCGTTGTACATCACGCCCGCGAAGACACCCGTACGGCTGCCGCGCACCGTCGTCGGATCGATGCCGGCCCGCTCGAACGCCTCCCACGACGTCTCCAGCAGCAGCCGCTGCTGCGGGTCGGTGGCCAGCGCCTCACGCGGCGACATGCCGAAGAACATCGGGTCGAAGTGGTGCGCGTCGTGCAGGAAACCGCCGTTCATGCTGTAGCTGGTGCCAGGGCGGTCGGAGTCCGGGTCGAACAGCTCGGCGATGTTCCAGCCGCGGTCGTCCGGCATCGCGGAGATGGCGTCCCTGCCCTCCGAGACCAGCTCCCACAGGTCCTCGGGGGTGCGCACGCCGCCGGGGAAGCGGCAGGCCATCGCCACGATCGCGATCGGCTCGTCGTCACGGACGGCGACCGCCACCGGCGCGTCGATCGCCTGCTGTCCGCCCAGCAGTTCGGAGTGCAGGTAGTCGGCCAGTACCGCGGGGGTCGGGTAGTCGAAGACCAGCGTGGCGGGCAGCCGCACACCCGTGGCCGTGCCGAGCCGGTTGCGCAGCTCGACCGCGGTCAGCGAGTCGAAGCCGACCTCGCTGAACGCACGGGCCGGTTCGACCGCCTCCGGACCGTCGAACCCGAGCACCGCCGCCACCTGGGCGCGGACGAGTTCGAGCACCGCGCCAGCCCGCTCTGCCTCGGGCAGTCCGGCCAGCTGCCGGGCGAGCTTGCCCGCGGAGGCCGATGCAGCCCGGGCCGCACGCCGGTTGGGGACGCGGACGAGGCCGCTCAACAGCGGCGGCAGCATGCCTCCCGCAGTGGCCTGGGCGCGCAGAGCGGCCAGGTCGAGCTTGACGGGCACGAACGCCGCCGCGGGCGAGGCGGTCGCGGTGTCGAAGAGGGCCAGGCCCTCCTGCTCCGACAGCGCGTTCACACCACCGCGTCCGAGACGCGACACCTCGCCGGCGTCCAGCTCGCCCGCCATACCGCCGTCCCACAGACCCCAGGCCAGCGACGTCGCCACCAGACCCCGCGACCTGCGGTGCGCCGCGAGTGCGTCGAGGAAGACGTTCGCGGCGGCGTAATTCGCCTGACCGGCGCCGCCGAAGACACCCGCGGCGGAGGAGAACAGCACGAACGCCGACAGATCCATGCCCCGCGTCAGCTCGTGCAGGTTCCACGCCGCGTCCACCTTCGGACGCAGCACCGCCGACAGCCGCTCCCGGTCCAACGACGCGATCACACCGTCGTCCAGCACACCCGCCGTGTGCACCACCGCCGACAGCACCGGAGCCGCGTCCAGCACCCCGGACAGCGCATCCCGATCGGCCACATCACACGCCGCCCACGACACCGACGCACCCAGCTCAACCAGCTCCGCCGTCAACTCGACAGCACCCGGGGCATCCCCGCCCCGCCGGCTCACCAGCAGCAGATCCCGCACCCCGTACTCGGTGACGAGATGCCGCGCGAACAACCCGCCCAACGCACCACTGGCACCCGTCACCAACACCGTGCCCTCAAACACCGGCACCTCGGCCTCCGGCTCCACCACCGCACGCACCAGACGCGGCACCAGGAGCGTTCCCGCCCTGACCGCGACCTCCGGCTCACCCGCACCCAGCACCTCTGCGACGGTGTCCGGGTCGACACCACCGTCACCGTCGAGGTCGATGAGACCGAAGCGACCCGGGTTCTCCGACTGCGCGGACCGAATCAGACCCCACAGCGACGCGTGCGCCAGGTCCGCGACCTCGTCACCCGGCGCCGCAGCGACCGCGCCCCGGGTCACGAACACCAGACGCGAATCGGCGAACCGCTCGTCGCCCAGCCACTCCCGCACCAGGTCCAGCACCCGGCCGGTCTCCGCGTGCACGGCATCCGCGACGTCCCGAAACTCCCCGTCCGCCAGACACGGCACGACCAGCACCGCCGGTACGGTCCCGCCCTCCACGGCAGCCGCAGCCAGCGCCGCCAGGTCCGCGAACGCCTGGGACCCGGCACCCAGCAGCATCCAGTCCTCGACCGGCGCACCGCCACCGGAGACGGGCGACCAGCGGACCTCGAACAGAGCGTCCCCGCTCCCGGCGGCCGGGGCCGCGAACTGCTCCGGCGAGAAGGCCCGGAGCGCCAGGCCCCGCACCGACGCCACAGGCACGCCCTCGGCGTCCGCCAACTCCAGCGCCACCACGTCCCGGCCCGCACGCGACAACCGCACCCGGACCTCGGAGGCACCCACGGCGTGGACGGCGACACCAGACCAGGAGAACGGCAGCCGTCCCTGTCCGGTGTCCTCGACGAGCCCGCCGACGGTGATGGCGTGCAGGGCCGCATCGAGCAGCGCGGGGTGGAGCCCGAACTGCTCCGCACCGGGGGCGGTCTCGTCACCGAGCCCGACCTCGGCGAACACGTCCTCACCACGACGCCACACCGACCGCAGTCCCTGGAAGACCGATCCGTACGCGAACCCGGCCACGGCCAGGGCCTCGTAGAGTCCGTCGATGGCGACCGGCTCGGCCCCGGCCGGCGGCCACGCCGCCAGGTCGAACACCGGCTCCGCCGTGGTTTCGGCGAGCAGTCCGGTCGCGTGCCGCACCCACGGCACCTCCTCCCCCGCGCGATCGGCGCGGGAGTGGAAGGCGATCGGCCGCCGGCCCGACTCGTCGGACGCGCCGACGCTGATCTGCAGTTGGAGTGCGCCGCGTTCGGGCAGGACGAGCGGCGCCTCCAGCGTCAGCTCCTCCAGCAGCTCGGTACCGGCCCGCTG
>NZ_JBNGGE010000114.1:0-3739 GCF_049975785.1 Streptomyces sp. WG7
TGGATCGACATGATGCTGTCCCCGCCCAGCGCGAAGAACCCGTCGTCCGCGCCGACCCGCTCCACGCCCAGCACCTCCGCGAACAGCGCGCAGAGGGTCCGCTCCACGGGGGTGCGCGGTGCCCGTCCTCCGCCCGTCGTGCCGGCGAAGCCGGGCACGGGCAGGGCCGCGCGGTCGAGCTTGGCGTTCGCGGTCAGCGGCAGTGCGTCGAGCAGCAGGATGGCGGAGGGGACCATGTACTCCGGCAGCCGTTCGGCGAGGCTCGCCCGGAGCGTGCCGGGGTCGGGCCGGCGTCCCGGTTCGGGGACGACGTAGCCGACGAGGTGCTTGCCGCCGGACGGCGCCCGCTGTACGAGGACCACGGCGTCGGCGACCTCGTCCTGTGCGCCGAGTACGCCCTCGATCTCGCCGAGTTCGATGCGGAAGCCGCGGATCTTGACCTGGTGGTCGGCCCGCCCGAGGAACTCCAGCACTCCGCCCGGGGCCCAGCGCACCAGGTCACCCGTGCGGTACATACGGGTACCGGCCGGACCGAACGGATCGGCGACGAACCGCTCCGCGGTCAGCGCGCTCCGGTGCGCGTAGCCGCGGGCCAGCGCGTCACCGGCGATGTACAGCTCGCCCACCGCGCCGGGCGGCACCGGTCGCAGCCGGCCGTCGAGGGCGTAGGCCCGCATGCCGTCACGGGCACGGCCGATGGGGACGCTGCCCGGCACCCGGGCCGCGTCCCGCATGGTGTGCTGGGTGGCGAACAGGGTGATCTCGGTCGGGCCGTAGATGTCGGTGACGTCGGTGTCCGGGCACGCGTTCAGGACGCGCCGCACGGACGCCGACGTGACCACGTCTCCGCCGGTCAGCACCTCCCGGACCCCCTCCAGGCAGCCGGGGTCCTCCTCCGCGACCACCCGGAACAGTCCGGCGGTGAGCAGCAGCGAGGTCACGCCGTGCGTGCGGACCGTACGGGCGATGGTGGGTACGTCGAGGTCGCCGGGCGGTGCGACGACGACCTCGCCGCCGCCGAGCAGGGGCATCCACAGCTCGTAGGTGGACGGGTCGAAGCCGTACGGCGAGTGCAGCAGCACCCGGTGCGGGACCGTGTCGGCGCGGGAGGCGGCGCCGGTGTTCCAGCGGCGGTCGGTGGCCAGGCTCACCACTCCGCGGTGGGTGATCTCCACGCCCTTCGGCTCGCCGGTGGAGCCGGACGTGAACATCACGTAGGCGGCGCTGTCCGGCAGGACGCGCACGGCGGGGGCCCGGACGGGCGGTTCCTCCGGACGGTCGTCGTCACCGGCCGGGACCGGGACCTCGTGCTCGATTCCGGGCAGGGCGTCGGTGGTCGTGCCGCCGTCCGTGACCACGACGCGGCACCCGGCCAGTCGTGTCATCGAGGCGAGCCGGGCCCCCGGCAGTCTTCCGTCGAGGGGCACGTAGACCGCTCCGGCCTTCAGCACACCGAGGATCGCCGTCACGACCTCCGGTGAACGCTCCATCAGCAGGGCGACGCGCTCCTCCGGCCGCACCCCCAGGGACACCAGCCGCGCCGCCAGGCGGTCCGCCCGCTCGTCGAGTTCCCGGTACGTCCGCACACCGCCGTCCCAGCGGACGGCCACGGCCTCCGGCGTACGCGCCACCTGCGCCGCGAACGCCTCGACGACACTCGCCGCGTCCCTCGTCGTGTCCGCGTCGACGTCGTTCCAGTCGGTGAGGATGCGGTGCCGCTCCTCGGCGGTGAGGACGTCGACGGAACCGGACGGGCGGGTGGGGTCGTCGGCGAGCGTCCGCAGCAGCGTGCGGAACCGGTCGGTGAGCGTGCGTGCGGCCTCCTCGGTGAGGAGGTGCGGCATGTAGTGGAGCCGCAGCCACAGTTCGTCGTCGCGGAGTCCGGCGGCGAGGGTCACCGGGTAGTGGGTCGCGTCGTGGACCTTCGAGCCGCTGACGGCGAGCCCCGAGGACGGGACGGACCCTTCGGCGACCGGGTAGTTCTCGAAGACGACGAGGCTGTCGAACAGCCGCGGCAGGCCGGACAGCCGGTTGATCCGGCTCAACCCGATGTACTGATGGGCCATCAGCTTCGACTGGGCGGTCTGCACGCGCAGCAGGAGGTCGGCCAGCCGCTCGGCCGGGTCGAGGACGACCCGGACCGGGAGGGTGTTGATGAACAGGCCCGCCATGGACTCGATGCCGGGTATCTCCGGCGGGCGGCCGGAGACCGTCGTACCGAAGACGACGTCGTCACGGCCGGTCAGCCGGGACAGCAGCAGCGCCCAGGCACCCTGCACCAGGGTGTTGACCGTCAGGCCCCGGTCCCGCGCCAGCCGGCGCAGCGCCGTCACGGCCGGCGCGGGGAGCTCCGCGTCGATCCTGGCGGGGACGCCCGGTGCCCCGGCGGTGGCGGCCGGGGTGTCCGGGGCCAGGAGCGTCGGCTCCTCCACCCCGTCGAGCTCGTCCGCCCAGGCCCGCTCGGCCGCCTGTCCGTCCTGTGCGGCGAGCCAGGCGAGGTAGTCGCTGTAGGGGGTGGACGGCGGCAGGTCCGCGCCGGTACCGCCGGCGGCGGCAGTGGCGTACAGGGTGAACAGTTCCTTCGCGAGGACGGGGACCGACCAGCCGTCGAAGAGGATGTGGTGGTTCGTCAGGACGAGACGGTGCCGGGTGTCGCTCAGGCCCACGACGGTGAGGCGCATGAGCGGCGCCCGCGCCGGATCGAGGCGCTTCGCGCGCTCCTCGGCGGCGATCCGGCCGGCCTCCGCCTCCGCGTCCGCCTCGGGCAGGGCGCGGAGATCGACGGTGCGCCAGGGGAGTCCGGGGTCGCGGACGACCACCTGCACGGGAACGCCTGCGACGTCGGGCACGAACGCGGCCCGCAGGTTGGCGTGGCGGCGCAGCAGCGCCGTCCATGCCTCCCGCAGGGTCGCCTCGTCCAGCCGGCCCTCCAGGTCCAGTTCGACCTGAGCGGTGTAGACGTCGGTGCCCTCGTGGTCGTAGTGGGCGTGGAAGAGCAGGCCCTCCTGGAGCGGGGAGAGCGGGAGGACGTCCTCCAGGCCGGGGTACGCGGCCTCCAGGGCTTCCACCTGCTCCTGGGTCAGGGCGGGTACGAGGGGGAAGTCGGACGGCGTGTGCCCGCCGGCCCCGGCATCCGTGGCCGCGAGGGTCTCCAGCGCCCGCAGCCACCGCTCGGCCAGCTCCCGCACCTCGGCCTCGCCGAGCAGACCGCCCGCCCACGCGAACGTCGCCGACAGCACCGGGCCCTCGGGGCCGTCCTTCGCGATGGCGTTGATCTCGAGAGCGTGCGGCAGTGCCGTCACCGGGCCGTCGAGTCCACCCGGCCGGTCGAGCGGAGTCCAGTCGGCCGAGGACACGGAGCCCGTACGGCCCAGGTAGTTGAAGCCGATCTGCGGCTCGGCGAGGGCCGCGAGGGCGGCAGCGGTGTCGGCGTTCAGATGACGCAGCAGGCCGTACCCGAAGCCGCCGCCGGGTACCGCCCGCAGCTGTTCCTTGACCCGCTTGACGGCGTCCGCGGGATCGTCCCCGCAGCCGGTGACGTCGAGCCGTACGGGATGGACACGGGTGAACCAGCCGACGGTACGGGAGAGGTCGGCCTCGGCATCGGCGCGGTCGCCGTCGCGGCCGTGGCCCTCCAGGTCGACCAGCACCCCGCCGTCGGGGTCCACGCCCCGCGCCTCGCGCCACTGGCGCACCGCGAGGGCCAGCGCGCCCAGCAGCACGTCGTCGACTCCGCCGT
>NZ_JBNGGE010000115.1:0-3595 GCF_049975785.1 Streptomyces sp. WG7
CAACGCCGACGCCGCCGCAGCCGCCGCGCAGGCGGCCAGCGGCCACGCCAACGTCTCCAGCGCCCAGGCCCAGCGGGCCCGGGACGCGGCCGCCGACGCACGGCGACAGGCGGCCGAGGCCACCCGCGCCGCGAACCGGGCCGTCGCCCTGGCGGCCAAGGCGGCCAAGGCCGCTCGTGAGGCACGGGATTCCGCCAACTCCGCGGCCGTCCACGCCCGGAACGCGGGCAAGGCCGCCGAGGAGGCGGCCGACCACGCCGGTGACGCCGCCCAGGCCGCCACCGAGTCCGCCAAGCACGCGGCCGAGGCCAAGAAGGCCGCCGACGCCGCCACCACGGCCGTGGCGCAGGCGAGGACCACCTACACCGTGGCGCGCGAGGTCGAGGCCGCGGAGCTGGCCGACCGCCGTTACACGGAGGTCGAGAAGGCCAAGGCGCTGAAAGCGGCGGACAGCGAGCGCAAGGCACGTGAGCAGCAGGAAGCCGCGGAGGCCAAGGCGGCGGACGAGGAGGCACAGCGCCTGACGGCCGAGGTGACCGCTCCCGGCGCGGATCTCGGCGAAGTCGCCGACAAGGCCCGCAAGGTCGCGCTGCACGTCGCCAAGACCCGCGGCCCGTGGAGCGTCACCACGGCCGAGGCCGCCCTGGCGGGTTCGGACGCGCAGGTCATCGAGTACATCAGGACCGGCCTGACCCAGGCCGTCCAGCGCGACGAGTACGCCCGCACGGTCAACCTGGCGTGGGACTCGGAGTACGAAGCGGTCCGTACCGCCGCGAAGGAGGCGCTCAAGGGCGACACCGCGCAGGTCGGCACGTTCATCGAGACCGGTCAGCACCAGGCGGCCGCTCATGACTACCGCATCCGGGTCACCCAGCTGATGAACAACGCCGGGCGCTCGGTGATGGAAGCGGGCCAGGCGGCGCTGGAGTCCGGCACCACCGACGCGTTGCGGGAGTTCACCCAGACCGGGTACTACACGGCCCGTACCACCGACGAGCGCGTCCGCGCGGTTCAGCTGCGCAGCGTCGGCGGGCCCGAACTCAAGGCGGCGGCCGACGTCGCCCTGGCCGGGCCGCCGGAGGTGCTGCACAGGTTCATCCAGGTCGAGCAGTACCGCGCGGCGCGGCAGGACAAGCTCACCGCGACGCACGTGTCCCGGATGCAGGGACTGATCTCCGGGGCGGCCCGTGTCGCCGCCACGGCACACAAGGACGCCGCGCTCGCCGCCAAGGTGGCGGCCGACGCCGTCAAGGCCGCGGAGGAGGCCGCCAAGTACGCCCAGCAGGCCAAGGACTCGGCGGCCCAGGCCGACGAGTACGCCAAGGACGCGGACGCGCACGCGGATGCCGCCGAGAAGTCCGCGGCCGAGGCCGCCGCGTCGGCCCGGACGGCCCGTGCCGCCGAAGCCGACGCGCACAACGCCGCCCGCGACGCCGACGTGTCGGCCGCCCAGGCCCAGTCGTCCGCCGCCGCCGCGCAGGCCTCCGCGAGTGACGCCTGGGCCGCGGCCGACGCCGCGTACGCCTCGTCGATCGCCGCGGGCAAGGACGCCGACGCGGCGAGCAAGGCGTCGACCGCCGCCGGCGAGGTGGCCTTCCGCAAGCTCCAGGAGGAGATCCGGCAGCACTTCGCGGACATCGCGGCCGAGCTGGAGGAGCGTGAACTCAGGGCTGAGGACGCCGAGTTCGTCAAGCTCATGGAAGAACTGGAAGAGGTCGACTGGGGCAAGGTGCTCTCGGAGGGCGGCCACTTCTCCCTCGACGTCCTGGGTCTGATCCCGGGGTTCGGCGAAGCCGCCGACGGCGTCAACTGCGCCTGGTACTTCGGCGAGGGCAAGAAGATCGACGCGGGCCTGTCGTGCGCCGGCGCCGTGCCGTTCGCCGGATGGGGCGCCGCGGGCGTCAAGTTCGGCAAGTGGGGCACCAAGGCGGACGACTTCTTCCGCAAGCTGTTCGGCAAGAACCCCCTCTTCCAGCTGTGCGCGCGGTCGCTGGCGCGCTCGACGTCCTACGCCCGCGCGGCGAGTTCGGTCAGTTGCCCCGTGGGCTGGCGTCAAATCAGCGGAGAGATCTTCCAATCACCGGCCGGCTTGGTCTATCAGATGGCACGCGACGGCTCGCACCGCATCGAGCACGTCATGAAGCACACGAGGCCCATCCCGGACAAGCCGCTGCACGGCGTCTTCAAGGTGAAGGACCAGGACGAGCTCCTCGCACTGATCGACGACGCCTGGAAGAGGCGCGCCGACGGAAACTCGTTCGTCAGCCGGGGCAGCGACGTGCACGCGATCGAGTACGACGAGGCCATCGGCGAGGGGGGCGAGAAGTTCCTGTGCATCGTCACCCGGACGAAGAAGAAGATGGATCGGATCACCACCGCCTATCCGTCGGCGACGGCAGACTGCCCACTGCCGTAGTGAGGCACCCGGCCGGGTACAGGGCTGCCTGAACCCGGCCGCGTGACGGACGACGCCGACTACGAGGGCCGGCGGGTCGGGCTCCCCGCCCGCCGGCCCTCACCCACAGCGAAGAGGACATCGGTCTCATGCTCTCCCCCGACCGCATCCGTGAACTCCTGCGCGAACTGGACGACCCCGCACACCTGGAACTCCCCGAGCACTACGACATCCCGGCCGCCCGTCAGCGCTTCGCGCGGCTCGCCGAAGCCCTGGAGCGACGCTTCGGGCCCTCCGTGACGGTGGGCGGAGCCCAGGACGCCAGCTTCTTCGGATACGTCTCGGTCCCCGCCCCGGCCACGGAGACCGACCGGCCCCTGTGGGTGCTGATGAGCAACTTCGGCCCCTTCGTCACCACGGGCACGGGGAGGGGCTGGGGCGTACCTGGGTGCGAGGAGGGCCTGGGTGAGGCGTTCGTGACCTGGCTCGACGAGCTGTGTACGGAACTCGGCTGCGTCTATGTGCCCGTCGAACTGCTGCTGGAGCCGTACGACGGACCGAGTTCCCTGGAGGACGAGGAGATCCCCGAAGAAGTGCTGGCGGCATGGGCGGCGGAGTCCGGCGACGACGAGGACGAGGACGAGGACGAGGAAGAAGAAGCCCCGCCCCTGGCCTGGTGGGACCGGTACTTCCAATTCATGTGAGTTGTGCCGGAGTCCGGCCGCACGCGTCGGCAACTGTCCTGCCGACGGACCGAAGTTACGTACGGCCGAACCGCCTGTGTCTCCAATGTGGCTGCCCTGTGGACGACTTGTGACCACGTGATACTTTGCGCATCCGGCGCGCCGGGAAAGGGCGACGTGAGGGGTCTGTGCCGCTGTGGACATGCCGGCGGCACCAGTCGGACCGCATCACCACCAGTCGATGCCACGGCCCTGGCGCGTCATGCGTACCGGTCCCGGTACGCATCACCTCGAAAGGGAACTCTGATGAAAACCCGCCTTCGTAAGCCGCTTGTTGCCGGGCTGCTCGCCGTCTGCACCGTCGCGGGTGCGTCGTCGATCGCTTATGCCGTCACGGGGTCCGACGGTTCGTCGGCCGGGGCCGCGGCGGTGGCGGACGGGATGCCGTACGCGGTCGAGGACTTCCAGCATCCCGGTGCCGACCGCATCCTCCAGGAGAAGGGCATCACCGTCCACC
>NZ_JBNGGE010000116.1:0-3541 GCF_049975785.1 Streptomyces sp. WG7
TGGCCAGCGACAACCGACCGGTGAACACCACCCCGTCCGAATCCGGCAGCTCAACCGCCGCACCCAGCAACGGATGGCCCGCCGCACCGAGACCGGCCGACGCGACATCGCCCTGCGAACGACCCGCGTCCAGCCAGTAGGCGGAGCGCTGGAAAGCGTAGGTCGGCAGGTCGACGCGCTGAGGGCTCTCGGGCCCGAAGTACGTCTGCCAGTCGACGGCGACGCCACGCACATGAGCGGTCGCGGCTGCCGTGAGCAGCGTCTCCGCCTCCGGCCTGCCGTTCCTCAGGGCCGGGGCGAGGGCGGCGCCCTCGCCGGTCAGGCACTCCTGGGCCATGGCGGAGAGGACTCCGTCGGGGCCGAGTTCGAGGTACGTGGTGACGCCCGCGGCCTCCAGGGCGCGGACGCCGTCGAGGAAGCGCACGGCCTCACGGACGTGCCGCACCCAGAAGTCCGCCGACGCCATCTCGTCCGTGACCAGGGCACCGGTCAGGTTCGACACCACCGGGATGGCCGGGGCCGCGAACGACAGCCCCGACACCACCTCACGGAACGCCTCCAGCATCCCGTCCATGTGCGGCGAATGAAACGCATGACTGACCGCCAGACGCCTCGACTTCCGCCCCTCGAACGACTCCACGATCGCCGTCGCGGCGTCCTCGTCACCCGCGATCACCACCGACCGCGGCCCGTTCACCGCCGCGACACTCACCCGCTCCGTCAGCAACGGCAGGACCTCGTCCTCCGACGCCTCCAGCGCGACCATCACGCCACCCGCCGGCAGCGCCTGCATCAACCGCCCACGCGCCGCCACCAGCACACACGCATCATCCAGCGACAACACCCCCGCCACATGCGCAGCAGCGATCTCACCCACCGAATGACCGGACACGAAGTCCGGCCTCACACCCCACGACTCCAGCAGCCGGAACAGCGCCACCTCCACCGCGAACAACGCCGGCTGCGCGAACTCCGTACGATCCAACGCCTCCGCGTCATCACCGAACAACACACCCAGCCCAAGCCGCTCACCCACCGCATCCAGGGCCTCGGCGAACACCGGATAAGCGCCGTACAACTCACGCCCCATGCCGAGCCGCTGGCTGCCCTGCCCCGTGAAGAGGAAGGCGAGCTTGCCGGCACCGGCGGCACCCCGCGTCACCGGTCCCGTCGTGGCGTCCGCCGCCAGGGCGGCCAGGCCGCGCAGCAGCTCGTCCCGGTCCGCCGCCACGACCACCGCGCGCTGCTCGAACACGGCACGGGTGGTGGCGAGGGAGTGGCCGATGTCGGCGGGGCGGGCGTCGGGGTGGGCCTCGACGTGGGCGTGCAGGGCGCCGGCCTGGGCGCGCAGGGCCTCGGGCGTCCGCGCGGAGAGGAGCCACGGAACGGCGCGCACGGAGGGTGCGTTCCCGGCCGCAACCGGGACCGGCGCGGTGTCGGGGGCCTGCTCGATGATGGCGTGTGCGTTGGTGCCGCTCATGCCGAACGACGAGACGCCGGCGCGGCGCGGGCGGCCGGTCTCGGGCCAGTCCATCCGCTCGGTCAGCAGGGAGACCGCGCCCTCGGACCAGTCCACGTGCGGGCTGGGCTCGTCCACGTGGAGGGTCTGCGGCAGCACGCCGTGGCGCATCGCCATGACCATCTTGATGATGCCCGCGACGCCGGCCGCGGCCTGCGTGTGGCCGAAGTTGGACTTGACCGAGCCCAGCCACAGCGGCTGGTCCTCGGTCTTGTCACGCCCGTAGGTGGCCAGGAGCGCCTGCGCCTCGATCGGGTCGCCCAGCGTCGTGCCCGTGCCGTGCGCCTCGACCGCGTCGACGTCCGCGGCGGTCAGGCCGGCGTTCGCCAGCGCGGCGCGGATGACCCGCTGCTGCGAGGGCCCGTGGGGGGCGGTGAGGCCGTTGCTGGCGCCGTCCTGGTTGACCGCGGAGCCTCGGACGACCGCGAGGACCGGGTGGCCGTTGCGGCGGGCGTCGGACAGCCGCTCCACCAGCAGCATGCCGGCGCCCTCGCCCCACGCGGTGCCGTCGGCGGCGGCCGCGAACGGCTTGCAGCGGCCGTCGGGGGCCAGGCCGCGCTGGCGGCTGAACTCGGTGAAGACGTCGGGGGTGGTGATGATGGTGACGCCGCCGGCCAGGGCGAGCGTGCACTCGCCGTTGCGCAGGGCCTGCGCGGCGAGGTGCAGGGCGACGAGCGACGACGAGCAGGCGGTGTCGACGGTGACGGCGGGGCCCTCGAAGCCGAAGGTGTAGGAGACGCGGCCGGAGGCGATGCTGCTGGAGCCGCCGGTGCCGAGGTAGCCCTCGACGCCTTCGGGGACGGTGTTCAGCCGGGAGACGTAGTCGTTGTGCATCTGGCCGACGAACACGCCGACCTGGCGGCCGCGCAGGTCGCCCGGGTCGATGCCGGCCCGTTCGAACGCCTCCCAGGACGTCTCCAGCAGCAGGCGCTGCTGGGGGTCCATGGCCAGGGCCTCGCGCGGGTTGATCCCGAAGAAGGCCGGGTCGAAGTGGTGGGCGTCGTAGAAGAAGCCGCCTTCGCGGGCATAGGAGGTGCCGGGGCTGTCGGGGTCGGGGTTGTACAGGGCGTCGAGGTCCCAGCCGCGGTCGGTGGGGAGGTGGCCGATGCCGTCGCGGCCGTCGGCGAGCAGGCTCCAGAGGTCCTCGGGGGTGCGGACGTCGCCGGGGAAGCGGCAGCTCATGGCGACGATCGCGATGGGGTCGTCGGCCTCGGCGGCGGTCGCGGCCCGGGTGGGTACGGCGGCGGCAGCGGCGACCGCGGCCTGCGAGCCGAGGAGTTCGTCCTTGAGGTAGCCGGCGAGCACGCTCGGCGTCGGGTAGTCGAAGACGAGGGTGGCGGGCAGGCGTACGCCGGCGGTCGCGCCGAGCCGGTTGCGGAACTCGACGGCCGTCAGCGAGTCGAAGCCGAGGTCCTTGAAAGCGCGCGTGGGTTCGACGGCGTCCGGAGTGGCGTGCCCGAGGACGGCGGCGACCTGGCCGCGGACGAGGTCGAGCAGGAGGGCGTCGCGTTCGCCGTCGGGCAGGCGGACGAGCCGGTCGACGAGCGGCGTGCCGCCACCGGCCGCCGGTGCCCCGACGGCGCGGCGGGTGGTGGTGCGGACCAGGCCGCGCAGGAGGTTGGGCACCATGCTCGCGTCGGCCCGGCGCAGCGGCGCCAGGTCGAGGTGCATGGGGAGGAGGAGGGCGTCGCCGGTGCCGCGGGCGGTGTCGAGGAGGGCCAGGCCCTCGTCGGAGGACAGGCCGAGGACCCCGGAGCGGGTCATGCGGTCCTTGTCGGCCGAGTCGAGTTCGCCGGTCATGCCGCTGGCCTCGGCCCACAGGCCCCAGGCCAGGGAGGTTCCGGCGAGGCCGTGGGCCTGCCGGTGGCGGGCGAGTGCGTCGAGGAAGGCGTTGGCGGCGGCGTAGTTGGCCTGGCCCGCGCCGCCGAAGGTGCCGGCGGCGGAGGAGAAGAGGACGAAGTCGGCGAGGTCGAGGTGCCGGGTGAGGTCGTGCAGGTGGAGGGCCGCGTCCACCTTGGGACG
>NZ_JBNGGE010000117.1:0-3429 GCF_049975785.1 Streptomyces sp. WG7
CACCGCGCTGGACCGCACGACCGCCAGCACCCGACGCCCCTCACGGCGAGCATCCGACAACCGCTGCACCACCAGCATGCCGGCGCCCTCGGACCACCCCGTGCCATCAGCGGCGTCAGCGAACGCCTTGCACCGCCCGTCGGCTGAAAGCCCGCCCTGCAAGGAGAACGCGATGAACGTGCCGGGGGTCGCCATCACCGTCACACCGCCGACCAGCGCCATCGGACACTCCCCCGACCGCAGCGCCTGCGCGGCCAGGTGCAGCGCCACCAGCGACGACGAGCACGCCGTATCGACCGTCACCGCGGGGCCCTGCAGACCCAGCACGTAGGCGATGCGCCCGGACACCACACTCTGCGAGCCTCCGGTGATCAGATGACCGCCCACGTCATCCGTCGACCGGATGGCCACCTCGCTGTACCCCGACTGGAAGGCGCCGGTGAAGACCCCAACCGGGTTACCCGCAAGCGACGTGGGATCGATCCCAGCGTGCTCGAGCGCTTCCCACGATGTCTCCAGCAGCAGCCGCTGCTGCGGATCGGTCGCCACCGCCTCACGCGGAGAGATCCCGAAGAACCCGGCGTCGAAATCCCCGGCACCCTGCAAGAAGCCGCCCTCGGCCGTGACCGAGTTGCCCGCCCCGGAGCCGAGCAGCTCGTCCAGGTCCCAGCCGCGGTCGGCGGGGAAGCCCGAGACCGCGTCCCGGCCCTCGGCCACCAGGTCCCACAGCTCGTCGGGGCTGGAGACACCGCCCGGGTAGCGGCATGCCATGCCGACGATGACGATCGGGTCGTCGGTCACCGACACCACCGGCGGCAGGCTCATGTCCTGGACACGGCTGTCGCCGCTACTGCCGCTGTTACCGAGAAGACCGGCCAGGTAGTCGGCCAGCTCGACGATCGTGGGGTAGTCGAAAATCAGGGTGGCGGGCAGTCTCAGTCCCGTCACGGTCGCGAGCCGGTTGCGCAGCTCGACGGCTGTCAGGGAGTCGAACCCGAGTTCCTTGAGCGCCTGGCCGGTGTCGATCCGTGCGGGAGAACTGTGTCCCAGCACCGCGGCGGCGTGCCCGCGGACCAGGTCCAGCAGGAAGCGAGGACGCTCTTCTGCCGGTGTTGTCGCCCAGCGCTGGGCGAAGCCGTTCGGATTCTCGCGGTCGACCCCAGCCACCGGACGGACGACACCAGTGGTGACGAGCGACCGCATCATCGGCGGAAGACCGCCCCGGTCCCGCATTGCCGCCGCGTCCAGCCGGGTCAGGCCCAGCACCGGCACATCGGCATGCCAGGCACGGTCGAACAGTTCCAGTCCCTGTTCCACCGACAACGGCGGCATGCCCGAGCTGGTCATCCGCTGGAGGTCGGCGTCAGACAGCGTGCCGGTCAGCCCGACCTCGGAGGTCCACGCACCCCAAGCCAGCGACACCCCGGGCAGACCCGACTGCCTGCGCCACTGCACCAGAGCATCCAGGAACACATTGGCCGCCGCGTAGTTGCCCTGACCCGGACTGCCGAGCATTCCGGCCAGCGACGAGAAGACGACGAACAGGGACAGGTCCATGTCCCGCGTCAGCTCATGGAGGTGCCAGACGGCGTCCACCTTGGGCGCCAGCACCCGGCTCACCCGCTCACCGGTCAGCGAGCCGACGACCCCGTCGTCCAGCACACCAGCGGTGTGCACGACGCCTGTCAGGGGGTGCTCCACGGGCACAGCCGCCAGCACCCCGGCCAGGGCGTCCCGATCAGAGACGTCACAGGCCACGACTGTGACCTGTGCCCCCAGCTCGGCCAACTCCTGGACCAGGTCCTGGGCGCCTTCGGCCCCCTGACCGCTGCGGCTGGCCAGCAGCAGGTGCCGTACACCATGGGAACGCACCAGGTGCCGGGCCACCAAGCCGCCCAGGCCACCGGTGCCACCGGTGATCAGCACAGTGCCGTCCACCGCGCCGACCTCGGCGGTGGGTGTGTACCGGGTCAAGCGGGGAGCGCGCACCGTGCCGCCCCTAAGGGCGAGCTGTGGCTCACCGATCATGAGAGCGCGGGCAAGAGCTGTGAGGTCGAGGTCGGCATCGGACTCCACGTCGACCAGAGTGATTCGGTCCGGGTTCTCCGACTGCGCCGAGCGGACCAAGCCCCACACCGCTGCGCCGGGCAGGTCGAGCACCGGGTCGCTCTCACCGGTGCCGACGGCCGACCGGGTGAGAACGACCAGCCGTGTCCCGTCGAACCGCTGCTCGCTCAGCCAGCGCTGCATCTGCTCCAGCACCCACGCCGTAACGTGATGCGTCGGCTCCACGACCGGGCCGTCGAAGTGGTGGGGTACGGCCAGCACGACGCACCGAGGCTTCGACGAACCGCTCTCCACAGCCTTGGCCAAGCTGTACAAGTCGGCGTGGTCGGCTTGGTCCGCATTCGGCCCCACGACGACCCAGCCGTCGGTCTCGCGCGGGTCCAGTGCGCTGCCTGCGTCCACATCGGACCACTCTGGCGCGAGCACAGCCGTATTATTCTGCGGCGCTGTGGCGAATTCACCGTCACTCAGAGGACGGGTCGCCAACGAACCGATCGACAGCACCGGCGCTCCCGTGCTGTCAGCCACCTCAACACTGAACTCCTCCGAGCCGGTACGGTCCAGGCGCACGCGCACCTGGGTCGCACCCGTGGCCCGCAGCACGACATCGCTGAACATGAACGGTACGCGCGCGGCCCCCATCGGCCCCTGATCCGCGAATATCGCCGCGTGCAGCACGGCGTCAAGCAGCGCCGGGTGGATACCGAACGCTCCCGCTTGCGCCCACTGCGCCTCGGGCAACTCGACCTCGGCCCATACCCGCTCGCCCTGCGTCCAGGCCTTCGTCAGCCCCTGGAACACCGGGCCGTAGACCACACCCATGTCAGCGCCGATGTCATAGATCCCTGAGGTGTCGGCCACCGCCGCTTCCGCGGGCGGCCACGACGAAAGCGGCCGCTGAAGAGGTCCATCCGTGTTCGCTCCGCTGGTCAGGGCGCCGGTGGCGTGCCGGGTCCAGGTCTCGCTGCCCTCCGGGCGAGCGTGGATGACCAGGACCCAACGGTCCTGGGCCTGCTCGGTGAGCTGCACCTGGATCTGGCATCCGCCCTGGGCCGGGATGACCAGCGGCGCCTCCAGCACCAGTTCGTCCATCCGGTCACAGCCCACCGCGTCGCCGGCGCGGACGGCCAGCTCGACAAACCCGGTGCCGGGGAAGACCACCGTTCCGTGGACCACGTGGTCGGCTAGCCAGGGGTGCGTCCGCAGCGACACCCGCCCCGTGAACACCAGCCCGCCCGATTCCGGCAGCCTGACCACCGCACCCAGCAGCGGGTGCTGGGCCGGCTCCAGTCCCGCCCCCACCACGTCACCCGTCCCGACGGCCGCCTCGGGCCAGTACCGCCGGCGCTGGAACGGATATGT
>NZ_JBNGGE010000118.1:0-3281 GCF_049975785.1 Streptomyces sp. WG7
CGGGCACGCTGTTGGGTGTCTGAGGGTACGGCCGTATGGCCTGCTTTCAGTGCCGGCCCCAGTGCACTCGAGCTGCTGGCTCGGGGTGATGGGTGGTTGGTCGTTGTTTGAGAACTGCACAGTGGACGCGAGCATCTGTGGCCAAGTTTTTAAGGGCGCACGGTGGATGCCTTGGCACCAGGAACCGATGAAGGACGTGGGAGGCCACGATAGTCCCCGGGGAGTCGTCAACCAGGCTTTGATCCGGGGGTTTCCGAATGGGGAAACCCGGCAGTCGTCATGGGCTGTCACCCGCTGCTGAACACATAGGCAGTGTGGAGGGAACGCGGGGAAGTGAAACATCTCAGTACCCGCAGGAAGAGAAAACAACCGTGATTCCGGGAGTAGTGGCGAGCGAAACCGGATGAGGCTAAACCGTATACGTGTGAGACCCGGCAGGGGTTGCGTGTGCGGGGTTGTGGGATCTCTCTTCTACGGTCTGCCGGCCGTGGGACGAGTCAGAAACCGTTGATGTAGGCGAAGGACATGCGAAAGGTCCGGCGTAGAGGGTAAGACCCCCGTAGTCGAAACATCAGCGGCTCGTTTGAGAGACACCCAAGTAGCACGGGGCCCGAGAAATCCCGTGTGAATCTGGCGGGACCACCCGCTAAGCCTAAATATTCCCTGGTGACCGATAGCGGATAGTACCGTGAGGGAATGGTGAAAAGTACCGCGGGAGCGGAGTGAAATAGTACCTGAAACCGTGTGCCTACAAGCCGTGGGAGCGTCGCGCAAGGACTTGTCCTTGCGTCGTGACTGCGTGCCTTTTGAAGAATGAGCCTGCGAGTTTGCGGTGTGTTGCGAGGTTAACCCGGGTGGGGAAGCCGTAGCGAAAGCGAGTCCGAATAGGGCGTTTTAGTAGCACGCTCAAGACCCGAAGCGGAGTGATCTAGCCATGGGCAGGTTGAAGCGGAGGTAAGACTTCGTGGAGGACCGAACCCACCAGGGTTGAAAACCTGGGGGATGACCTGTGGTTAGGGGTGAAAGGCCAATCAAACTCCGTGATAGCTGGTTCTCCCCGAAATGCATTTAGGTGCAGCGTCGTGTGTTTCTTGCCGGAGGTAGAGCACTGGATAGGCGATGGGCCCTACCGGGTTACTGACCTTAGCCAAACTCCGAATGCCGGTAAGTGAGAGCGCGGCAGTGAGACTGTGGGGGATAAGCTCCATGGTCGAGAGGGAAACAGCCCAGAGCATCGACTAAGGCCCCTAAGCGTACGCTAAGTGGGAAAGGATGTGGAGTCGCACAGACAACCAGGAGGTTGGCTTAGAAGCAGCCACCCTTGAAAGAGTGCGTAATAGCTCACTGGTCTAGTGATTCCGCGCCGACAATGTAGCGGGGCTCAAGCGTACCGCCGAAGTCGTGTCATTGCAGCAATACGGCCAACGCCGGCTGTGATGGGTAGGGGAGCGTCGTGTGCCGGGTGAAGCAGCCGCGGAAGCGAGTTGTGGACGGTTCACGAGTGAGAATGCAGGCATGAGTAGCGATACAAACGTGAGAAACGTTTGCGCCGATTGACTAAGGGTTCCTGGGTCAAGCTGATCTGCCCAGGGTAAGTCGGGACCTAAGGCGAGGCCGACAGGCGTAGTCGATGGATAACCGGTTGATATTCCGGTACCCGCTGTGAAGCGTCAAACATCGAGCATCGTGATGCTAAGGCCGTGAAGCCGTTCCGGACCCTTCGGGGAATGGAAAGTGGTGGAGCCGCCGAACCAAGCGGTTAGTAGGTGAGTGATGGGGTGACGCAGGAAGGTAGTCCATCCCGGGCGGTGGTTGTCCCGGGGTAAGGGTGTAGGCCGTGCGGTAGGTAAATCCGCCGCACATAAGGCTGAGACCTGATGCCGAGCCGATTGTGGTGAAGTGGATGATCCTATGCTGTCGAGAAAAGCCTCTAGCGAGTTTCATGGCGGCCCGTACCCTAAACCGACTCAGGTGGTCAGGTAGAGAATACCGAGGCGTTCGGGTGAACTATGGTTAAGGAACTCGGCAAAATGCCCCCGTAACTTCGGGAGAAGGGGGGCCATTTCTGGTGATCGGATTTACTCCGTGAGCTGGGGGTGGCCGCAGAGACCAGCGAGAAGCGACTGTTTACTAAAAACACAGGTCCGTGCGAAGCCGTAAGGCGATGTATACGGACTGACGCCTGCCCGGTGCTGGAACGTTAAGGGGACCGGTTAGCTCCATTTCGGTGGGGCGAAGCTGAGAACTTAAGCGCCAGTAAACGGCGGTGGTAACTATAACCATCCTAAGGTAGCGAAATTCCTTGTCGGGTAAGTTCCGACCTGCACGAATGGCGTAACGACTTCTCGACTGTCTCAACCATAGGCCCGGTGAAATTGCACTACGAGTAAAGATGCTCGTTTCGCGCAGCAGGACGGAAAGACCCCGGGACCTTTACTACAGTTTGATATTGGTGTTCGGTTCGGCTTGTGTAGGATAGCTGGGAGACTGTGAACTCTGGACGCCAGTTCAGGGGGAGTCGTCGTTGAAATACCAGTCTGGTCGTGCTGGATGTCTAACCTGGGTCCGTGATCCGGATCAGGGACAGTGTCTGATGGGTAGTTTAACTGGGGCGGTTGCCTCCTAAAGAGTAACGGAGGCGCCCAAAGGTTCCCTCAGCCTGGTTGGCAATCAGGTGTTGAGTGTAAGTGCACAAGGGAGCTTGACTGTGAGACCGACGGGTCGAGCAGGGACGAAAGTCGGGACTAGTGATCCGGCGGTGGCTTGTGGAAGCGCCGTCGCTCAACGGATAAAAGGTACCCCGGGGATAACAGGCTGATCTTCCCCAAGAGTCCATATCGACGGGATGGTTTGGCACCTCGATGTCGGCTCGTCGCATCCTGGGGCTGGAGTCGGTCCCAAGGGTTGGGCTGTTCGCCCATTAAAGCGGTACGCGAGCTGGGTTTAGAACGTCGTGAGACAGTTCGGTCCCTATCCGCTGTGCGCGTAGGAGTCTTGAGAAGGGCTGTCCCTAGTACGAGAGGACCGGGACGGACGAACCTCTGGTGTGCCAGTTGTCCTGCCAAGGGCATGGCTGGTTGGCTACGTTCGGGAGGGATAACCGCTGAAAGCATCTAAGCGGGAAGCCTGCTTCGAGATGAGGACTCCCACCCCCTTGAGGGGTTAAGGCTCCCAGTAGACGACTGGGTTGATAGGCCGGATCTGGAAGCACCGCAAGGTGTGGAGGTGACCGGTACTAATAGGCCGAGGGCTTGTCCTCAGTTGCTCGCGTCCACTGTGTT
>NZ_JBNGGE010000119.1:0-3272 GCF_049975785.1 Streptomyces sp. WG7
ACTGCGGGGTACTGGGTGCGGCAGGTGCGGGAGACCGTGCGGTTCGCTGATGGGGTGGGGTGGCTTCAGTCGCGGGGTGTGCGCACGCTGGTGGAGGCGGGGCCCGGTGGTGTGCTGAGTGCGATGGCGCAGCAGGCCTGTGGTGAGGAGGTCACCGCGGTTGCCCTGTTGCGTGGCGCGGAGACCCCCGAGGACACCGCCCTGGCGGCCGCGGCCGCGCAGTTGTACGTCCGCGGAGTCCCCGTCGTGTGGGAGTCGTTGTTCGCCGGGGCCCGGCATGTGGAGCTGCCCACATACGCCTTCCAGCACCAGCGGTACTGGCCCGAGGCGGCCGAGGATGCGATGCCTGTCGTGCAGGACCCGCTGGATGCGGAGTTCTGGGCGTCGGTCGAGCGCCACGACGTACGGACGTTGTCGGAATCGTTGGGTCTGGATACCGACGTGGTGTCCTCGGTGGTGCCCGCGCTGTCGTTGTGGCGTGACCGGCTCCGCGAGGACCGTGCTGTGGAGGGCTGGCGTTACCGGGAGACCTGGAAAGCGCTGGACGGCTTCTCGGCATCCGCGGTGTCGGGGCCGTGGCTGGTCGTGGTGCCGGCCGACGTCAGTGATGACCCGTGGTTGAGCGCTGTCGTGGCCGCGATGGGTCCGTCGGCCCATGTACTGGAGTACGACGGGTACGACCGCGGCACGCTGGCGTCGCGACTGCCCGGAAACGAACTCGTCGGTGTGCTCTCCCTGTTGGCGTTCGGCGCGGCAGGGCCGGGGGTGACACCTCCAGGTGTGCTGCCCACCCTGGTGTTGCTGCAGGCGTTGGGCGATGCCGGGATCGACGCCCCCGTGTGGGCGGTGACCCGGGGTGCGGTGTCGGTCGGGGGGCAGGACCCGGTGGCCAGTCCATGGCAGGCCGGGATCTGGGGCGTTGGCCGGGTGGCCGCGTTGGAGCGGCCTCAGCAATGGGGCGGTCTGGTGGACCTGCCCGAGGAGTTCGACGAGAGGGCGGCGCGCCGGCTCGTGTCGGTGGTGTCGGCTGAGCGCGCCGAGGACCAGGTCGCGGTGCGGGCGGCGGGGGCGTTCGGCCGCCGGCTGGTCCATGCGCCGGCCAGTGGTTCTGGTGGCGTGCCGTGGCAGGTACGGGGCACGGTGCTGATCACTGGTGGTACCGGTGGCCTGGGCGCGTTCGTTGCACGGTGGGCAGTTGAGCGCGGCGCTCAGCATGTGGTGCTGCTCAGCAGGCGCGGTTCGGCGGCCACTGGGGCACAGCGGCTGAGCAGCGAGCTGGAGGCCATGGGTGCGCGGGTCACGGTGGTGGCGTGCGATGTGGCGGACCGGAGCGCGCTGGCGAACGTAATCGGGGACATACCTGCGGAAATTCCACTGCGCATGGTGGTCCATGCGGCTGGGGTGAGCCATGGTGTGGTCGAGTTGGACTCGGTGACGCCGGAGCAGGTGGAGGCGGAGCTGCAGGCCAAGGTGGCTGGGGCCACGTACTTGGACGAGCTGACCCGTGGTCTTGAGCTGGACGCGTTCGTGCTGTTCTCGTCGGGTGCGTCGTCGTGGGGCAGTGGCGGTCAGGCCGCCTACGCCGCCGGAAACGCCTACTTGGACGCTTTGGCGGCTCACCGCCGGGCGCAGGGGCGGCCTGGGACCGCGATCGCGTGGGGCAACTGGGCCGAAGCGGGTATGGCCGTCGACAGTCCTGAACAGGGGGAGTATCTGCGGCGGCTGGGTGTCCTGCCGATGAGCCCCCAGCTGGCGCTGGCAGCCCTGCAGCGCGTCCTCCAGGACGACGAGACCGGTCTGACTGTCACGGACATGGACTGGTCCCGGTTCGCGCCCGCGTTCACGGTGTCCAGGCCCAGTGCGCTGCTGTCCGACATCCCCCAAGTCAACGAGGTACTGGCCGGGAGTTCGGAGAGTACGGACGCGGGATCGGGCTTCGCACAGCGGTGGGCGGACACTCCGGCCGCGGACCGCCCGAGGTTCCTGCACGAGCTGATCCGCGGTCATGTCGCCGCAGTACTCGGGCACGCCCTGTCCACCCGCATCGACATCGGTCAGGCGTTCAAGGAGCTGGGCTTCGACTCCCTGACAGCCGTGGAACTGCGCAACCGACTCGCGGCAGCGACCGGGTTGAGCTTGCCCGCCACCATGGCGTTCGACTACCCCTCGATCGCCGGACTGGCCGATCACCTCAGCGAAGCCCTGGGCGGTGGCCCCGAGCCGGACGAGGAAGTCCTGCGCAAGCTCATCGCGTCCGTCTCACCGGCCAAGCTCCGTGAGGCGGGCCTGCTGGACGCCGTACTCGGCCTGGCCGACGATGCGCCCGACCGAGGCGCCCAGGAACAACAGCAGGAAGACGACGAAGCCACCCTGCTGGCTGCCGACGTCGACGATCTGGTCCGGATAGCGCTCGCCGACAACGAGTCGTGACAACGCGGAATCTGTGGAGCTGACAATGAGTACGTCTGCGGACAAAGTAGTCGAAGCGTTGCGCGCCTCGCTGTTGGAGAACAAACGACTCCAGCGCAAGAACCAGCAGCTCGTCGATGCCGCGAACGAGCCGATCGCGATCGTAGGCATGTCGTGCCGCTTCCCGGGGGAGGTCTCGGGGCCGGACGAGCTGTGGAACTTGGTGGCCGAGGGCCGTGACGCCATCTCCGAATTCCCCACCGACCGCGGCTGGGACTTCGAAGAGCTGCACGGAGGCTCGGGGAACGCCGTTGTTTCGACCACGACCCAGGGCGGCTTCTTACAGGCTGCGGGCCATTTCGACGCGGAGTTCTTCGGCATCTCTCCGCGTGAAGCGGTGGCGACCGATCCGCAGCAGCGACTGCTGCTGGAAACCTCCTGGGAGGCCCTGGAGCACGCGGGGATCGACCCTGCCTCGCTGTCTGGAAGCCAGGTGGGCGTGTTCGTGGGCGCCTCCCCATCGGGCTATGTGGAGGTGGCGGACCGGTCCTCGGAGAACGTTGCCGGTCATCTGATCACCGGAGGCTCACCGAGTGTCATATCGGGCCGCGTCGCCTACGTGCTGGGCCTCCAGGGCCCAGCGGTGACGGTCGACACGGCCTGCTCCTCCTCGCTGGTGGCCCTGCACCTGGCCGCGCGGGCGTTGCGTTCCGAAGAGTGCTCCATGGCGCTGGTCGGCGGAGTGACCGTCATCGCGACCCCGGACACCTTCATCGGGTTCTCCCAGCAGGGCGGGCTTTCAGCCGACGGGCGGTGCAAGGCGTTCGCTGACGCCGCTGATGGCACGGGGTGGTCCGAGGGCG
>NZ_JBNGGE010000120.1:0-3258 GCF_049975785.1 Streptomyces sp. WG7
CGCACGATCTGGCAGCCCGAAGCCGTCAGCTCGGCGATCTGCTGGAGCGTCGCACCGATGTCCGACGTACGGGTCGTGGTCATGGACTGCACCGACACGGGCGCGTCACCACCCACCGCCACGGACCCGACCTGGATCTGCCGGCTCTTGCGGCGCTCGGCGAGCTTGGTCGGAACGGACGGCATGCCGAGAGAAATCGCAGTCATCTGCTGTGCAACCCCAAGTCGTGGATCAGAATCCGGCCCCGTTCAGCGGCGGGCTCCGGCCTCCGAGATTACGGCACGGACGTGGACGCCAGACACACGGCGTACGGAGACGCACCCATTGGCGTCCGTCTGCCGGGTGACCGGTGTGAAGCCCGGTCCGGAGGGACATGCTCTCCGGATCGGGTTTCCCGTCCGATCGCTTCAGATCACACGTATCGCATGGATCGTGCGGATCGCACGGATCATGTGGATCACGTGGATCGTGTGGATCGTGTGGATTCGTACGGATCGAGCGGATTACCCCGGCTTCAGCTGATCCGTACGGGATTGACGACGTCCGCCACCAGTACCAGCAGCGTGAAGCAGACGAAGATGCCCGCCACCACGTAGGCCACCGGCATCAGCTTCGCGACGTCGAACGGGCCCGGGTCCGGGCGGCGCAGCACCTTGGCCGCGTTCCGGCGCAGCGACTCCCACAGCGCGCCCGCGATGTGGCCGCCGTCGAGCGGCAGCAGCGGGAGCATGTTGAAGAGGAACAGGGAGAGGTTGAAGCCGGCCACCAGCATGATGAACATGGCCAGCTGCTGGGTGGGCGGGATGTCCAGGGTCGCGATCTCGCCGCCGACGCGGGCGGCGCCCACGACTCCCATCGGGGAGTCCGCCTCGCGGGGCCCGTCGCCGAAGGCCGCGTCCCACAGGGCCGGGATCTTGGCGGGCAGGGCGGCGAGGGAGTCGACGGCGTCGCCGATCCGGTCGCCCATCCAGGTCACGGACTGGCCGAAGTCCTGTTTCACCACGCCGGTGGCGGCGCTGAAGCCGAGGAAGCCCGCGGTGACGTACTCGCCCTCGACGATCTGTCCGTTGCCGTCCTTCTTCGCGACCTGGTTGGTGGCGATGGTCGCCTGGAGGGTGACCTCCTGGCCTCCGCGCTCGACGACGACCGGCACCTGCTCGCCGGGGTTGGCGCGGATCATGTCGGACAGCCGGTCCCAGTCGTCGGTCCGTACGCCGTCGAAGGAGACGATCTTGTCGCCCGCCTTGAGGCCGGCCGCCGCGGCCGGGGAGGCCGGGTCGGACTTGGTGCAGTCGTCGCGGTTCTCGGTCTGCGAGATCACGCACTGGGAGACGGAGCTGACGGTGGTGGTCTGCTGCGAGATGCCGAAGCCCATCAGAACGGTGAGGAACAGCACCACCGCGAGGATGAGGTTCATGAACGGGCCCGCGAACATCACGATGACCCGTTTCCACGGCTTGCGCGTGTAGAACAGGCGCTTCTCGTCACCCGGCTGCAGTTCCTCGAAGGCGGCCGAGCGGGCGTCCTCGATCATGCCGCGCCAGGGCGAGGTGGAGCGGGCCTCCACCCGGCCGTCGGCGCCGGGCGGGAACATGCCGATCATGCGGATGTAGCCGCCGAACGGGATGGCCTTGACCCCGTACTCGGTCTCGCCCTTCTTCCGCGAGAAGAGGGTCGGCCCGAAGCCGACCATGTACTGCGGCACGCGGATGCCGAAGAGCTTGGCCGTGGACAGGTGCCCCAGCTCGTGCCAGGCGATGGAGAACAGCAGGCCGACCGCGAAGAGGACTATGCCGAGGATGAACATCAGGGTCGTCATGCACGGGCCTCCGCCGTCTGTGCCGCCAGTTCCCGGGCCCGGGTCCGCGCCCAGGTCTCCGCTTCGAGGACGTCCGCGACGGTGAGCGAGGTTCCCGTACGGGGGGTGCCGTGCTCCTCGACCACCCGCGTGACGGTCTCCATGATCCCGAGATACGGCAGCGCGCCGGAGCGGAACGCCTCGACGCACTCCTCGTTCGCGGCATTGAACACCGCCGGGGCCGTGCCCGCGAGCTCCCCGACGTGCCGGGCCAGGTTCACCGAGGGGAAGGCCTCGTTGTCGAGCGGGAAGAACTCCCAGGTCGAGGCCTTGCTCCAGTCGAAGGTGGGGGCGGCGTCCGGGACGCGTTCGGGCCAGCCCAGGCCGATGGCGATGGGCCCGCGCATGTCGGGGGGCGTCGCCTGGGCCAGTGTCGATCCGTCCGTGAACTCGACCATCGAGTGGACATACGACTGCGGGTGCACGACCACCTCGATGCGGTCGAAGGGAATGTCGTAGAGCAGGTGGGCCTCGATCACCTCCAGGCCCTTGTTGACGAGGGTGGCGGAGTTGATCGTGATCACCGGGCCCATGGCCCAGGTGGGGTGGGCGAGGGCGTCCTCGACGGTGACCCTCGCCAGCTGCTCCTTCGTACGTCCCCGGAACGGGCCGCCGGACGCGGTGACGACCAGCTTGCGCACGTCGGCGCGGGTGCCGGCGGCCAGCGCCTGGAAGAGGGCGGCGTGCTCCGAGTCGACCGGGATGATCTGCCCCGGCTTGGCGAGGGCCTTGACCAGCGGGCCGCCGACGATGAGCGATTCCTTGTTGGCGAGCGCGAGGGTGCGGCCCGCCTCCAGGGCGGCCAGGGTCGGTGCGAGGCCGATGGAGCCGGTGATGCCGTTGAGAACCGTGTGGCAGTCGGAGGCGGCGAGCTGTGTGGCCGCGTCGGCTCCGGCGAGGATCTCGGGGAGCGGCTCCCCCGGGCCGTACTGGCCGCTCAGTGCCTCCCGCAGGGCGGGGACGACGTCCTCGCGGGCCACGGCGACGGTCCGTGCCTTCAGCCGGTACGCCTGCTCGGCGAGGAGGGCGACCCGGCCGCCGTTGGCGGACAGGCCGGTGACCCGGAAGCGGTCCGGGTTGCGCAGCACGAGGTCGATGGCCTGGGTCCCGATCGACCCGGTGGACCCGAGGATCACCACGTCCTTCGGGCCGTCGCCCGCCACCGGGTCGTAGACGAGGTGGGGGTCGGCGAGTGGGGCTGGACTGTCGCTCATCCCCCCATTGTTGCCGCAACCGCCCTCCGGGAGGACAGCGCGTCCCTCCCACGGGTGTCGCGGGGCCCGCGCGGGGCCCGAAAGGGCCCCGCGGCCTGCGGGCGGAGCGGGTCCGGGCCCGAGAAACGCCCGGCACCGCCGCCCGAGGCCCGCGGCCCCGGCCCCGGCCGGGGCCGGGGCCGGGGC
>NZ_JBNGGE010000121.1:0-3206 GCF_049975785.1 Streptomyces sp. WG7
TTGCACCGCCCATCCACCGCCAACCCACCCTGCACGGAGAACCCGACGAACGCATCCGGCGTCGCCATGACCGTCACACCGCCGGCGAGAGCCATCGAGCACTCACCGGACCGCAACGACTGCACGGCCAAGTGCAGGGCCACCAGCGATGACGAGCACGCAGTGTCCACCGTCAGCGCGGGACCTCGCAGCCCCAGCACATACGCCACCCGGCCCGATGCCACGCTCTGCGAACCGCCGGTCATGAGGTGGCCGGAGAGGTCCTGGCTGGACCGGCCCGCCACCTGGGCGTAGCCGGACTCGAAGGCGCCGACGAACACGCCGACCGGCCTGCCCGACAGCGACACCGGATCGATCCCGGCGTGCTCCAGGGCTTCCCAGGAGGTCTCCAGCAGCAGCCGCTGCTGCGGGTCGGTGGCCACCGCTTCACGCGGGGAGATGCCGAAGAATTCGGCGTCGAAATCGCCGATCCCCCGCAGGAAGCCGCCCGTGGCGGTGACCGAAGCACCTCGACCGGATCCCAACAACTCGTCCAGGTCCCACCCGCGGTCCGCCGGGAAGCCCGACACCGCGTCATGGCCGCCGGCCAGCAGGTCCCACAGTTGGCCGGGGCTCGACACATCACCGGGATAACGGCAGGCCATTCCGACGATGACGATCGGGTCGTCGGTCACCGCCACGGTCGGCCGCAGAGTGGCGTCCTCGACGTGGCCGATGCCCTCGCCGAGCAGGCCGGCCACATACTCGGCGAGCACAGCGACCGTCGGGTAGTCGAACACCAGGGTCGCGGGCAGGCTCAGCCCGGTCACGGCCGCCAGCCGGTTCCGCAGCTCCACCGCGGTCAGCGAGTCGAAGCCCAGCTCCTTGAAGGCTTGACCGGTGTCGATCCGGGTGGACCGGCTGTGCCCGAGCACCACGGCGACGTGGTCGTTGATCAGATCGTGCAGGAACGACCTGCGGTCGTCGGCCGGGACACCGGCCCAGCGGTGGGCGAAGCTGTCGGGGCCCTGACGGTCGTCCCCGGCGGTCCGGCGTACCACCCGGCCCACCAAGGCGCGCAAGACGGCCGGTATTTCGGGTTGAGACCTCAGCGTGGCCGCGTCCAAGCGGGTCAGTCCGACGACCGGCTCGTCGACGCGCATGGCCCGGTCGAACAGGTCGAGGCCCTGTTCGATGGAGAGCGGTGGCATTCCCGAGCCGTTCATCCGCCGTAGGTCGACATCGGACAGGGCCGAGGTCAGCCCGACTTCAGGGGTCCACGCGCCCCAGGCGAGTGATAGGCCGGGCAGGCCCGCCTGCCGACGCCGTTGCACCACGGCGTCCACGAACACGTTCCCGGCCGCGTAGTTGCCCTGGCCCGGGCCGCCGAACATGCCGGCCAACGACGAGAACGCGATGAACAGGGACAGGTCCATGTCGCGCGTCAGCTCGTGCAGGTGCCAGGTGGCGTCCACCTTGGGCGCCAGCACCCGGTCCATCCGCTCACCGGTCAGCGAGCCGATGACACCGTCGTCGACGACACCGGCGGTGTGTATGACGCCCGACACCGGGTGTTTCGCCAGCAGCCCGGACAGCGCTTCCCGATCCGACACATCACACGCCACCACCGTGACCCGCGCGTCCAGCCCCGTCAGCTCCTCGACGAGTTCGGCCGCGCCCTCGGCCTGCTCGCCCCGACGGCTGACGAGCAGCAGGTCCCGTACGCCGTGGGTCCGTACGAGGTGCCGGGCCACCCGACTGCCCAGACCTCCCGTGCCCCCGGTGATCAGGATTGTCCCTTCCACCGCGGAGAAGTCGGCGGGCTCGGTGGAGTTTGTGTGACGGGCCAGGCGTGGGATGCGCACCGCGGCGCCGCGCAGTGCGAGCTGTGGCTCACCGGTTGCGGCGACGCGAGCCAGCGTTGCGAGATCGAGGGAGGCCGCGGACTCCAGGTCGACCAGGGTGATCCGGTCCGGGTTCTCCGACTGTGCCGAGCGGATCAGGCCCCACACCGCGGCGGCGGGCAGGTCGGTCAGCGGGTCGTCGGGCCCTGTCGAGACCGCTGCCCGGGTCACCACGACCAACTGAGCGGCGCTGAGGCGCGGTTCGTTCAGCCAGTGCCGCACCTGCTCGAGTACCCATACCGTGACCAGGTGCGTCAGGCTGACGACGGGTCCCGGCTCGGGGTTGTGCGGCACGGCGAGTACCACGTTCTGCGGCACCGGCATTCCGCCGTCCATCGCTGTGGTCAGAGCGTGCAGGTCGGCGTGGTCCGCGCCCGAGCCCACCACGGCCCAGGCATCGCCGCGCAGGGCCGCCGCCCCTGCCCCGGCAACGTCGAGCCCGGTCCACTGAGGTATGAGTACGGCGGTGCCCTCCGGCCTAGCCGCGAAGTCGGCCTCCGACAGCGGACGGGTCCGCAACGACGCAATCGACAACACGGGAGCACCCGAGCCGTCCGCTACGGCGACACTGTATTCGTCCGCGCCGGTCCGGGTCAGACACACCCTCGCCCGGACCGCGCCCGAGGCCCTCAATACAACATCGGTGAACAGGAACGGCAGTCGTGCGGACTCCACCAGGTCCGGCCCAGTCAGCCTCGACGCGTGCAGCACGGCGTCCAGCAGCGCTGGGTGCATACCGAACGATGCGGCCTGCCCTGACTGTTCCTCGGACAGCGCGACCTCCGCCCACGCTCTCTCGCCTTGACGCCAGGCCCTGGTCAGGCCCTGGAACGCCGGCCCGTACACCACATCGTGGTCCGCGCGGTACAGCGTGGAGATGTCGACCACCGCGGCCCCGGCGGGCGGCCATTGCGAACCCAGGCCGGTAAAAACGCTCTCGTCAAGGCCGGGCGCGCTCACCAGCTCGCCGGTGGCGTGTCGGGTCCACTCCTCGCTGCCGTCCGGGCAGGCGTGAATCGCCACCATCCAACGGTCCTGGGCCTGTTCGGTGAGCTGCACCTGGATCTGGCATCCGCCCTGAGCCGGGAGCACCAGTGGTGTTTCCACCACGAGTTCACTGAGCCGGTCGCAGCCCACCGTGTCGCCGGCGCGGACGGCCAGCTCGACGAAGGCTGTTCCGGGAAAGACCACCGCTCCGCGGACCACGTGGTCGGCCAGCCATGGATGCGAGCGCAGTGATACCCGTCCGGTGAACAGCATCCCGCCGGATTCCGGCAATCGCACCATCGCCCCCAGCAGCGGGTGCTCGGCCGATTCCAGTCC
>NZ_JBNGGE010000122.1:0-3062 GCF_049975785.1 Streptomyces sp. WG7
GTGTGGGCGCGCCGCATCCCGGTCGACTACGCCTCCCACTCCCCCCACGTCGACGAGATCCGCGACACCCTCGCGGACGAGCTGCAGGGCATCACCCCGCGACCGGGCCGGATCGCGTTCCACTCCACCGTCACCGGCGGCGTCCTGGACACCAGCGAGCTCGACGGGGCGTACTGGTTCCGCAATCTGCGCGGCAGGGTGCGGCTGGCAGAGGTCGTGGAGCAGCTGGCGGCACCCGACGTGGTGTTCCTGGAGATCAGCGCACACCCCGTGCTCGTCTCGGGCATCGCGGAGACACTCGGTGACACCGGCGCAGCCGTCGGGACGCTGCACCGTGACACAGGCGGTCTGGAGCGCTTCGTCGAATCCGCCGCCGAGGCGTGGTCCCACGGCGTCGCCGTCGACTGGCCGGCGGTCCTCGAGCCCTACCGGACCCGCACCGTCGAACTCCCCTCCTACCCCTTCCAGCGGCGCCACTTCTGGCTCACACCGGAACCCGCCGGGACCGACGCCCGCGGACTCGGTCTGACCTCGGCCGGGCACCCGCTGCTGGGCGCCGTGGTCGAACTCGTCGAGGAGGACCGGCTGGTGTGCACGGGGCGGCTCGCCCTCGACACACAGCCGTGGCTCGCCGATCACGCCGTGCACGGCACCGTGCTGCTGCCCGGCACCGCGTTCCTCGAACTCGCGATGGCCGTGGGCGCCCGGGTGGGCCTGCGGCGGCTCGCCGAACTCACCCTCCAGGCACCGCTGGTGCTCCCACCCGACGAGGCCGTGCAGCTGCGGGTGACCGTCGAGGCTCCGACCGCGAACGGGCAGCGGGAGCTGGCCGTGCACTCCCGGCCGCAGGACGCCGACCCAGGTGTTCCGTGGACGCGGCACGCCGCGGCAGTGCTCGACATCGACGACGGCACCGCGGACTTCGACCTCGTCGACTGGCCGCCGCCCGGGGCTCACGAGATCGACGTCGAGACCCGCTACGACACTCTCGCGGAGACGGGCTACGACTACGGTCCCGCCTTCCAGGGCCTGCGCGCGGCCTGGCGCACCGGCCGCGACGTCTACGCCGAGGTGAGCCTGCCCGCCGAGCTGGACGCCACCGCCTTCGGGCTGCACCCGGCAGTGCTGGACGCGGCCTTGCACGCGGCCGGCCTGCTCCGCGGGGACGGCGGCACCCTTCTGCCCTTCTCCTGGTCCGGTGTCACCCGCTGGACCGACGGGGCGGAGTCTCTGCGGGTGTGGCTCAGCGCGAGGGGCGAGGAGGGGGTGGCCCTGCGTGTCACCGACAGCGCGGGAAAGCCCGTGCTGTCCGCGGAGGCCGTCACGATGCGGCCGCTCACCGCCGACCTGGCCGCCGGAAGCGGAGCCGACTCGCTGTTCCGGCTGGAGTGGCAGCCGGCCCCGGCCGCCGCGGCCGACGTCGACGTGTGCCTGGTCACGGACCTGGCCGACGTCCCGGACCCCGTACCGCAGCTGGTCGCCGTACGCTGTCCGGTCGCCTCACGGGACTCGGACGGCCCGGGAGCCGGCCTCGCGGAGGCGGCACACCGGTCGGCGCGTTGGGCGCTCGGGCTGGTCCAGGAGTGGCTGGCCGACGCCCGTTTCACCGGCTCCCGCCTGCTGGTGCTGACCGACGGCGCCGTCGGCCCCGAGGTCACCGACCCGGCCCAGGCCACCGTGTGGGGTCTGATCAGGACCGCGCAGTCCGAGCACCCCGACCGCTTCGCGCTGTTGGATTCGGGTGAGGCGCACCAGGACGGCACTGTGCCCGGGTCCGTACTCACCGAGCCTCAGCTCGCCCTGCGGGCGGGCACGGTCCTCGTTCCTCGTCTGGCCCGGCACACCGCCTTCGCCGAGCCGGGCGGTGCCGCCCGGCTCGACCCGGACGGCACCGTACTCATCACCGGCGGAACCGGGGTGATCGGCGCGTCGGTCGCGCGGCATCTGGTCGCCGAGCACGGGGCCCGCCGTCTGCTGCTGGTCAGCCGTCGCGGCCCCGACGCGCCGGGCGCCACGGAACTCGCGTCGGAGCTCACCGGGTTGGGCGCCGAGGTCTCCCTCGCGGCCTGTGACACCGCCGACCGTGACGCGCTCGCGCGGCTGCTGGCCGGCGTACGGCTCACCGCCGTCATGCACACCGCGGGTCTGCTGGACGACGGCGTGGTCGGGTCGCTGACCGCGGACCGGCTCGCCGCCGTGCTGCGGCCCAAGGTGGACGCCGCCGCACATCTCGACGAACTGACCGCGGACCAGGACCTGGCGGCCTTCGTCCTGTTCTCCTCGGTGGCGGGTGTGCTCGGCAACCCGGGTCAGGCCAACTACGCCGCGGGCAACGTGTTCCTCGACGCGCTCGCCGCCCACCGCCGGGCGGCCGGTCGTCCCGCGACCTCACTCGCCTGGGGCCTGTGGGCCGAACGCAGCGGCCTCACCGGGCACCTGGACGACGACACCCTCTCGACCCGCGGCATCGCCCCGCTCTCCACCGAACAGGGCCTCGAACTTCTCGACCGGGCGCTCGCCGACGACCACCCGGTGCTCGTGCCGGCCCGCCTCGACCTGGCCGCGCTGCGCTCCGACGCGCTCACCGGGGCCCTGTCCCCGGTGCTGCGCTCGCTGGTGCGGGTCCCGCAACGGCGCCCCGGCCAGTCCGGCCTGCGCCGCAGGCTCGGCCAGATGTCCGAGGAGAAGGCCCGCCGTCTGCTGCTCGACCTCGTCAGCACCCAGCTCGCCTCGGTCATCGGCCGCGACTCGGCGGACGGGATCGATCCGGACCAGCCGTTCAAGAGCTTCGGCATCGACTCGCTGCTCGCGGTACAGCTGCGCAACCGGCTCAACTCCGCCACCGGACTGCGTCTTCCGGCCACCCTTGTCTTCGACCATCCCACGCCGGCCGCCATCGTCGACTTCGCGCTCCCGCTCGTACGGGAACGCAGCGAGCGTGCCACCCCGCAGCCCGTCACCGCCGTCGCACCGCGTACGGACGATGATCCGATCGTGATCGTCGGTATGGGGTGCCGTTTCCCGGGCGGTGTGGACTCGCCGGAGGCGCTGTGGCAGGTCGT
>NZ_JBNGGE010000123.1:0-3003 GCF_049975785.1 Streptomyces sp. WG7
TTGCACCGCCCATCCACCGCCAACCCACCCTGCACGGAGAACCCGACGAACGCATCCGGCGTCGCCATGACCGTCACGCCACCGGCGAGAGCCATCGAGCACTCACCGGACCGCAACGACTGCACGGCCCAGTGCAACGCCACCAGAGACGAGGAACACGCCGTGTCCACCGTCACCGCAGGGCCCTGCAACCCCAGCACATACGCCACCCGCCCCGACAACACACTCTGCGAACCACCCGTCACCAGATGCCCCGCCACGTCTTCGTCGGATCGGGCAGCCACCTCGGAGTAGCCCGAAGGGATCGCGCCGACGAACACCCCGACGGGATCGCCCGCCAGCGAGGCGGGGTCGATTCCGGCGTGCTCCAGGGCTTCCCACGAGGTCTCCAACAACAGCCGCTGCTGCGGATCAGTCGCCACCGCCTCACGGGGGGAAATCCCGAAGAACTCCGCATCGAAGTCACCGGCCTCGTGCAGGAAGCCGCCGGTGCCGGTGACCGACGCGGCGGGTCCGGAGCCGGACAGCTCGTCCAGGTCCCAGCCACGGTCGGTGGGGAACTCCGTGATGGCGTCCCGGCCTTCGGCCACCAGGCTCCACAGCTGGTCGGGACCGGCCACCCCGCCGGGGAGCCGGCAGGCCATTCCCACGATCACGATCGGGTCGTCGTTCACGGACACGGCCGGAGGCACGGCCGTGGTCCGCGCGGCGGTGGGGGTTCCGGTGAGCAGATCGGTGAGGTGGTCGGCCAGGCCGCCGATAGTCGGGTAGTCGAACGCCAGGGTGGCAGGCAGGCTCAGCGATGTGGTGGTGGCGAGGCGGTTGCGCAGTTCCACCGCTGTCAGTGAGTCGAAGCCCAGGTCCCTGAACGCCTGACCGGTGTCGACACGGTCCGGCGAGCTGTGGCCCAGAACGGCGGCGACGTGGCCGCGTACGAGCTCGTGCAGGAACTCAGTACGCTCCCCCTCAGGGATCTGTGCCCAGCGCCGGGCGAAGCCCGATGCCTTCGACTCGTCCGCTCCAGGGGTCGAACCGGCCAGCACCTGGGCGACCTCCGCGAGGTCCGACAGGAGTGGGCTCGAGCGGGCTGCGGTGAAGGCCGGCGCGAACCGGGGCCAGTCCATGTCCGAGACCGTGATGGTGGTCTCGTCGTCACTCAGGGCCCGGTGCAGCGCCGCGAGAGCCAACCGGGGCTGCATGGGCAGCACGCCCGACTTCCGCAGGTGCGCATTCTGTTCGGGGTTGTCAACGGCCATCCCCGCCTCGGCCCAGGCACCCCACGCCACCGAGGTCGCGGCCCGCCCCTGTGCCCGGCGACGGGCCGCCAGGGCATCGAGGTAGGCGTCACCGGCGGCGCAGCCGGCCTGGCCACTGCCGCCCCATGATGCCGCGCCTGAGGAGAACAGCACAAAGGCGTCCAGATCGATGTCGCTGGTCAACTCGTCCAGGTGAGCCGCTCCTGCCACCTTGGGACGCAGTTCGGCCGCCATCTGCTCAGGCGTCACCGATTCGACGGCGACCAGGCCCTGGTTCACACCTGCGGCATGCACCACCATCCGCAGCGCGCCGCCGATGGACTCCACGACGTTCGCAAGCGCGGCACGGTCCGCAACGTCGCAGGCCACGACCGTGACCCGCGCGCCCAGTTCCTCCAGGTCGGCACAGAGCTGTCCGGCTCCCTGGGCATCCGGGCCACGCCTGCTCATCAGCACCACGTGCTCGGCACCGCGCTCCACCGCCCACCGCGCGACGAGCCTGCCCAGGCCACCGGTGCCACCGGTGATGAGCGCCGTTCCCCACGTCCGCCACGAGGTCGCCCTCGTACCAGCCTGCAATGCCCGGACCAGCCGACGGCCGAACACGCCGCCCGCCCGTATGGCGACCTGGTCCTCACCCAGTTGCCCCGACACCACCGACGCCAGTCGCCGCGCCACCCGCTCGTCGAGTACCTCGGGCAGGTCCACCACACCGCCCCAGTGCTGCGGCCGTTCCACCGCGACCACCCGGCCGAGGCCCCAGACCGCTCCCTGCCCGGGGCTGGTCACCGGGTCCTGCCGTCCCACCGAGACCGCGCCCCGGGTAACCGCCCAGACCGGAGCGGTGATCCCGGCGTCGCTCAACGCCTGTACCAGCAACAGCGTCGGCACCGCGGGCTCGGCGTCGCCAAGCGCGAGCAGGGACAGCACACCGGCGACTTCGTCATCGGGCAGTTGCGCCGTCAGCGCGGCCCGGTCGGCGCTGTCGTACTCCATCAGCACGACCTGCGGACCCATCGCCGCCAGCACGGCCGCCACCCAGGGGTCTCCGCCGGTCCCGGCAGGGACGATAACCAGCCACGGCTCGGACACCGAGGCGGTCGCGCCGGCTTCGATCAGCTTCCAGGACTCGCGGTACCGCCAGCCGCCCACGGCCCGATCGTGAAGGTGCCGGTCACGCCACGACGATAGGGCGGGCACCACGGGAGAGACGACGCCGCTTTCCAGCTCCAACGTCCGGGCGATAGCCTGCACATCGCGCCGCTCCACCGACGCCCAGAACTCCGCGTCCACGGCATCCGGTTGGGCGGGCTCCGAGTCCTGTGCCTCATCGGTCCAGTACCGCTGGTGCTGGAACGCGTACGAGGGAAGGTCCACCCGCCGGGCTTCGGCCCCAGCGAACACCGACTCCCACGACACAGCAACACCCTGCACGAACAACTGCGCCAACGACGCCATCATCCGCCCAGGACCACCCTCGCCACGGCGCAGCGTCCCGACCACCACACCGTCCTGCCCCGCGTCCTCCAGGGTCTCCTGGACCGCGGCCGTCAGCACCGGATGCGGACTGACCTCGACGAAGACCTCCCGACCATCCGCGATCAAAGCACGGGTCGCGTCCTCGAACCGCACGGTCTCACGCAAATTCCGCACCCAATACCCGGCATCCACCGCGCCGGTATCCAACACCTGCCCCGTCACCGACGAATACACCGGCACCGACGACGACACCGGCGCGATCCCGGCC
>NZ_JBNGGE010000124.1:0-2849 GCF_049975785.1 Streptomyces sp. WG7
TTCACCGCCGCGACACTCACCCGCTCGTCCAGCAGCGGCAGGACCTCGTCCTCCGACGCCTCCAGCGCGACCATCACACCGCCCGTGGGCAGCGCCTGCATCAACCGCCCACGCGCCGCCACCAGCACACAAGCGTCATCCAGCGACAGCACCCCCGCCACATGCGCGGCGGCGATCTCACCGATCGAGTGCCCGGACACGAAGTCCGGCATCACACCCCAGCTCTCCAGCAGCCGGAAGAGCGCGACCTCCAGCGCGAACAGCGCAGGCTGCGCGGACTCCGTACGGTCCAACGCCTCCGCGTCATCCCCGAACAACGCCCCCAGGCCCAGCCGCTCACCGGCCGCGTCCAGCGCCTCCGCGAACGCGGGGTACGCGCCGTACAACTCCCGGCCCATTCCCAGGCGCTGGCTGCCCTGGCCCGTGAACAGGAAGGCGAGCGAGCCGGTGTTGGCCCTCGCCCTGACCAGACCGGGGGTCTGCCGCCCCTCGGCCAGTGCCAGGACGGCGGCCTTCAGTCCCTCGGTGTCGCCGGAGACGATCACGGCCCGGTCGTCGAGGGCCGCCCGGGTGGTCGCCAGCGAGTGGGCCAGGTCGGCGGGGCGCTCGGAAACGCCGGACTCGACCACCGGCAGCAGCCGCCGGGCCTGGTCGCGCAGGGCCTCGGTGGTCCTGGCCGACAGGACGTACGGGAGGACGCCGGGCGCCCGCGAGGGAGGCTCGACGGCCTCCACGACGTCGACCGGGGGCTGCTCGATGATCGTGTGGGCGTTGGTGCCGCTGATGCCGAAGGACGAGATGCCGGCCCGACGCGGGCGTCCGGCCTCCGGCCACTCCCGCTGCTCGGTGAGCAGGGCGATGTCCCCGGCCGACCAGTCGACGTGCGAGGTCGGCTCGTCCACGTGCAGCGTCCGCGGCAGCACCCCGTGCCGCATCGCCATGACCATCTTGATGACGCCCGCGACACCGGCGGCGGCCTGCGTGTGCCCGAGGTTCGACTTGATCGAGCCCAGCAGCAACGGGCGCTCGGACGAACGGCCCTGACCATACGTCGCCAGCAGGGCCTGAGCCTCGATCGGGTCGCCCAGACGGGTGCCCGTGCCGTGCGCCTCCACCGCGTCCACGTCAGCCGTCGACAGCCCGGCGCTCGCCAGGGCCTGCCGGATCACCCGCTGCTGCGACAGACCGTTCGGCGCCGTCAAGCCGTTGCTCGCACCGTCCTGGTTCACCGCCGAACCCCGCACCAGAGCGAGGACCGGGTGCCCGTTGCGGCGCGCGTCGGACAGCCGCTCCACCAGCAGCATGCCCACGCCCTCACCCCACCCCGTCCCGTCGGCGGCGGCGGCGAACGCCTTGCAGCGGCCGTCGGGCGAGAGGCCGCCCTGAAGGCTGAACTCGCTGAAGGTGGAGGGGGTGGACATGACCGTGACGCCGCCCGCCAGCGCGATGGAGCACTCGCCCTGCCGCAGCGCCTGCGCTGCCCAGTGCAGTGCCACGAGCGAGGAGGAGCAGGCCGTGTCGACGGTGACGGCCGGGCCCTCCAGCCCCAGCGCGTAGGAGACCCGGCCGGACATCACGCTGCCCGCGTTGCCCGTCATCACGTGGCCGAGGACCCCGTCGGTGCCCGACTGCTCCAGTTGTGCGTCGTACCCGGTGTAGGCGGCGCCGACGAAGACGCCCGCGCGGGAGCCGCGCAGGGTGGCGGGGTCGATGCCCGCGCGTTCGATCGTCTCCCAGGCGGTTTCCAGGAGGAGCCTCTGCTGCGGATCCATGGCCAGCGCCTCGCGCGGGGAGATCCCGAAGAAGTCGGCGTCGAAGGTGTCGGCGTCGTAGAGGAAGCCGCCCTGGAAGCTCCGCGTGTCGCCGTGGGCGAGGAGTTCGGCGGTGTCCCAGCCACGGTCGGCGGGCAGGCCGGAGATCGCGTCGCCGCCGCTCTCGACGAGCCGCCACAAGTCCTCGGGGCCGCGGACGCCACCCGGGTAGCGGCAGCTCATGGCGACGATCGCGATGGGGTCGTCGTCGTCCGCGACGGCCGTTCGCGCTCCGGCCGGTGCGAGGGCGGTCCCGGCCGGGCCGGCGGTCCCGTCGGTGAGGTCGCCGATGAGTTCGTCGCGCAGATGTCCGGCGAGCGCGGTGGCCGTCGGGTAGTCGAAGACGAGCGTGGCGGACAGGCGCCGGCCGGTGGCGGCGGCGAGCAGGTTGCGCAGCTCGACGGCGGTCAGGGAGTCGAAGCCCAGTTCCTTGAAGGAGCGTCCGGGCTCGACGGAGGCAGGGCCGAGGTGGCCGAGGGCGACGGCGGCCTGCTTGCGGACGAGGTCGAGCAGGACGCGGTCGCGTTCGCCCGGGGCGAGCGCGGCCAGCCGCTGCCGCAGGCCCTCCTCCCCACCGGTGCCGGTGCCGGCGGCAGCCCGGCGGGCCGGGGCCCCCACGAGGCCGCGCAGCAGCGGTGCCGGCGCGCCGGCCTGAGCGCGCAGGACCGCGACGTCGAGCTTCATGGGCAGCAGCACCGCGGCGCCGACGGACAGCGCGGTGTCGAAGAGGGCAAGGCCCTCCTGGCTCGAGAGAGCGCCCACGCCGTCTCTGGCCATGCGCTGGAGATCGCTCTCGTCCAGGTGCGTCGCCATGCCGCCCACTTGCGGGGCCCACAAGCCCCACGCGAGGGCGGTGGCCGCCAGACCCTGGGCTCGGCGCCGCTCCGCGAGGCCTTCCAGGAACGCGTTGGCGGCGGCGTAGTTTGCCTGCCCGGGCGCGCCGAGGGCCGCGGCGATCCCCGAGAAGAGGACGAAGTCGGCGAGGTCGAGGTGCCGGGTGAGGTCGTGCAGGTGGAGGGCCGCGTCCACCTTGGGACG
>NZ_JBNGGE010000125.1:0-2710 GCF_049975785.1 Streptomyces sp. WG7
CGCGGGCCGCGGTCAGGAACTCGGCGTGTTCCTGGAGGGAGCGCACTCCGACGTCGCCGTGGGTGAGGGCGTCGATGCCCTGGACCGCGGCGGCGAGTGCCTGGACGGTCGTCAGGCACGGCACGGAGCGGGCCACGGCGGCCGTGCGGATGTCGTAGCCGTCGAGGCGGCCGCCGGTGCCGTACGGGGTGTTGACGATGAGGTCGACGCCGCCGTCGTGGATGAGCTGGACGATGGTCTTCTCACCGTTCGGGCCGGTGCCCTCGGACTGCTTGCGCACGACGGTGGCGTGGATGCCGTTGCGCTTGAGGACCTCGGCGGTCCCGGACGTGGCGAGCAGTTCGAAACCGTGCGCGACCAGCTCACGCGCCGGGAAGATCATCGAGCGCTTGTCGCGGTTGGCGACCGAGATGAACGCCCGGCCCTTGGTCGGCAGCGGCCCGTAGGCGCCGGCCTGCGACTTGGCGTAGGCCGTGCCGAAGACCGAGTCGATGCCCATGACCTCGCCGGTGGAACGCATCTCCGGGCCGAGGACCGTGTCGACGCCGCGGCCGTGGATGTCCCGGAAACGCGACCACGGCATCACGGCCTCCTTGACGGAGATCGGCGCGTCCAGCGGCAGCTCGCCGCCGTCACCCTGCGCGGGGAGCAGGCCCTCGGCGCGCAGCTCGGTGATGGTCGCGCCGAGCGAGATGCGGGCGGCGGCCTTCGCGAGCGGTACCGCGGTCGCCTTCGAGGTGAAGGGCACGGTGCGCGAGGCGCGCGGGTTGGCCTCCAGGACGTAGAGGATGTCCCCGGCCAGCGCGAACTGGATGTTGATCAGGCCGCGCACGCCGACACCCTTGGCGATGGCTTCGGTGGAGGCGCGCAGCCGCTTGATGTCGAAGCCGCCCAGCGTGATGGGGGGCAGGGCGCAAGCGGAGTCGCCGGAGTGGATGCCGGCTTCCTCGATGTGTTCCATGACGCCGCCCAGGTAAAGCTCCTGGCCGTCGTAGAGGGCGTCGACGTCGATCTCGATCGCGTCGTCGAGGAAGCGGTCGACCAGGACCGGGCGGGAGGGGCTGATCTCGGTCGACTCGGCGATGTAGGCCTCCAGGCGGGTCTCGTCGTAGACGATCTCCATGCCGCGTCCGCCCAGCACGTAGGAGGGGCGGACCAGGACCGGGTAGCCGATCTCGTCGGCGATGGCCTTGGCGCCGGCGAAGGTGGTGGCGGTGCCGTGCTTGGGTGCCGGCAGCCCGGCCTCCGCCAGGACCCGGCCGAAGGCGCCGCGGTCCTCGGCGGCGTGGATCGCCTCCGGCGACGTGCCGACGATCGGCACGCCGTTGTCCTTCAGCGCCTGCGAGAGGCCGAGCGGGGTCTGGCCGCCGAGCTGCACGATCACGCCCGCGACCGGGCCGGCCTGCTGCTCGGCGTGGACGATCTCCAGGACGTCCTCCAGCGTGAGCGGCTCGAAGTACAGCCGGTCGGAGGTGTCGTAGTCGGTGGAGACGGTCTCCGGGTTGCAGTTGACCATCACCGTCTCGTACCCCGCGTCGCTGAGCGCGAAGGAGGCGTGGACGCAGGAGTAGTCGAACTCGATGCCCTGCCCGATACGGTTCGGCCCGGACCCCAGGATGATCACCGCGGGCTTCTCGCGGGGCGCGACCTCGCTCTCCTCGTCGTAGGAGGAGTAAAAGTACGGCGTCCTCGCGGCGAACTCGGCGGCGCAGGTGTCGACCGTCTTGTAGACCGGGCGGATGCCGAGCGCGTGCCGCACCTCACGCACGACGTCCTCGCGCAGCCCGCGGATCTCGGCGATCTGCTGGTCGGAGAAACCGTGCCGCTTGGCCTCACCGAGCAGTTCACGTGTCAGTTCGGGGGCGGCGGCCAGCTCGTCGGCGGTCTCCTTGATCAGGAAGAGCTGGTCGACGAACCAGGGATCGATCTTCGTGTACGCGAAGACCTCCTCGGGCGTGGCGCCCGCGCGGATCGCCCGCATGACCGTGTTGATCCGGCCGTCGGTCGGCCGGACCGCCTCTTCCAGCAGCGCCTTCTTGTCGCCCGCCTCGCCGGCGAAGGTGAACTGGCTGCCCTTCTTCTCCAGCGAGCGCAGCGCCTTCTGGAACGCCTCGGTGAAGTTCCGGCCGATCGCCATCGCCTCGCCGACCGACTTCATGGTGGTCGTGAGGGTGGAGTCCGCCGAGGGGAACTTCTCGAAGGCGAAGCGCGGGGCCTTGACGACCACGTAGTCGAGCGTGGGCTCGAAGGAGGCCGGGGTCTCCCGCGTGATGTCGTTCGGGATCTCGTCGAGGGTGTAGCCCACGGCAAGCTTCGCGGCGATCTTCGCGATCGGGAAGCCGGTCGCCTTGGAGGCCAGCGCGGACGAACGCGACACGCGCGGGTTCATCTCGATGACGATGACGCGGCCGTCCTCGGGGTTCACCGCGAACTGGATGTTGCAGCCCCCCGTGTCGACACCGACCTCACGGATGATCGCGATACCGACATCACGCAGCACCTGGTACTCGCGGTCGGTCAGCGTCATCGCGGGCGCCACCGTGATCGAGTCACCGGTATGCACACCCATGGGGTCGAAGTTCTCGATGGAGCAGACGACCACGACGTTGTCGTTCTTGTCGCGCATCAGCTCCAGCTCGTACTCCTTCCAGCCCAGGATGGACTCCTCCAGGAGCACCTCGGTGGTCGGCGACAGAGTCAGCCCCTGCCC
>NZ_JBNGGE010000126.1:0-2603 GCF_049975785.1 Streptomyces sp. WG7
GTCCACACGCTCCAGCGACGGAGCACCCTCCACACCACGCAGCACATCCACCAGCGACCAACCGGTCAACGGCTCCAGCGCCTGAGCGCACTCCTCCATCCGGGCAGCGAACACCGCTGAAGCGTCCAACAGGCCCTCGGCCATGCCTACCCATTGCGACCCCTGTCCGGGGAAGACGAACACCGTCCTTCCCCCGATCGCGGACCCCTGTACCAGCACCGGTGAGGTCTCCCCCGCGGCCAGGGCGGTCAGGGCGGTGACGACGTCGGCACGCTCGCGGCCGACGACGACGGCGCGCTCGTCCAGTGCGCCGCGGGTCGTGGCCAGGGAGCAGGCGACATCGACAAGTCGCAGGTGAGGGTGGGCGGCGAGATGAGACAGGAGGCGTTCGGCCTGGCCGCGCAGCGCCTTCCCCGTCCGCGCGGTGAGGGTCCACGGCAGGGCGGCCGACGGACCCGAGGGAGACCCGTCAGGGGTCACCCCGGCCAGTAGGGGTGTCGGCGCCGGTTCCGGGGTCGTCTCCTGCTCGGACCCCTCAGTGACGGCGGTCGCCTGCTCGATGATGGCATGCGCGTTGGTGCCGCTGAAGCCGAACGACGAGACTCCCGCACGCCATGGGCGGTCGGTGTCCGGCCACGGCCGTGCCTCGGTCAGCAGGTCGATGTCGCCCGCGGTCCAGTCGACGTGCGGGGTGGGCTCGGCGATGTGGAGGCTGCGCGGCAGCACGCCGTGCTCCATGGCGAGCACGATCTTCATGACGCCCGCGACACCGGCGGCGGCCTGCGCGTGGCCGATGTTCGACTTGATCGAGCCGAGCAGCAGTGGCCGGCCGTCGGGGCGGTCCTGACCGTAGGTGGCGAGCAGGGCCTGCGCCTCGATGGGGTCGCCGAGCGTGGTGCCCGTGCCGTGCGCCTCGACCACGTCGACGTCGGCGGCGGAGAGGCGCGCGTTGGCGAGGGCCTGGCGGATGACGCGCTGCTGGGACGGGCCGTTGGGGGCCGTGAGGCCGTTGCTGGCACCGTCCTGATTGATCGCCGAGCCGCGCACCACCGCCAGCACCGGGTGGCCGTTGCGCCGCGCGTCCGACAGTCGCTCCACGAGCAGCATGCCGACGCCCTCGGCGGGGCTGAAGCCGTCGGCGTCGGAGGAGAACGCCTTGCACCGGCCGTCCGTGGACAGTCCCCGCTGGCGGCTGAACTCGATGAAGGTGCCGGGCGTCGACATGACCGTCACGCCGCCGGCCAGGGCCACGGAGCACTCCCCCGCCCGCAGCGCCTGGACGGCCAGGTGCAGGGCGACGAGCGAGGCGGAGCAGGCGGTGTCGACGGTGACCGCCGGGCCCTCCAGACCGAAGGTGTACGAGATGCGGCCCGAGACGACGCTGCCGGCGCTGCCCGTGGCGAGATGGCCCTCGAGGCCCTCGGTCGCGGTGCGGGCGAGTTCGGCGTAGTCCGAGCCGTTGGTGCCGACGAAGACGCCGGCCTGGCTGCCGCGCAGGGTCTGCGGATCGATGCCGGCCCGCTCGAACGCCTCCCAGGACGTCTCCAGCAGCAGCCGCTGCTGCGGGTCCATGGCCAGCGCCTCACGCGGCGATATCCCGAAGAACCCAGGGTCGAACTCGGCCGCTCCGGACAGGAATCCGCCCTCGCGGGTGTACGAGGTGCCCTGGGCGTCGGGGTCGGGGTCGTACAGCGCCTCGACGTCCCAGCCGCGGTCGGCGGGGAACTGCGACAGCGCGTCGCCGTCGGAGGCCAGCAACTGCCACAGCTCCTCGGGGGTACGCACCCCGCCGGGGAAGCGGCACGCCATCGCGACGATCGCGACGGGTTCGGAGTCGAGGGCCGCGGCGCTGGGCGTCGGGACGGCGAACGTCGCCTCCCCGTCCCTCCCGAACATCTCCTCACGCAGGTACCGGGCGAGGACGGCCGCCGTCGGGTAGTCGAAGACGAGGGTGGGCGGGAGCTTGAGGCCGCTGGCGGCGACCAGGCGGTTGCGGAGTTCGACCGAGGTGAGCGAGTCGAAGCCGAGCTCCTTGAACGCGCGCCCGGCCTCGACCGCTTCGGGGCCCGCGTATCCCAGCACGGCGGCGACGGCGGTGCGGACGAGGTCGAGGAGCTGCCGCTCCTGCTCGGCCGGGGGCTGCCCGGCGATCCGCCTGGCGAACTCGCCCGCGTCGCCGGCGCCCTCGGTGGCGTCGGCACGGATGCTCTCGGCGGCCGCGCGGGCCTCGGGCAGGTCGTGCAGCAGCGGCCGGGACCGGCCGGAGGTGAAGGCGAGGACGAAGCGCTTCCACTCCATGTCGGCGACGGTCAGCGTCGTCTCGTCCCGGTCCAGTGCGTGCTGGAGCGCGGCGACGGCCCGCTCCGGGTCCATCTCGATGACGCCGTGGCGGCGCATGCGGTCGCCGACCGCGCCCTCCGCCATTCCGCCGTCGCCCCAAGGGCCCCAGGCGATCGCGGTCGCGGGCAGACCGGCCGCGCGGCGGTGCTCGGCGAAGGCGTCGAGGAAGGCGTTGCCCGGCGCGTAGTTGCCCTGGCCGGGTGCGCCGAAGGTGGCGGCGAAGGAGGAGAACAGCACGAAGGCGGAGAGGTCGAGGTCGCGGG
>NZ_JBNGGE010000127.1:0-2481 GCF_049975785.1 Streptomyces sp. WG7
GGAGCAGCGTCGCGCGGACGGTCTGGCGGCGACGTCCATCGCGTGGGGTCCGTGGGCCGAGGGCGGCATGGCCGCCGACGAGGCGACGTCGGCCCGCATGCGCCGAGGCGGTGTGCCGCCGATGCGAGTGGACCTGGCGGTCAACTCGATACGGCAGGCGGTCGGTTCCGGTGAAGCCGCGCTCACGGTGGCCGACGTGGAGTGGGACCGCTTCCTCGCCGGATTCACCACCGTTCGCCGCAGCTCGCTGTTTGCCCAGCTCCCCGAGGCACGCGCGACGCACGCAGAGGTGGCGGAGTCAGCCGCCGACGCCGGGGGCCCGACGTCCTTTGCGCGGCGGGTGTCCACCGTCGCTCCGGCTGAGCAGGAGCGAATGCTGCTGGATCTGGTGCGTGCCCAGGTGTCGGCTGTGCTCGGTCATGCCGGGGTTGACGCGGTGGGTGCCGGGCGGGCGTTCAAGGAGCTGGGCTTCGACTCGCTGACGGCGGTCGAGCTGCGGAACCGGCTGGGTGCGGCGACGGAGCTGCGACTGCCGGCGACGCTGGTCTACGACTACCCCACGTCGGCGGCGCTCGCGGAGTACCTGCGGGGTCAGCTGCTGGGGACGATCCGGGTCGCGGATGCCGACCTGCCCGTCGCGATTGCCGCCGATGACGACCCGATCGCGATTGTCGCGATGAGCTGCCGCTTCCCCGGCGGTGTCACCTCTCCCGAAGAACTCTGGCAGATGCTGGTGACGGGGACGGACGCCGTGGGGGAGTTCCCCGTCGACCGCGGCTGGGACCTGGAACAGCTCTACAGCCCGGATCCGGATCGGCAGGGCACGTTCTACGCCCGCGGTGGCGGGTTCCTCTACGACGCGGCCGAGTTCGACGCGGACTTCTTCGGGATCTCGCCGCGTGAGGCGCTGGCGATGGATCCGCAGCAGCGGTTGCTGCTGGAGACCTCGTGGGAGGCGTTCGAGCGGGCCGGCATCGATCCGTCCTCGTTGCGCGGCAGCCAGACGGGTGTGTTCGTCGGCACCAACGGCCAGGACTACTACCTGACCCTCGCCGCCGCCGAGCCCCAAGGCGTCGAAGGCCATCTCGGGACGGGCAATGCCGGAAGCGTGATGTCGGGCCGGGTCTCCTACGCGCTGGGGCTGGAGGGTCCCGCGGTGACCGTCGACACGGCGTGCTCCGCCTCGCTGGTGGCTCTGCACTGGGCGGTGCAGGCACTGCGGCAGGGCGAGTGCTCGCTCGCTCTTGCGGGTGGCGTGACGGTGATGTCGACCCCCGAGACCTTCGTGGACTTCAGTCGTCAGCGGGGGCTGGCGGAGGACGGCCGGATCAAGGCGTTCGCGGCTGCCGCCGACGGTACGGGGTGGGGCGAGGGTGTGGGCATGCTGCTGGTGGAGCGGCTGTCGGACGCCCGGCGCAACGGGCATCCGGTGCTGGCTCTGGTGCGGGGTTCGGCGGTGAACCAGGACGGTGCCAGCAACGGCCTGACGGCGCCGAGCGGCCCCTCGCAACAGCGGGTGATCCGGCAGGCGCTGGCGAGTGCCGGGCTGTCGACGGCTGACGTGGACGTGGTGGAGGCGCACGGCACGGGCACCCGTCTGGGTGACCCGATCGAGGCCCAGGCCCTGCTGGCCACCTACGGTCAGGACAGGCCGGAGGACCGGCCGCTGCTGCTGGGCTCGATCAAGTCGAACATCGGGCACACCCAGGCCGCCGCCGGTGTCGCGGGCGTCATCAAGATGGTCATGGCGATGCGGCACGGGGTGCTGCCGCGGACGCTGCACGTGGACGAGCCGACCCCGCACGTGGACTGGTCGGCCGGCGAGGTGGCCCTGCTCACCGAGCGACAGGAGTGGCCCGACACCGGACGCCCGCGTCGGGCCGGCATCTCGTCCTTCGGCATCAGCGGCACCAACGCCCACACCATCGTGGAGCAGGCCCCGGACGACACGACGGTCACGGCCGCGTCGAACCGGCCCGCCGTCGTGCCGTGGGTACTGTCGGGCAAGTCCGAGGCTGCCCTGCGTGACCAGGCGGCACGCCTTCACGCCCGTCTCGACGCCCACACCGACCTCCGCCCGGTGGACATCGGCCGTGCGCTGGCGACCGGTCGGGCCGCGCTCGATCACCGCGCCGTCATCGTCGCGGGCGACGGCGGTGTGTTCCTCCAGCGGCTCGCGTCGGTGTCGGGCGGAGAATCCGTCGACGTGGTGACCGGATCTCCGGTCGCCGGCAAGCTCGCGTTCCTGTTCACGGGGCAGGGCAGCCAGCACCGCGGGATGGGGCGTGAGCTGTACGAGGCCTATCCCGTGTTCGCGGACGCCTTGGACGCGGTCTGCGCCCGGATGGACGCCCACCTCGATGTGCCGTTGAGGGATGTGCTGTTCGGGGAGGACACCGGGGTTCTGGACCGGACGGAGTTCGCGCAGCCGGGGTTGTTCGCGGTGGAGGTGGCGCTGTTCCGGCTGTTGGAGTCGTGGGG
>NZ_JBNGGE010000128.1:0-2322 GCF_049975785.1 Streptomyces sp. WG7
AGACCACCAACCCTCCCTGCCCACCGGACTCTCCGAAACCGACACGAACTCCGGAACCCGCGCGCCCTTGAGCGCCGAAGACCCCGGCACGTCACCCGGCGGTGCCCCACTCGGCTGGAAACCCGGCACCTCATCCGTATCGAGCGAGAAGGGCTCGCCCTCATCGCTGGAACTGTCCCAGCCTATCTCCGAGTAGTCCGATTGTTCCGAGTACTCCGACTCCTCATCACCCGCGCTGTCCGACTCACCGGACAGCTCAGGCTGTCCGGTGTCCTCTGAGGAAGGCACCAACCTCGTCCAGTTGTCGGGGTTGCCGTCGTCCCAGAAGGCCGGGTCCAGCGCACGGGGAAGCCGAACAGCAGCAACTTCTGAGGAGTTGTCAAGGAACCAGGTGAGGGTCATTGGGTTGCGGGCCCACGGATCAAGGGCCTTGCCCAGCATCTCCCGCATCACCGCAAGCAGCGGCCAGCCGCTCGGAGCACCGGACCGCTTCCACGCCTCCTGCCGCACCGCGTACTGCCCGGCGATTTCCTCCAGCAGCTCCCAAGTCAACGGACCACCCCGCCAACCGGCACGGTCCTGGTCCGCCAGACGCATCCGCTCCAGACGCCCGAACGCCTCCAGCAATTGCGGCTCAGAAACGGGATCGACACCGAAGATCTCGTTGACGGCGCGCATCATCCGAAGCATCCGCTCCTCTGGCTCAGGCGGCAGCGCGCCGTCCGGACCTACGAGGTATTGGTCAATCCGGTCCCACAGCTCATCCCCAGACGGCTCGGGGAAGAACAGCCGCGGAAACACCTCAGGAACATCAACGGGATTACTCAGCTCCAGCACCGGAAAATCGCCATCGGGCGAAGTGCGGATGTTGACCGATGCGGGCGCGGCACGCACCACCCGCCCGACGGCATTGGCGACCATCTGGCCGTTACGGGGAACCACCAGCCGATCACGGCCCGGGGCCAGTGACCCCGCATGGCAGACATGCAGCTGTACGGCCTGGTCCGCGCGCAACTTCTGGAAGCTGGGCCTGCGCCGCAGAACCCGGCCGAGTTCTACGTAATTCACTCTCACCAGGGTGCCGTCGTCCAGCCACAAATCGACAGCCTGCCTGTCGCCGTGGGTAAGCACCCAGTACCCGACCTTCGGGCCATCAAACGCATGGGAAGAACCTGAGAGGTCGCCGTATCCCCGGGCCCAGCCTTCCAGAGAAGACAGAACGGGGTGATCGTACTGGGCGGTGTCCTGAGGGCTCATGCTGGACCGGCCGATGATTCGCGTGCCGTCTTTATCGAGGATCGCGTGCCACGCCACATGACGGTCGGAAATCACCTGGCCGTCCACCGTGCGGAAGAAGCCCGACCCCGCGCCCCGCAGGACATACCCGGGCCTGCTGGGAATCCACTTGCCCACCGGAGCCTCACCACGCCTGCTGTCATCCAGCACCAGACGGTCGAAGCCCGTTTGTGAACTCGTCTCGAAGACCAGGTCTCCGTCGGTGGCCCACACCACGCGGTTCCGGCCGCCCGGCCCCATGGCCAGCCGGTCGGCCACCAGGCGGGGCAGCTCCAGACCACCCTGACCGGCCCGGCTCACGAAGAACACCACCGGGCCGTCCGTCGGCATCACCGGGTCATGTTTGAGCAGCTCCGCCAGCTCCTCAGCACCCAACCAATGCGAGACACGGGCCCGGTCCACTACCCAGACACCCCCGGAACTGCCGCTCGCCAGCAGTACATAGGGTCGCTGACCGGCCCACTTCATGACCTCTCGTCGTCCACCGGCATAACCGCCATGATCCGGGTCGAAGGGAACCGGCGGCCTCAGCCAGTTGCGTCCCGGCACCCAGCCGTCGGGCGTCGCCACACGGCCCGGTCCCGAGAGCACTCCCAGATGCCTGTCGAGGTAGAAGGCGGCGACCGCCACCACACTGCCCGCCCGGCCGGCCGCCCAGGCCTCCTGCGCAACGTCGTACAGCATCCACAGATCACCGACACCGACCGGATGGTCATCGGGCAGACGCAGCACCCTGCGGGCCATCTTCTCCAGCACACCGGTGTCCAGCAGCTCCCACGAAAGCTCGGCATCCGCCGCCCGCACCGCCTCCAGAACCCCCAGCCCGGCGAGATACTCACCGAAACGCCCGTCACCCCACTGCACGCCGAAGGTCTCGTGCAGCAACCGCATCCACTGGTCGATGACGGCACGGGACCAGGCTGTATCCCGCACGGCGGGAGCGGCCTGACTCCCGTGACCGGACCCGGGTGCCCGACTCGCACCGAAGAGCGGGTCCTCGTCGGTGGCCGCCAGGAAGATGTCGGT
>NZ_JBNGGE010000129.1:0-2058 GCF_049975785.1 Streptomyces sp. WG7
GTCCGGGCTGTCGTTCGAGGCCCCACGCATCCCGGTCGTCTCCAACCTGACCGGTGCCGTCGTCACGGATGACATGGGCTCCGCGGAGTTCTGGGTCCGGCACGTCCGCGAGGCTGTCCGCTTCCTGGACGGCGTCCGCGCCCTGGAGGAGGCCGGTGTCAGCCTGTTCCTGGAGCTGGGTCCGGACGGTGTGCTGTCGGCGATGGCGCAGGAGTGCGTGACGGGCGAAGACGTGGCCATCGTTCCCGTGCTGCGCAAGGGCCGGTCCGAGGTCGAGACCGCCGTCACTGCTCTGGCGCAGGCCCACGTGCGAGGCGTCGAGGTCGACTGGCGGAAGTTCTTCGCCGGGACCGGTACGCGACGGGTGGACCTGCCGACGTACGCCTTCCAGCGGAAGCGCTACTGGCCGGAGGCGGTACCGACTGGCAACGCTCTGCCGGGCGGAGCCGTGGGCGCCGTGGATGCCCGGTTCTGGGACGCCGTCGAGCGCGAAGACCTCACGTCACTAGTGACCGCCCTTGGCACCGACGACGAGACCGCTTGGGCGAGTGTCCTGCCTGGTCTGGCGGCGTGGCGTCGGCAGGGTCGGGAGCGGTCGGAGGTGGACGGCTGGCGGTACCGGGTGGTGTGGAAGCCGCTGGCCGAGGTTTCCGGCGCACGGTTGTCCGGGTCGTGGCTGGTGGTCGTGCCGGCCAGGAGTGACGATGACGGGCCGGTGGTTAGTGCGCTGGCGGGGCGTGGTGCGGAGGTGCGCCGGGTCGAGGTCGAGCCGGGCGCGGACCGCGTTGCGCTGGCGGGACTCGTTGCCGGCGAGTACGCGGGTGTCGTGTCGCTGCTCGGGCTCGCTGAGTCGGTCTCATTGCTGCAGGCCCTGGGCGATGCCGGTGTGGACGCCCGGTTGTGGAGTCTGACGCGTGGAGCCGTTTCGGTCGGCCGGTCGGACCGGTTGACGTCGCCCGTGCAGGCTCAGCTGTGGGGACTGGGCCGGGTCGCCGCCCTGGAGGTGCCGGAGCGTTGGGGTGGTCTGGTGGACCTGCCGGAATCGCTGGATGAGCGTGCACAGTCCCGTCTGGTGGGCGTGCTGACCGGTTCTGGTGAGGACCAGGTGGCGGTCCGCTCCTCGGGTGTGTTCGGTCGTCGTCTCGTTCGCGCAGCACTGTCCGAGGCCACGGCGTCGTGGTCGCCGTCTGGGACGGTGCTGGTGACCGGTGGCACGGGTGCGCTGGGTGGTCGTGTCGCGCGGTGGTTGGCGGAGGCGGGTGCCGAGCGGCTGGTGCTGACCAGCCGCCGTGGCATGGATGCACCGGGTGCTGCTGAGCTGGTGGCGGAGTTGGGTGTCGACGTCTCCGTTGTGGTGTGTGACGCGTCCGACCGTGAGGCGCTGCGCGCTGTGCTCGCCGAGCATGCCGACTCGCTGACCGCCATTGTTCACACGGTGGGCGTGCTGGACGACGGTGTACTGGATGCCCTGACCCCGGAGCGCATTGACGGTGTGCTGCGGGCGAAGGCCACGTCGGCGCTCTACCTGCACGAGCTGACGACCGAGCTGGACATCACCCTCGACGCCTTTGTCCTCTTCTCTTCTGCCGCCGGTGTCTGGGGAGCCGCGGGCCAGGGCAACTACGCGGCCGCGAACGCCTACTTGGACGCCCTGGCGGAGCAGCGGCGTGCGGATGGTCTGGCGGCGACGTCGATCGCGTGGGGTCCGTGGGCCGAGGGTGGCATGGCGGCCGACGAGGCGATGGCCGCCCGGATGCGCCGAGGCGGTGTATCGCCCATGAACGCGGCAACGGCGCTGACCGCCCTGCACCGTGCGGTGGGCGCCCAGGACATTGTCGTCGCCATCGCGGACATGGACTGGGAGCGTTTCGTTCCTGGTTTCACGTCTGCGCGTCCCAGCAGGCTCCTCGCCGAACTGCCGGAAGCGATGGCGGTCGCCCGTACTGAAGAGAGCACGGATGAGTCTTCTCAGGCGGTCGGTTCGTCGTTTGCTGTGCGGTTGCGGGGGATGGCGGAGGGGGATCGTGCGTCGTTTGTCGTGGAGTTGGTGCGGGGGCT
>NZ_JBNGGE010000130.1:0-1981 GCF_049975785.1 Streptomyces sp. WG7
GAGCCACTCGTCCACCGTGACCTGACTGAGCGGTGCGCGCGCTGCCTCGTAGCGACGATGCACGATGCTCGCGTACTGCGCCTTCGCCTCCCTCAACGTCCCGAAGGTACGCGTCACCTGCTTACGCTTCCCCGTGACCGGATCGGGGGCCGCATCGACCACGAACCGGTACCGGACCTTCCCCTTGGCATTGGGGGCAAGCTTCTTGATCGGATAAGACAGGACAACTCGCTCTCCGTAGAGGGTCTCGGCTCCTCGTGCCCCACACGGATCCAACGCCGAGCCCAGTGGCCATAAACTCCCTCAAGGGTCGCCATCATCGCCGGTTTGGCCAACCGGCGATCAACGTCTATGTTGCACCCGATACCGCCCAGACGATGGTCAACAGCCTGGCCGCCGGAGAGTGTGTGGTCACCTCGCTCTCCTGTCAGTCGACCATTGGGACCACGCCGCCGTAGGCAACGTGCCTTCACCCAGCTGAACATGCTTTTCGCCTCCCCGGCCCGTTCGCGGGGAGGGGGAGGCGGGATGGCGGCTGACGGCGCGAGACGAACGGCGTTGCTCTCGTCCGCGTGCGGCAGCACCGCGACGAAGTCCGCATGACGAGTCGGACGACGGCTACAGCGTCCAGTAGAGCACCACCGACTGTGAAGCTGCGTCGGATGCAAGAGCGGCCTGCGGAGGAGTTAGCGAGACCACGCACCGTGCGCCGAGGGAACGCAAGAAACGGACGGCCCTCGGATTCAGCGTATCGGCCCTCGCCGGACGAAGTCGTCCTCGGTCTCCGATCCCGCCTCTCCTTGGAGTGCCCGGGGTTGCACGTCGAGCACCTCCGACACCGGCCGCCGGGGCGTCCGAGGCCCTTTGGGGCCGTATCCCAGTCGTAGCAGCATCTGCGGGTGGCCGGCACCGGTCACCGGATCGCGCAGGAGCCATCGCAGGTCGGGCCGTTCGAGGGGCTGTGTGGCGAGGGATCCGACCAGACCTTCGGCTGTGGCCAGCAGCAGGACACGTTCCATGGCCTGGCCGGCCCGCAGCCAGTCCTCCGGGCGGTCGTGCGTCGTGCTGACGCAGGCGAGCTGGGGTGCCACTTCGAAGACCGCGGTGCCCCGTCCCGCCACGCGGCGAGTACCCGCGAAGTCCCGCAGGGGCGCCCGGCCCCCGCTTCTGACGGGGCCGAAGGCGTAGTCCGGGACGCCGTCGTCCGTACAGTTCACCGACGGAGCGTCGGTGCGGGTCCACTCCGCCAGTTCCCGTTCGGACGCGCGGTCGGTGAGATCGCGTGCCTCGGCCTCCCGCACGAGATCCAGCACATGCTGCAGATGCCAGGGGGCAGGGAAGGCCAGCGCGGCGCCTTCGCGACGGGCGGCCTCGACCAGCTCGCCGCGCAGGTCTTCAGGGATCCGCTGCTCCTCGAACGGGAATCGGCTGCTGTGCCGCTCGGTGATGGCCGGGTGCAGCGCGGCGAGGTCGCTGTCGTCGCCTCCCGGGCCGGTCAGCCGCACGGTCGCGAGGAGCGCCGGGTCTCCGGGGCGGGGCAGCAGCCGCGTTTTCGCGTGCCAGCCGTCGCAGGCCGCGGCTACCCGCAGGTTCAGCAGGGCGGCGCCACAGCCTATGTGCAGGCCACGGGCGCGTGGGTCGGAGTACGGCATGGCGCGGTCGAAGTCGGCGTACAGCTCGAACGTCCGCGCTGACGCACGTAGCGGAAACGCCACGGTTGCGCGTTGTGCATCGAGGGCGCGGCGACAGCGTCACCGACCAGACTGATCACGTGTTCGTCGGATGGTGGTCGAACGTTCACCGGTATCCATCTCCTCAGTCCGTTCGTCACCGGTCGGGAGCTGGCTTGGCGCCCGGCCGCCGTTGCCTCCGCGGGTGCGACTGGCGCCGCCACCGTCGCTGCCTGCGGGCCGCGTCGCGGGAGCGCTGTCACGGCCCGCTCGGCTGTTCGGCCGCCAGGTCGGGCTCGAGCGCCGGCCGG
>NZ_JBNGGE010000131.1:0-1938 GCF_049975785.1 Streptomyces sp. WG7
ACGCCTGGGCATGAACCCCCTGATTCTCGCCGCCCTCGCCACCATGGCGCTCGGCACCATCTCCGGCACCACCCCCTGGGGCGGCGCGGCCACCCGAGGCATCAGCGCCCTCCACCTGGACGCGGGTGAGTACTTCGTCCACATGATCGGGCCCATGGCCCTCACCAGCCTGGCGATCATCGCCGTCGCCCACTGGCTCGGCCTGCGCGAGCGCCACAAGATCGACGGGGAGAAGCTCACCGCCTACAAGCTGGAGATCGCCTCCGGCGAGGCCATCCCTACCGTGAAGGCCGACTGGCGGCTGTGGTTCAACGCCGCCCTCACCCTGCTCCTGATGGTGCTCCTCATCCTCGAGGTCGCCGACCTCGTGGTGCTCTTCATGGTGGCGTTCGCCGTCGCCCTGCTCGTCAACATCCGCTCCATCGCCGACCAGCAGGAACTCATCAAGCGCCAGGCCGCCAACGCCGTGCCGGTGATGATGCTCGTCCTGGCGGCCGGCATCTTCACGGGCATCATGACGGACGCCGGAATGATCGAGGCGATGGCGGACGCGGCCCTCTCGGTCGTCCCGGACGGCTGGGGCAATCTGGTGCCCCTCTTCACGGCCCTGCTCGCGCTTCCGCTCGGCTTCTTCATGTCGAACGACGCGTACTGGTTCGGCGTGGTCCCCGTGCTGGCCGAATCGGCGGGCCACTACGGCATCCACGCCAACGAGATCGCCCGCGCCGGCGCCATCGGCCAGATACTGCACAGCATGGGCCCCACCTCCGCGCCCCTGTGGGTGCTGCTCGGACTGGTCAAGGCGGACCTCGGCGACTTCCAGAAGACGGCGCTGCGCTGGGGCGTCCCCGTCTCGCTCGCCTACATCGCCTTCGCCCTGATGACCGGCGCCATCACGGTCGCCTGACGCCGAGTGCCGCGGCGGCGAGCCCTCGGGACCCCGCGGCGGCACGGCATGAACCCGGTGGGCCGCACCGATACGGGGTGCGGCCCACCGGGAACGAGGAGGCCTGCGAGGCACAGTCCGCGGCTCAGGTGACGCTGATGGCGCCGGTGACGACGGCGAAAAGGATGTATGCGGCGGAGACGAGGACGCCCCAGCGCAGGGCGTGTCTCTGGAAGTCGCCCAGTTCGGCCTTGACGAGTCCGAGGAGGACCCAGAGCGGGGCGCTGGTGGGGCCCATCATGTGGAGGATCTGGCCGATGGCGCCGGCGCGGGCGATCTCGTTGGCGGGGATGCCGTAGTGCGCGGCGGACTCCGCGAGTACGGGGACGACGCCGAACCAGTAGCCGTCGTTGGACATGAAGAAGCCGAGCGGCAGGGCGAGGATCGCGGTGAACAGCGGGATGATGTCGCCCCAGCCTTCGGGGACGATGGCGAGGGCCGCGTCGGCCATGGCCTTGATCATGCCGGAGTCGGTCATGATGCCGGTGAAGACGCCGGCGGCCAGGACGAGGATCATCACCGGGACGGCGTTGGCGGCCTGCCGCTTGATGAGTTCCTGCTGGTCGCCGATGGCACGGATGTTGACGAGCAGGGCGATGACGAACGCCACCATGAACAGGACGAGCAGGTCGGCGACCTCCATGATGAGGAGCACCATCAGCAGCAGGGTGAGGGCGGCGTTGAACCACAGGCGCCAGTCCACCTTGACCGGCTCGAACGCCGCGCCGGTGGCGATCTCCAGCTTGTAGGCGGCGAGCTTCTCACCGTCGATCTTGTGGCGCTCGCGCAGGCCGAGCCAGTAGGCGACGGCGATGATCGCCAGGCTGGTGAGGGCCATGGGGCCGATCATGTGGACGAAGTACTCGGTGGCGCTCAGGTGCAGGACGCTGATGCCGCGGGTGGCCGCGCCGCCCCAGGGCGTGGTGCCGGAGATGGTGCCCAGCGCCATGGCCGCCAGGGTCGCCAGGATGAGCGGGTTCATGCCCAGGCGC
>NZ_JBNGGE010000132.1:0-1919 GCF_049975785.1 Streptomyces sp. WG7
TACGCGGATCTGGCCGCGCTGGGCACTGCGGTTGAGTACGGGACTCCCGTGCCGAGCAGTGTGGTGCTGGTCGTGCCGCACTCGCCCGAGCCTGAGTCGGGCTCGGTGGTGGGGCGTGTGCACGAGGTGTCGGTGTGGGTGCTGGAGCAGGTGCAGTGCTGGCTGGCCGAACAGCGTTTCGGCGGGACCCGGCTGGTTGTGGTCACTCGGGGAGCGGTCACCACCGGCTCGGACGACCCGGTGACCGACTTGCCCGCAGCGGCGGTGTGGGGCCTGGTCCGGTCCGCGCAGTCGGAGAATCCCGACCGGATCACCCTGGTGGACCTCGAGAGCGATGGAGTCCTCGACCTCACCGCGCTGGCCGGGGCAGTCGCCACTGACGAGGCGCAAATGGCGGTACGTGGTAAGGCCGTGCGCATCGTGAACTTGGCCCGCCACTCCGATGGGGATGCCCTGGTTCCGCCCGCTGGCGGGCTGTGGCGGCTGGAGACGACGCGGCGGGGCACGCTGGAAGGGCTGTCCTTTGTTCCCTGCTCCGAGCTCGCTGAGCCTGTTGCGGCCGGTCGGGTGCGGATTCAGGTGTGTGCGGCCGGGCTGAACTTCCGCGATGTGCTCAACGCGTTGGGGATGTACCCCGGTGATGCGGGGCCGTTGGGCAGTGAGGCCGCCGGTGTCATCACCGAAGTCGGTCCGGGGGTGGACGGCTTGCGTGTCGGGGATCGGGTTTTGGGGATTGTGCCGGCGGCGTTCGGTCCGGTCGCTGACACCGATCACCGGTATGTGGTGCGGGTGCCGGATGGCTGGTCGTTCGCTGAGGCTGCGTCGGTGCCGATCGTGTTTCTCACCGCCTATTACGGGTTGGTGGATCTGGCGGGGATGGTGCCTGGTGAGTCGCTGCTGGTGCATGCCGGTGCCGGTGGTGTGGGTATGGCGGCGATCCAGCTGGCCCGGCACTTCGGGGTGGAGGTGTTCGCCACCGCCAGTGAGGGCAAGTGGGAGGTGCTGCGCTCGCTCGGGCTGGATGACGGGCACATGGCGTCCTCGCGTTCGCTGGACTTCGAGCAGCGGTTCCTCACCGCCACCCAAGGGCGTGGCGTGGATGTGGTACTGAACTCGCTGGCCGGTGAGTTCGTGGATGCCTCACTGCGGGTGCTGGCCGAGCGCGGCCGGTTCATCGAGATGGGCAAGACCGACATCCGCTCGGCGCATGACGTTCAGGCGGACCACCCCGGTTCGGGCTACCAGGCCTTCGATCTGATCGAGGCCGGGCCGGAGCGGATCGGCGAGATGCTGGCCGAGCTGATGGAGCTGTTCGCGGCCGGGGTGCTGCGGCCGTTGCCGGTGGCCAGTACGGACGTACGGCGGGCCCGTGAGGTCTTCCGGTCGATGAGCCAGGCCAAGCACACCGGCAAGCTCGTCCTGACCATGCCCGAAACGGTGGATGTCCGGGGCACGGTCGTGATCACCGGTGGCACGGGTGGTCTGGGCAGTTGGACCGCCCGGCACCTGGTGCGCTCCCACGGGGTACGTCATCTGCTGCTGGCCAGCCGCCGGGGCGAGCAGGCCCGAGGCGCTGCCGAACTGGTCGCCGAACTGTCACAGTTGGGCGCCGAGGTCACCGTCGTGGCCTGCGACGTCTCCGACCGGGCTTCGCTGGCGGCGGTGTTGGCGGCGGTGCCCGCAGAACACCCGCTGACAGGTGTTGTGCACACCGCAGGCATCCTCGACGACGGTGTCATCGGCTCACTGACCGGTGAGCGGATGGGCCGGGTGCTGGCGCCGAAGGTGGACGCCACCTGGCACTTGCACGAGCTGACGCAGGAGTTGGACCTGTCGCTGTTCGTCGTCTTCTCGTCCCTGGCCGGACTGCTGGGCGGCCCGGGCCAGGGCAACTACGCAGCCGGCAACGTCTTCGCCGA
>NZ_JBNGGE010000133.1:0-1861 GCF_049975785.1 Streptomyces sp. WG7
CACAAACGACCGCAACCGAGCAGCCTGACCACACAACGCCCCCGACCCACGCCCCGACAACACAAACGGCAACACCGGCAGTTCACGCGCGGCTGTCGGCGTCGGCCGTCGATCGGCCCTTGCCGGTTCGTTCGACGGTTGCTGCAGAATGACGTGCGCGTTCGTCCCGCTGATGCCGAACGAGGACACTCCGGCTCGCCGGGGTCGGCCGGTGTCCGGCCATTCCCGTGTCCGGGTCAGCAGCGCCACGCCGCCGGACGACCAGTCCACCTCGGTCGAGGGGGCATCGGCGAACAGGGTCCCGGGCAGGGACCGGTGCTGCAGCGCCATCACCATTTTGATGACCCCGGCGACGCCTGCCGCCGCCTGCGGGTGTCCGATGTTCGCTTTCACCGATCCGAGCCACAGGGGTGAGTCGTCGGTGTGCTCCCGCCCATAGGTGGCCAGCAGTGCCTGTGCTTCGATCGGGTCCCCGAGCCGCGTACCCGTGCCGTGCCCTTCCACCACGTCGACCTCGGCGGCCGTCAGCCCCGCGTTGGCCAGCGCCTGCCGGATCACCCGCTGCTGCGAGGGGCCGTTCGGGGCCGTCAGTCCGTTCGAGGCCCCGTCCTGGTTCACGGCCGAACCCGCCAGCAGCGCGAGTACCCGGTGCCCGTTGCGCCGCGCGTCGGACAGCCGTTCCAGCACGACCAGGCCCACGCCCTCGGACCACCCGGTGCCGTCCGCGCCCTCACCGAACGACCGGCACCGGCCGTCCGGAGACAAGCCGCGCTGCCGCGCGAATTCCGTGAGGATCATCGGAGTACCCATGACCGCGACACCGCCGGCCAGCGCGAGCGAGCACTCGCCCGCCCTCAGCGCCTGCGCCGCCAGGTGCAGGGCCACCAGCGACGACGAGCAGGCCGTGTCGACCGTTGTTGCGGGTCCCTCGAAGCCGAACTGGTACGCGATCCGCCCGGACAGGACCCCGGGGGTGGTGCCGGTGAGCAGGTATCCGCCGGCGTCCGCGCCCACCGCACCGTATCCGTGCGGTGTCGCTCCCACCACCACGCCGGTCCGGCTGCCGCGCAGGGAGTCCGCGTCGATGCCCGCGCGCTCGAATGCCTCCCAGGCGACCTCCAGCAACAACCGCTGCTGCGGATCCATCGCCGTCGCCTCGCGGGGCGAGATCCCGAAGAACCCCGCATCGAACTCACCCGCATCGTGCAGAAACCCGCCACCACGCGCATACGTCGTCCCCGGATGATCCGGATCCGCGTGATACAACCCCTCCACGTCCCAGCCACGCGACTCCGGAAAACCAGTGATCCCCTCCCGGCCCTCCACCACCAGCGACCACAGATCCTCCGGAGAACCCACCCCACCCGGATAACGGCACGCCATCCCGACGATCACCACGGGATCATCGGGATCGGCAATCGACGCGGCCTGGATGTCGACGTCGGCATCCGCGCCCAACAGCAGTGATTGCAGGTGTTCGACGAGAACAGCGGGAGTGGGGTAATCGAAGATCACCGAACTCGGTAGGGTGATCTCCAGGGCGTGCGAGAGCCTGTCCCGCAGTTCGGCGGACATCAAGGAATCGAAGCCCAGGTCCCTGAACGTCTCACCGAGCGCGTCCTCACCGACCTCGCCGTTGCCGAGAGTGGCGGTGATGTGCGCGCGAGCCAGTTCCGTCATCCGGTACGCGCGCTCGGTCTCATCGAGCCGCCGCAGCTCACTCACCAGAGCCGAGGTCTCCGCCGGCGTCTTCTCGTCGTCGAGCGCCATGCCGAGCCAGTGGCGTCGGCGTTGGAAGGCGTAGGTGGGCAGTTCGGTGTGGCGGGCACCGGTCCCGGCGAACAACTCCGCCCAGTCGACC
>NZ_JBNGGE010000134.1:0-1848 GCF_049975785.1 Streptomyces sp. WG7
CATCCGGTCGGTGTCGGTGATCTGTGGATGCTGTACGACGTTGCGCAGGAGGCCTGGGCGGCCGGCCGGGCGGGCAGCGTGGTGGCGGTCGCCGCCTTCTACCTCGACAGGCATCTGGGAGTGCTCTCGGGACCGGACTATGTGGCTGGGCCCAATGGCTGGGTGCCGGGACGCAACTGGCTGGGGGGGACGATCCCTCTCCTTGACGTGGACCATGGCGGTTACCTCGGTGGGCCACGAGAGGTCATGAAGTGGGCCGGTGAGCAACCGTATGTGCTGCTGGCGAACGGCAATCCCCGTGGTGTCCAGGTAGCGGACCACAGGGACGGTCTGCATTGGGTGAGGGCTGAGGAGCTGGCGGAGCTGCTCAGGCATGATCCGGTGATGCCGACGGACGGCCCGGTGGTGCTCTTCGTGGATGGGGCCGGGGCGGGTGGTCTGGAGTTGCCCCGGCTGGTGGCCGACCGGCTGGGCGGCGAGAACCGCGTGGTGTGGGCCCCCGACGGAATACTCGCCTTCGAGGAGGATCCGCATACGGACTTCACTCGTCTGGTGCTGGATGACCGCAGGCGTGCTAGGCCGGTGGGCAAGTGGATTCCCAGCAGGCCCGGGTATGTCCGTCCGCCAGGTGCGGAACCGGGGTTCTTCCGCACGGTGGACGGCGAGGTGCATTCCGACCGTCGTGTGATGTGGCACACGATCTCCCGCCTGGATGATGCGGAAATCATTGGCCGGTCCAGCCTGAGGCCTCGGGCCACCGCCGAAGAGGAGCGGAGACTGTATCCTCTTCTGCCTTCTGCGGAGTACTGGGCCCGGGTATACCCGCACCGGGATGCTATGGGCCCTCTCCGTGCGTTGGATGGCCCGCAGATCGGGTATTGGGTGGTTGCCCACGGCAACGAGAGGGCCGTCACGTTGCGGCTGGACGGTGGCACCGAGGCGAAAGCGGATTACGGACAGCTCGGCGGGCTTCTGCGGCGCAGGCCCAGCTTCCAGAAGCTGCGCGCGGACCAGGCCGTACAGCTGCATGTCTGCCATGCGGGGTCACTGGCCCCGGGCCGTGATCGGCTGGTGGTTCCCCGTAACGGCCAGATGGTCGCCAATACCGTCGGGCGGGTGGTGCGTGCCATGCCCGAGAAGGTTGGTGTCACAGGCGTGACCTACGGTTCGGCGGTGCTGGCGGCGAATCCCACTGATGTTCCTGAGGTGTTCCCGCGGCTGTTCTTCCCCGAGCCGTCTGGGCGTGTGCTGGAGGGTCTGGTCGGCCGGTATCTGGGGGGTCCGGACGGGGTGCTGCCGGCTCAGCCGGAGGAGCGGATGCTTCGGATGATGCGCGCGGTCAACGAGATCTTCGGTATCGATCCCGCTTCTGATCCGAGGTTGCTGGAGGCGTTCGGGCGGCTTGAGTGGATGCGTCTGGCGGATGAGCATTATGCCGGGGCGCGGGGTGGGCCGCTGACCTGGGAACTGCTGGAGGAGATCGCCGGGCAGTACGCACAGCGGCAGGAGGCGTGGCAGCGGTCCGGTGTTCCCAGTGGCTGGCCGCTGCTTCGGGTGATGCGGGAAATGCTGGGCAAGGCCCTTGATCCGTGGGCCGGCAACCCGATGACCCTCACCTGGTTCCTTGACAACTCCTCAGAAGTTGCTGCTGTTCGGCTTCCCCGTGCCCTGGACCCGGCCTTCTGGAACGACGGCCCCCCCGACACCTGGCAAGAGATCCAGATGCCCGCGGCTTCTCCCCCCGTGGATTCTTCGGTGCTTCGGGGCACATGGGTTCCGGAGTTCGTGTCGCCCTCGGAGAACCCGGTGGGCAGGGAGGGGTGGTGGTCTCGTCGTGAGTGGGCGGCT
>NZ_JBNGGE010000136.1:0-1743 GCF_049975785.1 Streptomyces sp. WG7
CGACCAGAAGTAGCCGAGCGCGGTGAGAGCCAGGCACCAGGCGACCGCGAGCCAGCCGTTGTGGCCGATCCCGGTCCCGAGCAGCAGGCCGCGCAGGGTCTCGATGGCCGGGGTGAACGGCTGGTACTCGGCGATCGGCTGGAACCAGCCCGGCATCGCGTCGACCGGCACGAAGGCGCTGGAGATGAACGGGAGGAAGATCAGCGGCATCGCGTTGTTGCTCGCCGCCTCGGCGTTCGGGCTGACCAGACCCATGCCGACCGCGATCCAGGTGAGCGCGAGAGTGAAGAGCACCAGCAGTCCGAGTGCCGCGGCCCACTCCAGGGCCGTGGCGTCCGTGGACCGGAAGCCGATGGCCACGGCGACGGCGCCGACGAGGAGCACACTCAGGACCGACTGGAGCACGCTGCCGATGACGTGTCCGATCAGCACGGAGGGTCGGTGGATGGCCATGGTGCGGAAGCGGGCGATGATGCCCTCGGTCATGTCGTTGGAGACGGACACCGCGGTGCCGATCGTGGTGCTGCCGATGGTCATCAGTAACAGGCCCGGCACGAGGTAGGCGATGTACGCGGAACGGTCCGCGCCACCGTCCCCGATGCCGGCGCTCATCGCGTCACCGAAGATGTAGACGAAGAGCAGCAGCAGAACGACCGGCGTGAGCAGCAGGTTCAGGGTGAGGGACGGGTAGCGGCGCGCGTGCAGGAGGTTGCGGCGCAGCATCGTGGACGAGTCGCGCAGGGCGAGGGAGATCCGGGCCGGGCGGGTGGGGGCCAGGGGGGTGGGGGCCAGGGGGGTGCTCATCGGACAGCCTCCTCGGGCTGGCTGGGCTGGGTGGGCTGTGCGTCGGTGCTGCCGGTCAGGGCGAAGAAGACGTCGTCGAGGTCGGGGGTGTGGACGGTCAGTTCGTCGGCTTCGATGCCGGCGGTGTCGAGCCGGTCGAGGAGGGAGCGCAGTTCGCGCTGGGTGCCGTCCGAGGGGATCTGCAGGGCCAGCGCTTCGTCGTCGCGGGTGGCTTGGTGCAGGGCGGTGGCGGCGGTGCGGTATGCGGCCGGGTGGGTGAAGCGGAGCCTGACGTGTCCGCCGGGGATGAGCCGCTTGAGGTCTTCGGCGCTTCCCTCGGCGGCGATCGTGCCGTTGTTCAGTACGGCGATGCGGTCGGCGAGTTCGTCGGCCTCCTCCAGGTACTGGGTGGTGAGGAAGACGGTGACGCCGTCGGTGACGAGTTCGCGGATGATCTGCCACATGTTGTGGCGGGAGCGGGGGTCGAGGCCGGTGGTGGGTTCGTCGAGGAAGATGATCCGCGGGCTGCCGACCAGGGTCATGGCGATGTCGAGGCGGCGCTTCATGCCGCCGGAGTAGGTGCTGGCGGGCTTCTTCGCGGCCTCCACCAGGTCGAAGCGGTCCAGGAGTTCGGCGGTGACCCGTCGTCCTTCCTGCTTGGTCAGGTGGTGCAGGTCGGCCATGAGGAGCATGTTCTCCTCGCCGGTGATCAGGCCGTCGACGGCGGAGAACTGCCCGGTGACCCCGATCGCGGCCCGCACGGCCTGCGGGTCGTCGGCGAGGTCGTGGCCGGCGACCCGCGCCTGTCCGCCGTCGGCGGTGATGAGCGTGGACAGGATCTTGACGGCGGTGGTCTTGCCGGCACCGTTCGGCCCGAGCAGGGCGAACACGGAACCGGCCGGGATGTGCAGGTCGACGCCGTCGAGGACGGTCTTGTCGCCGTACGACTTGCGCAGCCCG
>NZ_JBNGGE010000137.1:0-1716 GCF_049975785.1 Streptomyces sp. WG7
AACCGACAGCGGGGACGGTGAGGCCAAGCTGCCGTTCTCCTGGCAGGGCGTGACTCTGCACGCCGTCGGCGCGTCCGCGCTGCGCGTGAGGTTCACCCCCGTCCACGGCGACGAGGTCGCCCTGCAGATCGCCGACGCCACCGGTGCGCCGGTGGCGTCCGTGGCCGGCCTCGCCCTGCGCGGCGTGAGCCGCGACCAGCTGAGCACGGCCCAGGACGCCACCCGCGACGCCCTGTTCCGCGTGGACTGGCCCGAGCTGCGGACCGCCGACGCCGGCGGCCCCGTGGCCGACGACTGGATGCTGCTGGGCGCCGGGTCCCAGGCGTTCGCGGATCTGGCGGCGCTGCGCGGCGTGGCGGCGGAGGGCGGGACCGTCCCGGCGACGCTGGTCGTACCGTGCGCGGCGGGCGAGCCGGTGAGCGACGTCGCGGATTCCGCGCACGCCGCGGCACACCGGGCACTGGACCTCGTGCAGGAGTGGCTGGGCGACGAGCGCTTCGGCGACTCGCGCCTGGTGTTCCTGACGCGGGGCGCGGTCGCCGCGCTGCCGGGTGAGGACGTGGCGGACCTCGCGCACGCCGTGTTGTGGGGTCTGGTGCGGTCGGCGCAGTCGGAGAACCCGGGCAGGTTCGGCTTGATCGACGTTGACGGCGAGATCGACGCGGACACCGTCGCGGCGGCGTTGGCGACCGCCGAGTCCCAGCTGGCCGTACGCGGAGGCGCCCTCCGCGTGCCGCGGCTGTCCGCCGCTGTGGCGGGCGACGACACGGTCCGTGCGCTGGACCCGCAGGGCACGGTGTTGGTGACGGGTGCCAGTGGTGAGCTGGGCGGGTTGTTCGCGCGGCACCTCGTCACCGAGTACGGGGTGCGGGATCTGCTGCTGGTGAGCCGGCGGGGCGGGGATGCCCCGGGTGCTGTCGAGTTGACGGCGGAGCTGGTTGAGCTGGGTGCGTCGGTGTCGTGGGCGGCGTGTGATGTCGCCGACCGGGACGCGCTGGCCGCGGTGCTGGACGCGGCTCCGGTGCTGTCGGCGGTGGTGCACACCGCCGGTGTCCTGGACGACGGTGTGGTCGGGTCGCTGACCGCGGAGCGCTTGTCGGCGGTGCTGCGTCCGAAGGTGGACGCGGCGTGGAACCTCCACGAACTCACGCAGGGCATGGACCTGTCGGCGTTCGTCCTGTTCTCCTCCGCGGCGGGTGTCTTCGGCGGCGCGGGCCAGGCGAACTACGCCGCCGCCAACGTCTTCCTGGATGCGCTTGCCGCGCACCGCAGGTCGCGGGGTCTGGCGGCGACGTCGCTGGCGTGGGGCCTGTGGGACGGCGGCATGGGCGGGGACCTGGGGGAGACCGATCGCGGCCGGATCCACCGCGGCGGCATCACCGCGCTGTCCCCTGAGACCGGGCTCGCCCTCTTCGACGCCGCGCAGCGCACGACCGAGCCCCTGCTCGTTCCGCTGCCGCTGGACATGCCCGCCCTCCGCCTCCAGGCACGCGGCGGGATGCTTCCCGACCTGCTGCGCGGGCTCGTCCGCGTCCCGGCCCGCCGGGCGGCCGCGCACGGTGCCGCCGTCGGCGCGTCCGCGCTGCGCGAGCGGGTGGCCGGACTCGCCGAGAACGAGCGCTTCGCCGCGGTGCTGGACGTGGTGCGGGGTGAGGTCGCGGGTGTTCTGGGGCATGGTTCGGTCGATGAGGTGCCTGCGGATCGTGCGTTCAAGGA
>NZ_JBNGGE010000138.1:0-1702 GCF_049975785.1 Streptomyces sp. WG7
GGCGGCGGGATGCTGCCGCCGCTTCTGAGTGGCCTGGTCCGCGTCCCGGCCCGCCGCGCCGCGAAGGCCGGCGTCGTGTCCGTGGCCGATCGCCTGGCTGGACTGACCGTGGCCGAGCAGGAGGCTCATGTCCTGGAGCTGGTCCGCACCCAGGTCGCGGTGGTCCTTGGTTATGCGGGTCCGGAGGGGGTGGAGCCGGATCGGTCCTTCCGTGAGCTGGGCTTCGACTCGCTGACCGCTGTCGAGCTGCGCAACCGCCTTGCCGCGGCGGTCGGGCTGCGCCTGCCGGCCACCCTTGTCTTCGACTACCCCACCTCAGTGGTCCTGGCCGAGCACCTGCGAGGCGAGCTCGTCGGAGCTGCCCCGGCGGCCGTGGCGCCGGTCTTTGTGCCGGTCCTCGATGACGAGCCGATCGCGATCGTGGGTCTGGGGTGTCGTTTTCCGGGTGGGGTGGAGAGTCCGGAGGATCTGTGGCGGCTGGTCCTGGAGGGCCGGGATGCGATTTCCGGGTTCCCTGAGGATCGTGGCTGGGATGTGGAGGCGTTGTTCGACGCTGATCCTGATCAGCAGGGGACGAGTTATGCGCGGGAGGGCGGTTTCGTTCGGGGCGCGGGTGATTTCGATCCGGCGTTCTTCGGGATTTCGCCGCGTGAGGCGGTGGCGATGGATCCGCAGCAGCGGTTGTTGCTGGAGACGTCGTGGGAGGCGTTCGAGCGGGCCGGTATCGACCCGACGACGATGCGGGGCAGTCGGACGGGTGTCTTCGCGGGTGTGATGTACCACGATTACGCGTCCCGGCTGTCGGTTTTGCCGGAGGGTGTCGAAGGGTTCGTCGGCACGGGCAATGCCGCGAGTGTCATCTCGGGCCGCCTCTCCTATGCGTTCGGCCTCGAAGGTCCGGCCGTCACCGTCGATACGGCGTGTTCGTCCTCGCTCGTTGCCCTGCACTTGGCGGTGCAGGCGTTGCGGGGTGGTGAGTGTGATCTGGCGTTGGCCGGTGGTGTGACGGTGATGGCGACGCCGGCGGCTTTTGTGGAGTTCAGTCGTCAGCGTGGTCTGGCGGCCGATGGCCGGTGCAAGGCGTTCTCGGCGGATGCTGATGGCACGGGTTGGGCCGAGGGTGCGGGTGTGATGGTCGTGGAGCGGCTGTCGGACGCGCGTGCCAAGGGGCATCCGGTGCTGGCGGTGGTGCGGGGTTCGGCGGTCAATCAGGATGGTGCGAGTAATGGTCTGACGGCGCCGAACGGTCCGTCGCAGCAGCGGGTGATCCGGCAGGCTCTGGCCAGTGCCCGGCTCACGGCGGCCGAGGTCGATGCGGTGGAGGCGCACGGGACGGGCACGACGCTGGGCGACCCGATCGAGGCGCAGGCCCTTCTCGCCACGTACGGTCAGGAGCACAGTGGTGAGCTGCCTCTGTGGCTGGGTTCGATCAAGTCGAACATGGGTCACACGCAGGCTGCGGCGGGTGTCGCGGGCGTCATCAAGATGGTGATGGCGATGCGGCACGGTGTGCTGCCCAGGACCCTGCATGTGGACGAGCCGTCCCCGCACGTGGACTGGTCCGAGGGCGCGGTCTCCCTGCTGGCCGAGCAGGTGGACTGGCCGCAGACCGGCCGTCCGCGCCGTGCCGCGGTGTCCTCGTTCGGCTTCAGCGGCACCAACGCGCACGCCATCATCGAACAAGCCCCCGAACCCGCAGCCG
>NZ_JBNGGE010000139.1:0-1656 GCF_049975785.1 Streptomyces sp. WG7
AACCGACAGCGGGGACGGTGAGGCCAAGCTGCCGTTCTCCTGGCAGGGCGTGACTCTGCACGCCGTCGGCGCGTCCGAGGTACGGGTGCGGTTGTCGCGTGCGGGCCGTGATGTGGTGGCGCTGGAACTGGCGGACGCCGAGGGTGCGCCGGTGGCGTCCGTGGGCGGTCTCGTGCTGCGGGCGTTCTCGCCGGAGCAGCTCGCCGGGCCGGTTGGCGGTCAGGGTGACGCGCTGTTCCGGGTCGAGTGGTCCCCGGTGGCGGCCGGCGGTTCGGTCGACGACTGGAAGCTCGTAAGTGCCGGACTCCAGGCCTTCGAGACCGAGAACGGCGCGGTTCCGGCGGTGATCGTGGTGCCGTGCGCGGCCGACGAGCTGGCGAGGGACATGGCCGGTGCGGTGCATGCGGAGTCCGGGCGGGTGCTCGGGCTGGTGCAGGAGTGGCTGAGTGACGAGCGGTTCGCCGATTCGCGTCTGGTGTTCCTGACGCGGGGTGCGGTGGCTGCGGTGCCGGGTGAGGACGTGGCGGATCTCGCGCACGCCCCGGTGTGGGGTCTGGTGCGGTCGGCGCAGTCGGAGAACCCGGGCCGGTTCGGCTTGATCGACGTCGACGGCGAGATCGACGCGGACACCGTCGCGGCGGCGTTGGCGACGGGTGAGCCTGAAGTCGCCGTCCGGTACGGGGTGTTTCTCGCGCCTCGCCTGGTGCGGGCCGTCGCCGGTCCCGACGCCGAGGCCCCGGTGTTTGAGGGCACGGTGTTGGTGACGGGTGCCAGTGGTGCGTTGGGCGGTCTGTTCGCGCGGCACCTCGTCACCGAGTACGGGGTGCGGGATCTGCTGCTGGTGAGCCGGCGGGGCGGGGATGCCCCGGGCGCCGTCGAGTTGACGGCGGAGCTGGTTGAGCTGGGCGCGTCGGTGTCGTGGGCGGCGTGTGATGTCGCCGACCGGGACGCACTGGCCGCGGTGCTGGACGCGGCTCCGGTGCTGTCGGCGGTGGTGCACACCGCCGGTGTCCTGGACGACGGCGTCATCGCGTCCCTGGACCAGGAGCGCCTGTCGGCGGTGCTGCGTCCGAAGGTGGACGCGGCGTGGAACCTCCACGAACTCACGCAGGGCATGGACCTGTCGGCGTTCGTCCTGTTCTCCTCCGCGGCGGGTGTCTTCGGCGGCGCGGGCCAGGCGAACTACGCCGCCGCCAACGTCTTCCTCGATGCGCTTGCCGCGCACCGCAGGTCGCGGGGTCTGGCGGCGACGTCGCTGGCCTGGGGCCTGTGGGACGGCGGCATGGCCGGCGAAGTGGCGCGTTCCGGTCGCGGCGGAGTGAACGCCCTGACCGAGGACGAGGGCCTGGCCCTCTTCGACACCGCCAACGCCACTCAGGCCGCGGTCCTCGTACCCATGAAGCTCGACCTGGCCGCGCTCCGCGCTCAGGCGGTCAGCGGGTTGCTGCCGCCGCTGCTGAGCGGCCTGGTCCGCGTCCCGGCCCGCCGCGCCGCGAAGGCCGGTTCGGCCTCGGCAGGCAAGCTCGCCCGGCAGCTCGCGGCGCTGCCCCAGGACGAGCAGGCCGAGGTCGTACTCGATGTGGTGCGGGGTGAGGTCGCGGGTGTTCTGGGGCATGGTTCGGTCGATGAGGTGCCTGCGGATCGTGCGTTCAAGGA
>NZ_JBNGGE010000140.1:0-1639 GCF_049975785.1 Streptomyces sp. WG7
CCGGGCGGCCGCCGCGGCGGCGGACGCGGCCAGCGAGGCGGCGTTGGCGGCCACACGGGCCGAGGTGGTTGCCGCGTTGGCGGCGTCGATGGCCTGCTGCGCGGCACGTGCGGCGCCCCGGGCGGCGTCGGCTGCCCGGCCCGCGGCACTCGACGCCTTCTGGGCGTCCGCCTTGGCCGCCTCGGTCTCCGCGGCTGCCTTCTGGGCCGACTCCTTGGCGAGTTGTGTCGCCTCGACCGCGCGTGCCGACGCCTCCTTGGCCTTCTCCGTCTCGGCCTTGGCCTGCCGGCCGGCCTCGGTGGCCCACTCGGCGAGCTGTGCGACGGTCGCCTGCTCCTGATCGCGGGCCCGCGCGATGTGCTGGCCGACCTCGAGGAACTCCCGGACGTCGTTGATGTCCCCGTTGAGGGCGACCCGGGCGGCCTCGCGGGTCGCGTCCCCGCCGGTGCTCATGATCTGGACGGTCTGCACCCGGGCGTCGCTGTCCGCGGCGACGTACTGCCCCTCGTTGAGGAACGCGCGTACGTCCTCGATGGTGCCGTTGAGGGCCTTCTGACCCGCCTCCTTGACTCCGCGTCCGGAGGCCGCCGAGATGACCTGCACGGCCTGGACCCTCTGGTCCTGCTCCAGCGGGGCCCGCCAGCCGTCCTTGAGGAAGGCCCGCAGGTCCTCGGGCGAGCCGGCGAGCGCCGTCTGCGCGGCCGCGCGCACTTCCCGCCCGCCCAGCGACAGGATCTGGACGGCCGACACCCGGTCGTCGCTGAGCTGTGCGATCTCCTTCTCTTCCGCGAGGAACTTCTGCACGTCGGCGTCGGTGCCGAGCAGCGCCGCCTCGGCCGCGGCCTTGATGGCCGGCCCTCCGGACTGCCACAGCTCGAGGACCCGGCCCCGGTCGGTGGCGGGTATGTACTCGGACACCTCCTCCTCGCCCGGCACCTCGTCGACGGCGGACGCCGGGACAGTGCCCAGCATGCCCAGCGTCAGGGCGATCAGGAGGGTGAGGCACAGCGACCGCAGGGAAGCCAGCCGCCATCGCGACTCGCCGCCGTATCCGTCCGTATGCGCGTGTGCCCGAAGAACTGCGCGTTTGGTGAGTCTTCGACTCAAGAGCGTCTTACCTCTCACTGTCCGACAACTTGCTGGTCGGGAGCCGTATTTCGGCGCGCCGAGCCTACTTGTGAACTGGATGTGTGCCACAGGTAGGTGTGTTGTGACGGCGTGATAGCTTGCGCAGTCGGTGCGCCGTGAGGGGGGTGACGCAGTGGCTCGTTCACGGTCGGGGAGGCCAGGGGGAATCACCGCTGCCCCGGTTCGCACCGGCCGATGCCTTCGCCCCCCGGTGCGCCGAGCATGCGTGTCCGCCGCACCAGGCAGCGCGACGGACGGTCATGCTCATCAGGTATCACATCGCCCTGGAAGGGAACTCTGATGAAAACCCGCCTTCGTAAGCCGCTTGTTGCCGGGCTGCTCGCCGTCTGCACCGTCGCGGGCGCGTCGTCGATCGCTTATGCCGTCACGGGGTCCGACGGTTCGTCGGCCGGGGCCGCGGCGGTGGCGGACGCGATGCCGTACGCGGTCGAGGACTTCCAGCATCCCGGTGCCGACCGCATCCTCCAGGAGAAGGGCATCACCGTCCACC
>NZ_JBNGGE010000141.1:0-1625 GCF_049975785.1 Streptomyces sp. WG7
ACCAGCGCCATCGGACACTCCCCCGACCGCAGCGCCTGCGCGGCCAGGTGCAGCGCCACCAGCGACGACGAGCACGCGGTGTCCACCGTCACCGCAGGGCCTTGTAAACCGAGCACGTAGGCCACCCGGCCCGACGCCACGCTCTGGGAACCACCGGTGATCAGGTGTCCGGCCATGTCCTCGCCGGATTGGCCCGCGACCTCGGTGTAGCCCGACGGGAACGTGCCGACGAAGACACCGGCCGCAGTGTCCGCCAAGGAAAGCGGGTCGATCCCGGCGTGCTCCAGGGCCTCCCAGGACATCTCCAGCAGCAGCCGTTGCTGCGGATCGGTCGCCATGGCCTCGCGGGGGGAGATCCCGAAGAACCCGGCGTCGAAGTCTCCGACACCCTGGAGAAAGCCGCCCTCCGCGGCGACCGACGCGCCGGAGCTGGTCAACTCGTCCAGATCCCAGCCGCGGTCGGCGGGGAAAGCCGAGACCGCGTCACGGCCCTCGGCCACCAGCCCCCACAGCTGATCGGGGTCGGACACTCCGCCCGGGAAGCGGCAGGCCATTCCGACGATCGCGATCGGCTCGGTCTGCCGCTCCTCGACCTCGTGCAGCCGCCGCTGGACCTCACGGGAGTCGGCGATGGCCCGCTTGAGGTAGGTGCGGAGCTGCTCTTCGTTGGCCATGAGTTCTTTCCACTCCTAAATGTGTTGCTAAAGCAGATCTGCGAGGTGAAGCGCCGGATGCCCGATCTAATCGATCCCTTTGTCCACAAGTGCGAACAGGTCGTCGTCGGATGCGGATTCGAGGTCAGCGAGGTCGGCCTTCTCGGGCTCGCCGCACATGTCGAGGAGCTCGCGAAGCCGCTCGGCAATCCGGTCGCGATCCGCCGCGTCGGAGGCCACTGAGAGGAAGGTCCCCTTGAGGTTGTTCAGATACTTCAGCACTGGTTCGGCGGCTGACGGTTCCTCCCCCACGATCTGCTCTCGCAGATAGGTGGCCACCCGGTCCGGTGTCGGGTAGTCGAACACCAGGGTGGCGGGCAGGCTCACCCCGGTCACCATGGCGAGCCGGTTGCGCAGCTCGACCGCGGTGAGCGAATCGAACCCCAGCTCCCGGAAGGCCCGACCGTTTTCGATCTTGTAGGTCGAGGCATGGCCCAGGACCGCGGCGACATGGCCACGGATCAAGTCCAGCAGGAACCCATGGCGCTCGTCGGCCGGGATGGTGGCCCAGCGTTGTGCGAAGCCCCCGGGGTCACGCCGGTCGTTCCCAGCCATGCGGCGGGCGACGCCGCGAGTACCAAGGGAGGGTATCAGCGGTGACCGTTCGCCCTGGCGGCGCAGCCGGGTCAGTCCCACCACGGCCTCGTCGGCGAGGAGTGCCTGGTCGAACAGCTCCAGTCCCTGCTCCACCGACAGCGGCAGCATCCCTGAGGTGGCCAGCCGCTCGAGGCCGATGTCCGAGAGGGTCCCGGTCAGCCCGACGTCCGGTGTCCACGACCCCCACGCCAACGACACGCCGGGAAGGCCTGCCTGCCGACGCCACTGCACCACCGCATCGGCGAAGACGTTGCCGGCTGCGTAGTTGCCCTGGCCCGGGCCGCCCAGCAGTCCGGCCAGGGACGAGAAGACGAC
>NZ_JBNGGE010000142.1:0-1495 GCF_049975785.1 Streptomyces sp. WG7
GAGAAGAGGACGAAGTCGGCGAGGTCGAGGTGCCGGGTGAGGTCGTGCAGGTGGAGGGCCGCGTCCACCTTGGGACGCAGAACCCTTTCAAGCCGCTCCGGGGTGAGGGAGTCGATGACGCCGTCGTCGAGGACGCCCGCGGTGTGCACGACGGCGGTCAGGGGATGCTCCGCCGGTACGCTCGCCAGCAACGCGGCCAGCGCGTCGCGGTCCGCGGTGTCGCAGGCGGCGATCGTCACCTCGGCACCCAGCGCGCGCAGTTCCTCACCGAGCTCACGGGCCCCGGCGGCGCCCTCACCACGCCGGCTGGCCAGCAGCAGGTGGCGGGCGCCGCGCACGGTGACGGCATGCCGGGCGACGAGAGCGCCCAGGGCACCGGTGCCGCCGGTGACCAGGACGGTGCCCTCCGGGTCCCAGTGTCTCGGCAGGGTGAGCACGATCTTGCCGACATGGCGAGCCTGGCTGAAATAGCGGAACGCCTCGGGGGCCTGGCGGAGATCCCAGGCGGAGACCGGGACCGGGTGGAGAGCGCCGGACCGGAACAGGGCCAGGAGTTCGGTGAGCATCTCCTGGATGCGGTCGAGACCCGCCTCGGCCAGGTCGAACGCCCGGTACGCGACGCCGGGATGGGCGGCAGCGACGTCCTCGGGCGAGCGGACGTCGGTCTTGCCCATCTCCACGAAGCGCCCACCGCGCGGCAGCAGCCGCAGCGAGGCATCCACGAACTCCCGGGCGAGGGAGTCCAGCACCACGTCCACACCCCGCCCACCGGTCGCCGCCCGGAAGGCGTCCTCGAAGTCCAGAGTGCGGGAGGAGGCGATGCGCTCGTCGGCCAGGCCCAGCCCGCGCAGGGTGTCCCACTTACCGGGGCCGGCGGTGGCGTAGACCTCGGCACCCCAGTGGCGGGCGAGCTGGACGGCGGCCATGCCGACACCGCCGGCGGCCGCGTGGACGAGGACGGACTCGCCACCGCGCAGTGCGGCCAGGTCGTGGAGGGCGTAGTAGGCGGTCATGAAGACGATCGGCACCGACGCCGCCTCGGCGAAGGTCCACCCCTCCGGCATCGGAGCGATCATGCGGCGGTCGACGACGACACGCGGGCCGAACGCCCCCGGCAGCATGCCCAGCACACGGTCGCCCGGCGCGAGATCCGTGACACCGGAACCGGTCTCCACGACCAGGCCCGCACCCTCGCTGCCCATCAGCCCCGCATCGCCCGGATACATGCCCAGGGCGTTCAGGACGTCACGGAAGTTCAGGCCGGCCGCCCGGACGGCGACCCGGACCTCGCCCGGCGCCAGCGGCGCATCGGACTCGGGACTCGGGAGCAGCGTGAGGTGGTCCAAAGTGCCCTTGTCCTGGATGTCCATACGCCAGGCGGCGCCGTCCGCGGGCGGCGTGAGCGCTGTCCTGGCGGGGACCCGGGCCAGGCGGGGCACGTGGACGGTGCCGCGGCGGATCGCGAACTGGGGTTCGCCGGTGGCGAGGGCCGCGG
>NZ_JBNGGE010000143.1:0-1454 GCF_049975785.1 Streptomyces sp. WG7
GTGGTGCGGGGTGAGGTCGCGGGTGTTCTGGGGCATGGTTCGGTCGATGAGGTGCCTGCGGATCGTGCGTTCAAGGAGTTGGGCTTTGATTCGCTGACCGCGGTGGAGTTGCGGAACCGGTTGGGTTCGGTGGCGGGTGTGCGGCTGCCGGCGACGCTGGTGTTCGACTATCCGACGGCGGGGGCGCTGGCGGAGTTCTTGCTGGGTGAGGTTCTGGGTCTGGTGGAGCCGGCCGGTGCGGCGTTGGTGCCGGTGCGGGCCGGGGTGCTGGACGAGGAGCCGATCGCGATCGTGGGGATGAGCTGCCGGTATCCGGGCGGGGTGGAGACCCCGGAGGATCTGTGGCGGCTGGTGGCCGGTGGCGGTGATGCCATCTCGGTGTTCCCCCAGGGCCGTGGGTGGGATCTGGATGCGTTGTTCGATCCGGACCCGGACGGCCGGGGGACGAGTTACACGCAGTCGGGTGGCTTCCTGCACGACGCGGGTCGCTTCGATCCCGCGTTCTTCGGGATCTCGCCGCGTGAGGCGGTGGCGATGGATCCGCAGCAGCGGTTGCTGCTGGAGACGTCGTGGGAGGCGTTCGAGCGCGCGGGTATCGACCCGGCCGCGATGCGCGGCAGCCGCACCGGCGTCTTCGCCGGTGTGATGTACCACGACTACGCCACCCGGATCACCTCCGTGCCCGAGGGTGTCGAGGGATATCTCGGCACCGGTAACTCGGGGAGTATCGCGTCGGGTCGTGTGTCGTACGCGTTCGGGCTGGAGGGTCCGGCGGTGACGGTGGACACCGCGTGTTCGTCGTCGTTGGTGGCGCTGCACTGGGCGATCCAGGCGCTGCGCAACGGTGAGTGCACGATGGCGCTGGCCGGCGGTGTGACGGTGATGGCGTCGCCTGGCACGTTCACGGAGTTCAGCCGCCAGCGCGGTCTGGCGCCCGACGGACGTATCAAGTCCTTCGCCGCGGCGGCGGACGGCACGAGCTGGGCCGAGGGTGCGGGCATGCTCCTGGTGGAGCGGCTGTCCGACGCCCGCCGCAACGGCCATCCGGTCCTGGCGCTGGTGCGCGGCTCGGCGGTCAATCAGGACGGCGCGAGCAACGGCCTGACGGCCCCCAACGGGCCCTCCCAGCAGCGCGTGATGCGACAGGCTCTGGCCAATGCCCGGCTCACCGCGGCCGAGATCGACGCGGTCGAGGCGCACGGCACCGGCACCACGCTGGGCGACCCGATCGAGGCGCAGGCCCTCCTCGCCACCTACGGCCAGGAGCACGGCGATGAGCGGCCGCTGTGGCTGGGCTCGATCAAGTCGAACATCGGTCACACGCAGGCGGCCGCAGGCGTCGCGGGCATCATCAAGATGATCATGGCGATGCGCCACGGCGTCCTGCCCAGGACCCTGCACGTGGACGAGCCGACCCCGCACGTCGACTGGTCCGAGGGCGCGGTCTCCCTGCT
>NZ_JBNGGE010000144.1:0-1436 GCF_049975785.1 Streptomyces sp. WG7
GCCCCGGTGGTGTCGGTGGAGTCACTGGCGCTGCGCGCGGTCTCGCCTGACCAGATCGACACCGCACACGACAACCGACAGAACTCCCTCTACCGGCTCGAATGGACCACACGTCCCACCGGGCAGGAAACGACTTCGCCCTCTGTGGCGACCAGTTGGGTTGCGGTGGACGCCGGGGCACCGGTTCTGGACGGTCCGCGTCACACCGATCTCGCCGCCCTGGCCGGTGCACCCGACGCCGTGCCGGACTTGGTGTTCGTCCCCCTCGGAGAGGCCGAGGACGTGCTGCCGGAAGCGGTGCACGCCGGGGTCTCCGGCGCGCTCGCACTGGTGCAGGCCTGGCTGGAGGAGGACCGCTTCGCCGACTCCCGCCTCGTGTTCGTCACGCGGGGGGCCATGGCGGCCGACGACGCCGTCACTGTTCGTGACCTCGCCGGTGCGGCGGTCTGGGGCCTGGTCCGTTCCGCCGCGACCGAGCACCCCGGCCGGTTCGCCCTGGTCGACCTCGACGACCGGGCCCTGCCCACGGAGGCGGTGGCCGCCGCCCTGGCCGCAGGGGAGTCCGAGATGCTCGCCCGCGAAGGTGCGCTCCTGGTGCCGCGTCTGGTGCGTGCGGTGGCGGAGCCGGAGGCCGGGCCGCTGGTGCTGGACGGCACGGTGTTGGTGACGGGTGCCAGTGGTGCGTTGGGCGGGTTGTTCGCGCGGCATCTCGTCACCGAGTACGGGGTGCGGGATCTGCTGCTGGTGAGCCGGCGGGGCGGGGATGCCCCGGGTGCTGTCGAGTTGACGGCGGAGCTGGTTGAGCTGGGTGCGTCGGTGTCGTGGGCGGCGTGTGATGTGGCCGACCGGGATGCGCTGTCCGGGGTGCTGGACGCGATTCCGGCGGAGGCGCCGCTGTCGGCGGTGGTGCACACGGCGGGTGTGCTGGATGACGGTGTGATCGCGTCGTTGGATCGGGAGCGTTTGTCGGCGGTGCTGCGTCCGAAGGTGGATGCGGCGTGGAACCTGCACGAGCTGACGCGGGGCATGGATCTGTCGGCGTTCGTGCTGTTCTCGTCGGCTGCCGGTGTGTTCGGCAACGCGGGTCAGGCGAACTACGCCGCGGCGAACTCGTTCCTGGACGCGCTGGCTGCGCACCGCAGGTCGCAGGGCCTGGTGGGCACGTCGCTGGCCTGGGGCCTGTGGGACGGTGGCATGGCTGGCGGGCTCGACGCGGGTGAGGTGCCGAGGCTCGGCCGGGGCGGCGTTGGAGCGCTGTCGGAGGAAGAGGGCCTGGCTCTGTTCGACGCGGCTTCGGGTTCTCGGGGTGCGGAGTTCGTTCCGGTCAAACTGGACCTGAACGCGTTGCGTACGCAGGCGGGCGGCGGGATGCTGCCGCCGCTTCTGAGTGGCCTGGTCCGCGTCCCGGCCCGCCGCGCCGCGAAGGCCGGCGTCGT
>NZ_JBNGGE010000145.1:0-1392 GCF_049975785.1 Streptomyces sp. WG7
GGTCCTGGGCGGATGATGGCGTCGTTGGCGCAGTTGTTCGTGCAGGGTGTTGCTGTGTCGTGGGAGTCGGTGTTCGCGGGGACGGGTGCCGGGTGGGTGGAGTTGCCGACTTATGCGTTCCAGCATGAGCGGTATTGGCCGGATGTGCCGGCTGTGGTGGGTGATGTGGCGGGGGCGGGTCTGGCCTCGGCTGAGCATCCGCTGCTGGGTGCGATGGTGGCCCTGCCCGGTTCGGGTGGGATGCTTTTGACCGGGAGGCTGTCGCTTCGCTCGCATCCCTGGCTGGCGGATCACCGGGTGCGGGGGGTGGCTGTGTTTCCCGGTGCGGGGTTTGTTGAGCTGGCGGTGCGTGCCGGTGACGCGGTGGGCTGTGACCGGCTGGTTGAGCTGGTGTTGGAGGTGCCGCTGGTCATCCCGGAGCAGGGTGGTTGCCAGGTGCAGGTCCACCTCACCGAGCAGGACCAGGGTTGGACGGTGGAGATTCATGCCTGTCCGGACGGCAGTGAGTCCTGGACGAGGCACGCCACTGGTGTGCTGATCGGCAGTGGTGGCCACCAGTCCGGTGTCGTGGACGACGGCGTCTTTGACGTGCTGGGGTCGTCGTGGCCGCCTGCGGGCGCGATGCTTGTGGACACCTCGGGTGTCTATGACACGGGTGAGGACTTCGGCATCGTTTATGGGCCGGTGTTCCAGGGGCTGACGAAGGCCTGGCGCCAGGGCGAGCGGGTGTGGGCTGAGGTTGAGCTGCCGGAGGCGCAGTGGGCGCAGGCCGGGGCGTTCGGTGTTCATCCGGCGTTGCTGGATGCGGTGTTGCAAACCTCGATGTTCGCCGGGCTGGGCTCGACGCAGACCACACGGTTGCCCTTCATGTTCACCGACGTCGTCCTGCGGGCTTCGGGGGCGACCCGGGTCCGGGTGTGTGTGACCCGTACCGGCTCCGACCAGGTCGCCATATCGGTGGCCGACACCACGGGCGCGTCGGTGCTGTCCATCGCTGCATTGGTCGTTCGCCCGATGGAGGAAGGCGCCCTGGGCGTCGGGTCGCAGGACTTGGTGGTGCTCGCGCCGCAGTGGTCCGATGTGGAGTTTGCCGGGGAGGTCCCGGGCACTGGTGGGTGGACGGTCGTAGGCCCGGACGCGGGTGCGGAGTACGCGGACCTGGCGGAATTGGTCACCGCGGTCGAGGGTGGCACGCCGGTGCCTGGGTGTGTCGTACTGGGCGTACCTCACAATCCTGAAGGCCCGGTTGTGGGGTTGGCGCATGAGGTCACGGTGTGGGTGCTGGAGCAGGTGCAGCGCTGGCTGGGTGAGGAGTGGTTGGACGGGACCCGGTTGGTCGTGGTCACTCGGCAAGCGGTGACCACTGGCTCGGATGATCCGGTGGTCGACCTG
>NZ_JBNGGE010000146.1:0-1367 GCF_049975785.1 Streptomyces sp. WG7
CGCCGTCGGCGACCGCGATGATCGAGGTGCCCACGTCGACGGTGGTGCCCTCGGGGAAGTGCAGTTCGCGGACCACGCCGTCGTAGGGGATGGGGAGCTCGACGGCGGCCTTCGCCGTCTCGACCTCGCACACCACCTGCCCGTCGGTGACGGTGTCACCGGGCTGGACGTACCACTTGAGGATCTCGGCCTCGGTGAGTCCCTCGCCCACGTCGGGCATCCTGAACTCGCGTACGGACCCTTCGGTCATCGTCGTCACGACCCTCTCCTCAGTACGCCAGCGAGCGGTCGACGGCATCCAGCACCCGGTCCAGATCGGGCAGGTACTCCTCCTCCAGACGCGCCGGCGGATACGGCGCGTGATACCCGCCGACCCTCAGCACCGGGGCCTCCAGATGGTAGAAGCAGCGCTCCGTGATCCGGGCCGCGATCTCCGCACCCGAGCCCAGGAACACCGGCGCCTCGTGGACCACGACCAGCCGGCGGGTCTTCTCCACCGACGCCTGAATGGTGTCGAAATCGACCGGGGAGATCGAACGCAGGTCCACCACCTCCAGCGAGCGGCCCTCCTCGGCCGCCGCGTCGGCGACCTCCTGGCACAGCTTCACCATCGGGCCGTACGCGGCCAGCGTCAGGTCGGAGCCCTCGCGGACCACCCGCGCGGTGTGCAGCGGGCCCGGGATGGCCTCGGCATCGACCTCGCCCTTGTCCCAGTACCGCCGCTTCGGCTCGAAGTAGATCACCGGGTCGTCGCTCTGGATGGCCTGCTGCATCATCCAGTACGCGTCCGCCGGATTCGACGGCGAGACCACCTTCAGGCCCGCCACGTGCGCGAACAGCGCCTCCGGGGACTCGGAGTGGTGCTCGACCGCGCCGATCCCGCCGCCGTAGGGGATACGGATGACGACCGGCATCTTGACCTTGCCCAGCGAACGGGCGTGCATCTTCGCCAGCTGCGTGACGATCTGGTCGTAGGCCGGGAAGACGAACCCGTCGAACTGGATCTCCACCACCGGCCGGTAGCCGCGCAGGGCCAGACCGATGGCGGTGCCCACGATGCCGGACTCGGCCAGCGGCGTGTCGATGACCCGGTCCTCACCGAAGTCCTTCTGCAGGCCGTCGGTCACCCGGAAGACACCGCCGAGCTTGCCGACGTCCTCACCCATGATCAGGACCTTGGGGTCCGACTCCAGCGCCCGGCGCAGCGACTCGTTGATCGCCTTGGCCAGCGCCATCTTCTTACCGGTCACGGATTCCGCAGCCATCTCAGACCCCCTCGGCCTCAGCGAACGACGCCTGGTAGGCGGCGAACCGGGCACGCTCCTCGTCGACGAGCGCGTGCCCGTCCGCGTACACGTTCTCGAAGA
>NZ_JBNGGE010000147.1:0-1343 GCF_049975785.1 Streptomyces sp. WG7
CACTCCGCTCAGGTCGACCTCCTCGAAGAAGAGCTCGGGAAGCTGCTGGCGCCGATCACCCCGGGTGAGGCGCAGGTCCCGTTCCTGTCGACGGTCACCGGCGAGTGGGTGTCCGGGCGAGAACTGGACGGCAGTTACTGGTTCCGCAACCTTCGCCAGACCGTCGAGCTGGAGCAGGCGGTCCGAACCCTGCTGGCGCAGGGCTTCGGGGTGTTCGTGGAGTCCAGCCCGCACCCGGTTCTCACCGTCGGGCTGCAGGAGACCGTCGAGGACACCGGCCGTGACGCCGCCGTCCTGGGTTCCCTGCGCCGTGATGAAGGTGGTCTGGAGCGGTTCTGGCTCTCCCTGGGCGAGGCCTACGTCCACGGCGCGTCCGTGGACTGGCAGACGGTGTTCGCCGGGACCGGCGCGCAGCGCGTCGACCTGCCCACCTACGCCTTCCAGCCGCAGCGGTTCTGGCCCGAGACCAGCGCGCATCCCGACCTCGACGTGCCGGTGGAGAACGAGATCGACGCCCGCTTCTGGGAGGCCGTCGAACGCGAGGACCTCGAAGCCCTCGCGGGCACCCTCGCTCTCGACACCCCGGAAGCGATCGGTTCGTTGGGCAATGTCCTGCCCGGACTGTCGTCCTGGCGTCGGCAGAGCCGTGAGCAGTCGGCCGTCGACGGCCGGCGCTACCGCGTGACGTGGAAGCCCCTGCCCGAGTCCACCTCCGCTCACCTCACCGGCGTCTGGCTGCTCGCCGTCCCCGACACGCTCACCGGCGCGGACGAGGAGTGGGCGGCCGCCGTCGAGCGCACGCTCACCGACCGCGGGGCGCAGGTGCGCACCGTGCGCGTCGAGCACGGTACGACCGACCGCGAGCAGCTGACGGCAACCGTGAGGGCCGCACTCGACGACTCCGCCCCCAGCGGCATCCTCTCCCTCCTCGCTCTCGGCGGCGAAGGCGCGTTCGCGGGTGAACTCACGTTCGTCCAGGCACTCGGTGACGCCGAGGCGACCGTGCCCCTGTGGTGCCTGACCCGCGGCGCCGTCGCCACCGGCCGCTCCGAGCAGGTGACCGATCCCGCCCAGGCGCTGATCTGGGGTCTCGGGCGGGTCGCCTCCATGGAGCAGGGCGGCCGCTGGGGCGGCCTGGTCGACCTGCCCGGCACGGACACGGTGGACGACCGGGCGCTGACCCGCCTGGCGGGTGTCCTCGGCGGCGACGGCGCGGAGGACCAGGTGGCCCTGAGGGCTTCCGGGATGCTCGGTCGCCGTCTGGTGCGTGCGCGGCTGGCGGAGACCAGCACCGTGCGTGAGTGGCGTCCGCGGGGCACGGTGCTGGTCACCGGTGGCACGGG
>NZ_JBNGGE010000148.1:0-1307 GCF_049975785.1 Streptomyces sp. WG7
TCGTCGTTTGCTGTGCGGTTGCGGGGGATGGCGGAGGGGGATCGTGCGTCGTTTGTCGTGGAGTTGGTGCGGGGGCTGGTCGCCGAGGTTTTGGGGCATGGGGGTGTGGGTGATGTGGAGGCGGGTCGGGCGTTCAGGGAGTTGGGCTTTGACTCGTTGACGGCGGTGGAGTTGCGGAATCGGTTGGGGGCGGTGACGGGGCTGCGGTTGCCGGCGACGTTGGTTTATGACTATCCGACGTCGGTGGCGCTTGCGGATTATCTGCGGGGTGAGTTGCTGGGGACGGTCCGTGTTGCGGATGTGGATCTGCCGGCGGTGGTGGTTGCGGATGATGATCCGATCGCGATTGTGGCGATGAGTTGCCGGTTCCCGGGTGGGGTGCGGTCTCCGGAGGATCTGTGGCGGCTGCTGGCGTCGGGGGCGGATGCTGTTTCGGGGTTGCCGTTGGACCGTGGCTGGGATGTCGCGGGGTTGTATGACGCTGATCCGGGTGCGCAGGGGATGTCGTATGCGCGTGAGGGTGGCTTCGTTTATGATGCGGCGGATTTCGATGCGGACTTCTTCGGGATTTCGCCGCGTGAGGCGTTGGCGATGGATCCGCAGCAGCGGTTGTTGCTGGAGACGTCGTGGGAGGCGTTCGAGCGGGCCGGTATTGATCCTGTGACGTTGCGTGGTAGTCGGACGGGTGTGTTCGTCGGTACGAACGGTCAGGATTATCTGTCGGTGTTGCTGGAGGGTTCCGAGGGCCTTGAGGGGCACTTGGGTACGGGTAATGCGGCGAGTGTGGTGTCGGGTCGGCTGTCGTATGTGTTCGGGCTGGAGGGTCCGGCGGTGACGGTTGACACGGCGTGTTCGGCGTCGTTGGTGGCGTTGCACTGGGCGGTGCAGGCGCTGCGTAATGGTGAGTGTTCGCTGGCGCTGGCCGGTGGTGTGACGGTGATGTCGACGCCGGGCACGTTTGTGGAGTTCAGCCGTCAGCGGGGGCTGGCGGAGGACGGCCGGGTCAAGGCGTTCGCGGCGGCTGCGGACGGTACGGGGTGGGGTGAGGGTGTTGGTCTGCTGCTGGTGGAGCGGTTGTCGGATGCCCGGCGCAACGGGCACCCGGTCCTGGCTCTGGTGCGGGGTTCGGCGATCAACCAGGACGGTGCGAGCAACGGCCTGACCGCCCCGAACGGCCCGTCCCAGCAGCGCGTGATCCGCCAGGCCCTCGCCAGTGCCGGACTGTCGGCCACCGATGTGGATGCGGTGGAGGCGCACGGCACGGGTACGCGTCTGGGTGACCCGATCGAGGCCCAGGCCCTGCTGGC
>NZ_JBNGGE010000149.1:0-1272 GCF_049975785.1 Streptomyces sp. WG7
GTCGGCGTTGGAAGGCGTAGGTGGGCAGTTCGGTGTGGCGGGCACCGGTCCCGGCGAACAACTCCGCCCAGTCGACCGGCACTCCGGCGGTGAACAACGCACCCAGCCCCGCCAGCACCGCCTCGACCTCACCACGACCGCGACGCAGACTGGGCACCGCCGTAATGTCCTGACCGTCCAGACACTCCCGCACCGACCCCGTCAGCACCCCGTCCGGACCCAGCTCGACGAACCGCGTCACACCCCGCTCACGCAACCGCACCACCGTGTCGGCGAACCGCACCGTGTCACGCACATGCCGCACCCAGTACTCCGGATCCGCCATCGCCTCATTCACAGTCCCCACACCCGGCGACCGGAACTCCAACCCCGCCACCACCGCACGGAAATCGTCCAGCATCGGCTCCATCAACGCCGAATGAAACGCATGACTCACCACAAGCCGCTTCGTCCGGCACCCCCGCTCCGACAACCGCCGCACCACCCCCTCGACCGCAGACCCCTCACCCGACACCACCACCGACCCCGGACTGTTCACCGCCGCGATCGACACCCCAGCACCCGACTCAGCCACCACCGGCGCCACCACGTCCTCACCCGCGGCAACCGCCACCATCACCCCACCCGGCGCCAGCCCCTGCATCAACCGACCCCGCGCAGTCACCAACACACACGCATCCGCCAGCGACAACACCCCCGACACATGAGCCGCAGCAACCTCCCCCACAGAGTGACCCGCCACAAAATCCGGAACCACACCCCACGACCCGAACAACCGGAACAACGCCACCTCAACCGCGAACAACGCCGGCTGCGCAAACTCCGTCGAATCCAACAGCCCCCCAGCACCCTCCTCACCGAAAACAGCAGCCCTCACCACCGGATCCAACAACTCACACACCCGATCAAAAGCAGCCGCGAACACCGGAAACCGCCCATACAACTCCCGGCCCATCCCCACCCGCTGCGAACCCTGACCCGAAAACACCACCGCCACACGACCCCGACCCGCACCAGCACCAGCACCAGCACCAGCACCGACCCCAGCCCCGGCCTCACCCCCGGCAACAACCGCCAACCGGTCCAGCAACTCCTCCCGCCCCGACGCAACCACCACCGCCCGATCCCCATGCACAGCACGACCAACCGCCAACGAATACGCAACATCCGCCAACACCACACCCGGCCGCTCCACCACAAACGACCGCAACCGAGCAGCCTGACCACACAACGCCCCCGACCCACGCCCCGACAACACAAACGGCAACACCG
>NZ_JBNGGE010000150.1:0-1236 GCF_049975785.1 Streptomyces sp. WG7
GCGCCGTCGTCGAAGGTGGACTGGTCGCAGGGTGCGGTGGAGTTGCTGACCGAGACGCGGGCCTGGCCGGAGACGGGTCATCCGCGTCGGGCGGGTGTGTCGTCGTTTGGTGTGTCGGGTACGAACGCGCACGTCATCCTTGAGGCTCCCTCGGAAACGGAGCCTGACGCGTCCGCGCCCGAATCGGAACCCGGTCTCGCCGGGGCTGTGGTGTCGTGGGTGGTGTCGGGTAAGTCGGGTGGGGCGGTGCGTGCTCAGGCGGCGCGTCTGCTGGAGTGGGTCGATGCCCGTCCTGTTGTGGATGTGCGGGATGTGGGGTTGTCTTTGGCGACGACTCGGTCTGTGTTCGATCACCGTGCCGCGGTTGTCGGTGCTGACCGGGGTGAGTTGGTGGCGGGGTTGCGGGCGGTGGCGGAGGGTGAGCCGGCGTCGTTGGTGTTCCAGGGGCAGGTTCGGGCAGCGTCTGCTTCGGGTGTGGGTGTGTTGTTCAGTGGTCAGGGTGCTCAGCGTCTTGGGATGGGCCGGCGGTTGTATGAGTCGTCGGTGGTGTTTGCGCGGGCGTTTGATGCGGTGGTGGCGGAGTTGGACCGGTATGTGGAGCGTCCGCTGAAGGGTGTGGTGTGGGGGGAGGATCCGGGGCTGTTGCAGCGGACCGGGTGGGCGCAGCCTGCGTTGTTCGCGGTTGAGGTTGCTTTGTTCCGGGTTTTGGAGTCGTGGGGTGTGGTGCCGGCTTACTTGTTGGGGCATTCGGTGGGTGAGGTTGCGGCGGCGCATGTGTCGGGTGTGTTGTCGTTGGGGGATGCGTGTGTGCTGGTGGCGGCTCGTGGCCGGTTGATGGATGCGTTGCCGTCGGGTGGTGCGATGGTGGCGGTCGAGGCGTCTGAGGCCGAGGTGGCGGGGTTCCTGTCGTCGGAGAGGGTGTCGATCGCCGCGGTGAACTCTCCGCAGTCGGTGGTGATCGCGGGTGATGAGGACGCTGTTGTCGCCGTTGCGCAACGGTTTGTGGGGTTGGGCCGGCGGACGAGTCGGCTGCGGGTGTCGCATGCGTTCCACTCGCATCTGATGGAGCCGATGCTGGATGAGTTCGAGCAGGTTCTGGGCGGGTTGTCGTGGGGGGTGCCGCGGATCCCGATCGTGTCGAATCTGACGGGTGAGCCGGCTGATGCGGAGCTGCTGTGTACTGCGGGGTACTGGGTGCGGCAGGTGCGGGAGACCGTGCGGTTCGCTGATGGGGTG
>NZ_JBNGGE010000151.1:0-1178 GCF_049975785.1 Streptomyces sp. WG7
CGCCGGATGGTGTTGAGGCGGGTGATGAGGGGGGCGATGGTGCGGCCCTCGCGTGCGGCGGTGGTCCAGTCGCGGGGTTTGAGCTGGTACTTCTCGCTGTCGAGGTATTCCTCGCTGCCTTCGCGCAGGGGGGTGTTCTCGCAGAGTTCGTAGCCGCTGTAGATGCCCCAGGTGGGGGAGAGGGTGGCGGCGAGGACGGCGCGGACCTCGAAGGCGGGGCGGCCGCCGTGCTGGAGGTAGGCGTGCAGGATGTCGGGGGTGTTGGTGAAGAGGTTGGGCCGCATGTAGGAGGCGGCGTCCCCGGTCAGTTCGGTGAGGTACTCGGTGAGTTCCTGTTTGGTGTTGCGCCAGGTGAAGTAGGTGTAGGACTGCTGGAAGCCGATCTGGGCGAGGGTGTGCATCATCGCGGGGCGGGTGAAGGCCTCCGCGAGGAAGATGACGTCGGGGTCGGCGTGGTTGATCTCGCCGATGACCTTCTCCCAGAACACGACGGGTTTGGTGTGGGGGTTGTCGACGCGGAAGATCCGCACGCCGTGGTCCATCCAGAAGCGGAGTACCCGCACGGTCTCGGTGACCAGGCCGTCCAGGTCGGCGTCGAAGGCGATGGGGTAGATGTCCTGGTACTTCTTGGGCGGGTTCTCGGCGTGGGCGATGGTGCCGTCGGGGCGGTGGTGGAACCACTCGGGGTGTTTGTGGACCCAGGGGTGGTCGGGGGAGCACTGGAGGGCGAAGTCGAGGGCGATCTCCAGGCCGTGGCGGGCGGCTTCGCGGACGAAGTCGTCGAAGTCGTCGAGGGTGCCGAGGTCGGGGTGGACGGTGTCGTGGCCGCCTTCGGGGGAGCCGATGGCCCAGGGGACGCCGACGTCGTCGGGGGTGGCGGAGAGGGTGTTGTTGCGGCCTTTGCGGTGGGTGGTGCCGATGGGGTGGACCGGGGGGAGGTAGACGACGTCGAAGCCCATGGCGGCGATGGCGGGGAGCCGGCGGGCGGCGGTGCGGAAGGTGCCGTGGGGCCGGGTGGGGGTGCCCTCGGAGCGGGGGAAGAACTCGTACCAGGCGCCGTACAGGGCGCGTTCGCGTTCCACGAGCAGGGGCAGCGGGTCGGAGGTGGTGACCAGGTCCCGCAGCGGGTGCCGGGCCAGCACCGCGTCCACCCGGGGCGTCAGCGCCGCCGCCAGCCG
>NZ_JBNGGE010000152.1:0-1163 GCF_049975785.1 Streptomyces sp. WG7
TACTGATCTTTTCGTAAGTTCGGTGGGTGTGGTGGCCGTGTGGGTGGGAGGCTGTCGGGATGGCTTATCGACCTTCCCCTTCGGTTGCCGGCTCCTCCCTTCCTCCCTTGTCGCGGCCTCAATTGGCGGAGGCGCGTCGTGTTCGAGCGGTCGAGTTGTTCGAGGACGGCGTCTCGAATGCGGAGATCGCGAGGGCGGTGGGGGTGTGTGCCGAGAGCGTGCGGCGTTGGCGGAGGGTGTGGGAGCAAGGCGGTGCTTCGGCCCTGCGGCGGCGGGCAGCCACCGGACGCCCACCCAAGCTGGACGACACCCAGGTCGAGATGGTGCGGGCCGCGTTGGAGCGAGGTGCCCAGGCTCATGGTTTCGAGGCCGACCTGTGGACCCTGGAACGAGTCGGCGCGGTCGTCACCCGGACAACGGGGGTGGTGTTGTCGAGGGCGTCGGTGTGGCGGCTGCTGACCGGCCGGCTCGGATGGAGCCTGCAACGGCCCGAGCGGCGGGCGGTCGAGCGGGACGAATCGGAGATCGCCCGCTGGATCGCGCACGAGTGGCCGCGCATCAAAAAAGGGCCGTGAACACACGTGCCTGGATCGTCTTCCTCGACGAATCAGGCGTCTCCCTGCTCCCGCAGATCCGCCGCACCTACTCGCCCCGAGGGCGGACCCCGCTTCTGCGGCACCGCCTGAACTGGAAGCGTGCGTCGATGGCCGGGGCCTTGGGCTACCACTCCACCGACCCCGATCGCGGGGCCCGCCTGTGCTTCCACCTCAAGCCCGGCAGCTACGACACCGCCGCCCTCATCGAGGTCCTGGAACAGATGAAGGTGTTCTACCGCGGCGAGCGAGTGGTCCTGGTCTGGGACGGCCTGTCCGCCCACTGGAGCCGGGCGATGCGGGCCTGGGCCGACGAACAGGACTGGCTCACCCTGGAACGATTACCCGCCTACGCTCCCGAGCTGAACCCGGTAGAACTGCTGTGGTCCTCACTCAAGAAGCGCGAACTCGCCAACCTCGCCGGCGACCACCTCGCCGATGTCGCCGACGCCACCGAGCAAGGCATCCACCGCATCAACACCAACCCCCAACTGCCATGGTCATTCCTCGCCCATACCGGCCTGACCATCCACCCACCACACCCACCGAACTTACGAAAAGATCAGTAGT
>NZ_JBNGGE010000153.1:0-1120 GCF_049975785.1 Streptomyces sp. WG7
TGCGGACGGTCTTCCCCGACCTCGACGGCGAGCCCTACCAGCACATCCTCACCCCCACCGAAGCCCACCTCACCCTCCCGGTCGAACCGGTGACGGAGGATGCGGTGGCTTCCCGGCTGGCGGCGTGTGTTCAGCACGGATTCGAGCTGGACAGCGAGATTCCGCTGACGGCAAGGCTGTTGGCCTCGGGACCGAGGGAAGCCGTCCTGGTGCTCGTGATGCACCACATAGCCGCCGACGGCTGGTCCATGACTCCTCTCGCGGCCGATCTCGCCTCCGCGTACGCGGCCCGGCGCGGAGGCGAGGGGCCGGAGTGGACCCCGCTTCCGGTCCAGTACGCCGACTACAGCGTCTGGCAGCACGAACTGCTCGGCGAGGACACCGACCCCGACAGTCTGCTACGCCGCCAAGCCGCGTACTGGACCGACCACTTGAGCGGTCTGCCCGACGTCGTCTCCCTGCCCACCGACCGGCCGCGAACCGCGACCCCCTCCTATCGCAGCGACACCGTGAGCTTCGCACTCGACGCCTCGACGCATGCCGCGTTGAGGGAGCTCGCCCGTGCGGCGGACGCGACGCTGTTCATGGTCCTGCACGCGGGCCTGGCGGCACTGCTCTCGCGGCTGGGCGCGGGGCGGGACATCGCGGTGGGCTCGCCCATCGCCGGCCGCACCGACGAAGGTCTGGACGACCTGGTGGGCTTCTTCGTCAACACCCTGGTCATACGCGCCGACGTGACATCGGATCCCACGTTCGGCGAACTCCTGACACAGATCCGTGAGACGAGTCTCGCCGCGTACAGCCACCAGGACATCCCCTTCGAGTACCTGGTGGAACGGCTCAACCCGCAGCGCTCGCCCGGCCATCACCCGCTCGTCCAGATCATGCTGGCGCTCCAGAACAGCACTGACCTGGCATTTGAACTCCCGGGCGTCCGAGCCGAGTTCGAGGACCCAGGCGTATCCGGTTCACAGTTCGACCTCACCGTCAACATGGGTGAGACGTTCGACGAGGACGGAAACCCCGCCGGCATGTCCGGGCTGATCGAGTACGCGACGGACCTGTATGACGCGGGCACGGTGGAGTTGTTCGGGGCGCGGTTGGTGCGCGTGTTGAGTGG
>NZ_JBNGGE010000154.1:0-1109 GCF_049975785.1 Streptomyces sp. WG7
AGCCGGGTGTCTCCCGGGCCGTGGTCGTCGCCCGCCCGCACCACGACGACACCCGCCTCGTCGCCTACATCGTCCCCTCGGCAGTGGGGGCGGAAGGCACGACCGCTGAGCAGGTCGACGAATGGCGGGAGATCTACGACTCGGTGTACGGCGAGACCGAGTCGGACGTGCTGGGGGAGGGCTTCGAGGGGTGGAACAGCTCTTACTCGGGGGAGCCGATCCCGTTGGACGAGATGCGGGAATGGCGCCATGCGGTCGTGGAACGCATCCGTCGCTTCGGACCCCGCCGGGTGTTGGAGATCGGTGTCGGTTCGGGGTTGTTGATGGGGCATGTGGCGGCGGGGGTGGAGTCGTACTGGGCGACGGACTTCTCGTCGTCGGTGGTGGAGCGGTTGCGTGGTCAGGTGGCGGGGCTGGGCTGGGACCACGTGGTGGTGCGCTGCCAGGCCGCCGATGATGTTTCCGGGCTTCCTGCCGGGGAGTTCGACACGGTGGTCATCAACTCCGTCGTGCAGTACTTCCCGGGCTGGGAGTATCTGGAGCGGGTGTTGGACCAGGCGTTCGGGCTGTTGGCCGAGGGGGGCCGTCTGATCGTCGGAGACGTGCGGCACCGGGGCCTGCTGCGGGCGTTCCAGACGGCGGTACAGGCTCGTCAGCCGGGTGTCGGGGACACGGCCCGGTTGCGTGCGGCGGTGGAGCAGGCCGTGGTGACGGAGAAGGAGTTGCTGCTGGATCCCGGTTTCTTCGCCGCCTGGGCGGCCGGGCGGCCGGAAGCGGTGGGCGTGGATGTGCGGTGGAAGCGGGGCGCGGCCCGCAACGAGCTGACGCGGCACCGCTACGACGTGGTCCTGCACAAGGCTCCTTCGCAGCCGCTTTCTCTCGCTCGGACACCCGTCATGGTGTGGGGGCGGGACGTCGAGGCGCTGGAGGCGTTGGGTGATGTGGTGCTGCCGGTCCGTGTGTCCGGGGTGCCGAACGCCCGGCTGACCGGGGAGGTCGAGGCGGCCCGCGCGGTGGCCGCCGACGAGCCCATCGAGCGCGTCCGTGAGCTTCTGGACGGGGAGAGCGGGCTGGATCCGGAAGAGGTGTGCCGCTGGGCGCGGGCACGG
>NZ_JBNGGE010000155.1:0-1032 GCF_049975785.1 Streptomyces sp. WG7
TACCAGCTCAGGCGGACACGCCTCCGCCCCCACCGCCAGAGCCACCAGACCCTCCAGCCGCTCCCACGCACCATCCGGCAACGTCGCCACCACCGACGGCGGCAAGAACGCATGCGTCACCCCACCGACGGACAGCGCCGCTTCCAGATCCTCCCCCGCCAGCCCGGACCCGCCCTCCGGCACCACCAGCGCCGCCCCAGAACCCCACGCCAGAACCAACTCCAGCACCGACGCGTCGAAACTCAGCGACGCCGTACGCAGCACACGGCCACCCACGCCGACACCCATCCGATCCACCAGACCCGCCGCGAACCCCGCCACACCGGCGTGGGTGACCTCCACACCCTTCGGACGACCCGTCGAACCCGACGTGTAAATGACATACGCCGGGTGCGAGAGCAGCAACGGCACCACGCGTTCCCCGTCAGCGATCTCCTCACCCGAGAGGGACGCGCACGCCTCGGTCACCGATGGATCGTCCACGGCCACCACCTCCACCGGCAGCCTCTCCGGCAGGCTCCCTGCTGCCGCCTGCGTGGTCAGCACCAGACCGGGCCGCGCGTCCCCCAGCAACCAGCCGATCCGCGCACCCGGAAACTCCACGTCCACCGGCACATACGCGGCCCCGGCCGACACCACACCCAACACCGACACAAGCTGCTCCACACCCGCAGGAACGGCGACCCCCACCACATCCCCAGGACCCACCCCCCGACCGATCAGCCAACGAGCCAGCCGGTTCACCCGCCCCGCCAACTCCCCGTACGACCACACCCCGCCGCCACACACCACCGCCACCGCCTCCGGGCACTCCCGCACCCGCCCGGCAAACAACCCCGGCAACGTCACCGGCACCGGCACACCACCCGACACCGACCACCCCAACAACCGCTCCCGCTCACCCCCACTCAACACATCCAGCTCACCCACCCGCGAACCGGGCCCTGCAACCGCCCCACTCAACACGCGCACCAACCGCGCCCCGAACAACTCCACCGTGCCCGCGTCATACAGGTCCGTCGCGTACTCGAT
>NZ_JBNGGE010000156.1:0-1013 GCF_049975785.1 Streptomyces sp. WG7
GCGAACGCCTTGCACCGCCCATCCACCGCCAACCCACCCTGCACGGAGAACCCGACGAACGCATCCGGCGTCGCCATCACGGTCACACCGCCGACCAGAGCCATCGAACACTCACGGGACCGCAACGCCTGCGAAGCCCAGTGCAACGCCACCAGAGACGAGGAACACGCCGTGTCCACCGTCACCGCGGGGCCCTGCAACCCCAGCACATACGCCACCCGCCCCGACAACACACTCTGCGAACCACCCGTCATCAGGTGCCCCGCCACATCGTCGACGGAGTCGCTCGCCACCCGCGTGTATCCAGATTCGAAGGCGCCGACGAACACACCGACCGAACTGCCCGCCAGGGAAGACGGATCGATCCCGCAGTGCTCCAATGCCTCCCACGACGTCTCCAACAACAGCCGCTGCTGCGGATCAGTCGCCACCGCCTCACGCGGAGAGATCCCAAAGAACTCCGCATCGAAATCGCCGATCCCCTCCAGGAAACCGCCCTGGCCCGTAGTCGACGCGCCCGAACCGGACCCAGGCCCGCCCGAACCGAAGAGCTCCTCCAGGTCCCAGCCGCGGTCGGCCGGGAACTCCGACACCACATCCCGTCCCTCGGCAGCCACACGCCAAAGATCATCCGGGCCCGACACACCCCCCGGGTAACGGCACGCCATGCCGACGATCACGATCGGATCGTCCTCCAGCGACACCACCGGCGGCAGGCTCGCCACGTCGGACTCGACGGGTGCCTCACCAAGCAGTCCAGCCACGTAATCGGCCAGAACCCTGGCCGTGGGATAGTCGAACACCAGCGTCGCGGGAAGCCGCAACCCGGTCGCCGAGGCGAGCCGGTTACGCAACTCAACCGCCGTCAACGAGTCGAACCCCAGATCCTTGAACGGCCGGCCGAGCTCCACCTGCTCCGCAGACCGGTGCCCCAGCACAGCCGCCGCATGCCCGCGAACCAGATCCTGCAGGAAACCGGGGCGCTCCCCACCCGGGATCGCCGCCCACCGCCG
>NZ_JBNGGE010000157.1:0-987 GCF_049975785.1 Streptomyces sp. WG7
GAGGCCGTATACCGGGCCATCGCCGAGCACGACATCGTGTTTCGGTCCGACTGTCCGAGCCGGCCGATCCTCGATCAAATCGCCGACAAGTGGTCGATGATGGTCATGGCGGTCCTGGTCGAACCACGCCGGTTCAACGAGATCAAGCGCCGCCTCGACGGCATCACGCAACGCGTCCTCACGCAGACCTTGCGCCGACTCGAACGCAACGGCATGATCGAACGCCGCGTGCTGCCGACCTCGCCCGTGGGTGTCGAATACTCGCTGACCTCCCTCGGCGAGTCCCTGCGCGAGCCGTTCGCCCACCTCTACGACTGGACCGTCGCGAACGCCTCCGAGATCCAAGCGCGTCAGCGCGACTACGACCAGCGAGCCCCGCGCTGACACCACGACCACGAAGCCGAGCCGGAGCGAGCGGCACCCTTCCCGGCCCGGTGACCTGTACCGTCCGCCGACCACGACCGGCGACTCAAACTCATGCGGAGAGCCGTGACGGTTACTAGCTCTGACAAGAGTTGCTGATCATGAGACTGTTGGCCTGCTGTCTCGTAGGTCTGGGTATGGGAAACCGTCAGTCGCGGCCGTGGATCGTGTCGGATGAACTGTGGTCGCTGGTCGAGCCGTTGCTGCCGAAGCCGGGTCCGAAGAAGGCCGAGGGCAGACCGCGGGTGCCGGACCGCCAGGCCCTGTGCGGGGTTCTCTTCGTCCTGCACACCGGCGTCCAGTGGGAGTACCTGCCGCAGGAACTCGGCTTCGGCTCGGGCATGACCTGCTGGCGGCGCCTTGCGGCCTGCCAGTGCACGACGATCTCGTCCGTCGTGACTTCGCCGCGGCCGGCCCGAACCGGCTCTGGCTCACCTACATCACCGAACGCGCCACCTGCAACGGCAAGCTGTATCTCTGCGCGATCGAGGTCGCGGACGGTGCCGCGGTCGGCGAGGGCACGGACCTTGGTGCCGATCACGTCGTCGAGGGAAAGAACGGGGC
>NZ_JBNGGE010000158.1:0-965 GCF_049975785.1 Streptomyces sp. WG7
CAGGCGGTCTTCGCCGGGACCGGTGCGCAGCGCGTGGACCTGCCCACCTACGCCTTCCAGCGCGAGCACTACTGGCTGGAGAGCGGAACCCCCGACGCGGCCGACGTGGCCGCTCCCGCCGACAGCGTGGAGGCCCGCTTCTGGAAGGCCGTCGAACGCAACGATGTGGCCGCCCTCACGGCCGAGTTGGGCGTGGACGGCGACCAGGCGCTGACCGCGCTGCTCCCGGCGCTGTCCTCGTGGCGCCGGCAGAGCCGCGAGCAGTCGACCGTCGACGGCTGGCGCTACCGCGTGACGTGGAAGCCGGTGCCCGAGCCGGCTGTCGCCCGCCTCACCGGGATGTGGCTGCTGGCCGTCCCCGACACGCTCACCGGCCCGGACGAGCAGTGGGCCGCCGCCGTGGAGCGCACGCTCACCGACCGCGGCGCCGACGTACGGCGGGTCGCCGTCGTCCAGGGCGACGACGGCACGCGCGCCGATCTCACCGTATGCATGCGCGAAGCGCTCGCCGACGGGCCCGCCGTGTCCGGTGTCGTGTCCCTGTCGACGCCCTCCGGCACCGCGGCGGGCAGTGTCGTCACCACGCTCGGCGTCGTCCAGGCACTGGGCGACGCCGAGGTGACCGCGCCCCTGTGGTGCGTGACCCGCGGCGCGGTCGCCGCCGGCCGCTCCGAGCGGCTGGAGAACCCGGCGCAGGCGGCCGTGTGGGGTCTGGGCCGGGTGACCGCGCTGGAGCACGGCGAGCGCTGGGGCGGCCTGGTGGACCTGCCCGGCACGGACGACGTGGACGAACGAGCGCTGGCCCGGCTGGCCGGCGTCCTGGCGGGCGACGCCGCCGAGGACCAGGTCGCGGTGCGCCCAGGCGGCCTGTTCGTGCGCCGTCTGGTCCGTGCGCGGCTGGCGGAGACCAGCACCGTGCGTGAGTGGCGTCCGCGGGGCACGGTGCTGGTCACCGGTGGCACGGG
>NZ_JBNGGE010000159.1:0-959 GCF_049975785.1 Streptomyces sp. WG7
CCCCAGGACTCCAGCAGCCGGAACAGGGCCACTTCTACCGCGAACAGGGCCGGCTGGGTGAACTCCGTCCGGTCCAGCGACTCCATGTCGTCCCCGAACAGAAGGGTCTGCAGGGGCCGTTCGAGCTGGGTGTCGAGGTAAGCGCTGACCGCGTCCAGGGCTTCGGCGAAGGCCGGGTACGCGTCGTACAGTTCACGCCCCATTCCCCACCGCTGGCTGCCCTGGCCCGTGAACAGGATGGCGAGCTTGCCCGTGACCGGGGATCCGGTCACCGTGCCGGGCACGGGGGTTCCTTCGGCCAGTGCGTCAAGCGCCACCAGCACATCCTCACGGCCCTGTGCCGTCACCACCACACGCCGTTCGAGAGCCGAACGGCCCGTCGTCAGCGTCCGCCCCACATCGGACAGCCGCACCTCCGGAGCCGCAACGAGCCAGTCCCGGAGATTCGCCGCCTGCTCACGCAGCGCGATATCGGACTTCGCGGACAATGCCAGCGGAAGGAACGGAATCCGGGCGACGGGCAGTTCCGCATCATCGGACTCGTGTCCCGCATCATCGGACTCGTCGTCGTTCAGTGGTGCCTGTTCGATGACGGTGTGGGCATTGGTGCCGCTGAACCCGAACGACGAGATACCCGCTCGACGAGGTCGTCCGGTCTCCGGCCACTCCCGCTGCTCGGTCAGCAGCGCGATCTCTCCGGCCGACCAGTCGACGTGCGGCGTCGGCTCGTCCACGTGCAACGTCTGCGGCAGCACCCCGTGCCGCATCGCCAGCACCATCTTCATCACACCCGCGACACCGGCCGCGGCCTGCGTGTGCCCGATGTTCGACTTGATCGAGCCGAGCAGCAGCGGCTGCTCCGGCCTGCCCTGACCGTAGGTGGCCAGCAGGGCCTGGGCCTCGATCGGGTCACCCAGACGCGTACCCGTGCCGTGCGCCTCCACCGCATCCACATCGGT
>NZ_JBNGGE010000160.1:0-928 GCF_049975785.1 Streptomyces sp. WG7
TGGACTCGGGGACGGTCTTGATGACCTCGCCCTTGACGAAGATCTGCCCCTTGCCGTTGCCGGAGGCGACGCCGAGGTCCGCCTCGCGGGCCTCGCCGGGCCCGTTGACGACACAGCCCATGACCGCGACGCGCAGCGGCACCTCCATGCCCTCCAGACCGGCCGTGACCTCCTCGGCCAGCTTGTAGACATCGACCTGGGCGCGGCCGCAGGACGGGCAGGAGACGATCTCCAGACCGCGCTGCCGCAGGTTCAGCGACTCCAGGATCTGGATGCCGACCTTGATCTCCTCGACCGGCGGCGCCGACAGGGAGACGCGGATGGTGTCGCCGATGCCCTGGGAGAGCAGGGCGCCGAAGGCGACGGCCGACTTGATGGTCCCCTGGAAGGCCGGGCCGGCCTCGGTGACACCCAGGTGCAGCGGGTAGTCGCACTGGGCGGCGAGCTGCCGGTAGGCCTCGACCATCACGACCGGGTCGTTGTGCTTGACGGAGATCTTGATGTCCCGGAAGTCGTGCTCCTCGAAGAGCGACGCCTCCCACAGGGCCGACTCCGCCAGCGCCTCCGGGGTCGCCTTGCCGTACTTCTGCAGCAGGCGCCGGTCGAGCGAGCCGGCGTTCACGCCGATGCGGATCGGGGTGCCGTGGTCGCGGGCCGCCTTGGCGATCTCCTTGACCTTGTCGTCGAACTGCTTGATGTTGCCGGGGTTCACCCGGACCGCCGCGCAGCCCGCCTCGATCGCGGCGAAGACGTACTTGGGCTGGAAGTGGATGTCGGCGATCACCGGGATCTGCGACTTCTTCGCGATCACGGCCAGCGCGTCCGCGTCGTCCTGCGTGGGACAGGCCACCCGCACGATCTGGCAGCCCGAAGCCGTCAGCTCGGCGATCTGCTGGAGCGTCGCACCGATGTCCGACGTACGGGTCGT
>NZ_JBNGGE010000161.1:0-920 GCF_049975785.1 Streptomyces sp. WG7
AGCGCCCTGGCCCGGGAACACGAACACCACACCGGCACCCGTGTCCACCGCCGCGTTCCCCTGGAACACACCCGGCGCCGGCTCACCCGCCACCACAGCCCGCAACCCCGCCAGCAACTCATCACCGTCAGCGCCCGTCACCACCACACGGTGATCGAACAACGACCGCGACGTCACCAACGACCGCCCCACAGCAGCCACATCGACACCGGAATCGGCTTCTGCCCACTCCAGCAGACGCGCGGCCTGAGCACGCACCGCCTCCGCCGACTTACCCGACACCACCCACGGCACCACAGCCCCAACCAGGCCGTCCTCGGCCTCGCCCGCCATGCCCACCACACCAACCGGCTCAACCGGCTCGGCCGCTTCGAGGATGACGTGCGCGTTCGTACCCGACACACCGAACGACGACACACCCGCCCGACGCGGACGGTCACTCACCGGCCATGGAGTGGCATCGGTCAGCAACCGCACCCCGCCCTCGGACCAGTCGACCTTCGACGACGGCGCATCCACATGCAGCGTCCGCGGCAGCACCCCGTGCCGCATCGCCATCACCATCTTGATCACACCCGCGACTCCGGCGGCGGCCTGTGTGTGACCGAGGTTCGACTTCAACGACCCCAGCAGCAGAGGCCGGTCCTCCGGCCGATCCTGCCCATACGTAGCCAACAACGCCTGCGCCTCGATCGGATCACCCAGCACCGTCCCCGTGCCGTGCCCCTCCACGACATCCACATCAGCGCTGGACAGCCCCCCGTTCGTCAGGGCTTGCCTGATGACCCGCCGCTGGGCCGGACCGTTGGGCGCGGTCAGCCCATTCGAAGCACCGTCCTGGTTCACCGCGCTGGACCGCACGACCGCCAGCACCCGACGCCCCTCACGGCGAGCATCCGACAACCGCTGCACCACCAGCA
>NZ_JBNGGE010000162.1:0-917 GCF_049975785.1 Streptomyces sp. WG7
TCTGACAACAAGGGGCTGTTCAACTCCGACCTCACGCTCGGGGACCTGAGGAACATCTTCTATGGTGCGATGACGGATCGAGGGGGGTGGAGGCACGCGAACGGTGGTTCCACCTACCGTGAGAAGAACGTCTGCCTCGACCCCATGAAAAAGTTCGGCAAGTCCTCCAGGAAGAGCGGAGGGCTGAAAACCCACTGCCTCACCATCGTGGTGAGTGTGCACGGGGATCTGGTGACGATGTACCCGATCCTGCCGACACCCTGAAACGAGAGAAGAGAGAGCCAGCATGGGCCTGGGAATTCGGAGACTAAACCGTGCGCAGGATGTCGTAGAGGAGTTCGGTGACGACGTGGAGGGTTCGTTTCTCGCCTTGTGCGCACGAGCGCCGGAAAACAGCCTGCGGCGAGGCATCTCGCCGTACGACCTGACGATGTTCAACACCCCCCAGCTGGAGCGCCTTGTGACCGAGCTCGAAGAGTTGCTAGAGGAGGAAAAAAGCTCTGTGGTGAGGTGTGTCGTCGAGCAGGCCCACCAGGCGATCCGCCGCTCGGGCTACCTGCTCTTCATCGGGGATTAGCGTCGGAATTTCCTGGTGGTCCTGGCCCTCCTTGGTGTCGCCGACCCGGACGACGCCTGCGCCCGATGGTGGGACGGCGCGCTCGCCGCCGCGCTGCCCGCCGTGTTCCCCGGACTGCTGGCCCTGCGCGCCGTCAACGCCGCCCTCGGGGTCGTCACTCTCCAGGACCGCGACCGGCTGTCCTGGTTCCTGCCGCCCGCCCTCACGGACCTGCTGGACGTGGTGATCACCGGCAGGACGCACTGGCGAAACCGGCCCCCGACGGATTGCACGCCGCCCTGGCCCAGGTCAACGTCCCGCCCGGGCAGGCGGTATTCGTCGGGGACAGCCCCGGCGACAT
>NZ_JBNGGE010000163.1:0-912 GCF_049975785.1 Streptomyces sp. WG7
GGTCGTGTCGCGCGGTGGTTGGCGGAGGCGGGTGCTGAGCGGCTGGTGCTGACCAGCCGGCGGGGGATGGACGCGCCCGGTGCCGCTGAGCTGGTGGCGGAGCTGGGTGTCGAGGCGTCGGTCGTCGCCTGTGACGCGTCCGACCGTGACGCGCTGCGCGCCGTGCTGGTCGAGCACGCCGATGCGCTGACCGCCGTGGTCCACACCGCCGGCGTCCTGGACGACGGGGTCCTCGACTCCCTCACCGCGGACCGTCTCGAGACCGTCCTGCGGGCCAAGGCCACGTCGGCGCTCCATCTGCACGAGCTGACGGTCGAGCTGGGTGTCGAGCTGGACGCGTTCGTGCTGTTCTCGTCGATGAGCGGCACGATCGGCGCAGCCGGTCAGGGAAATTACGCGGCGGCGAATGCCTTCCTGGACGCGCTGGCGGAGCAGCGGCGTGCGGACGGTCTGGCGGCGACGTCGATCGCGTGGGGTCCGTGGGCCGAGGGCGGCATGGCGGCCGACGAGGCGACGGTCGCCCGCATGCGCCGAGGCGGGGTCCCGCCCATGAAAGCCGGGTCGGCGATCACGGCGATGGGCCGCGCCGTCGGAGCCTTGGACACCACCGTCGTGATCACGAACTTCGCCTGGGACCGCTTCGTCACCGACTTCACCGCCGGGCGCCCCAGCAACCTCTTTGCCGACTTGGTCGACACGAGGCCTGTCGTCGCGGCCGCCGGCACTGCCGACGCGTCAGCCGTCGGGGCGTCGACTTCCCTTGCTGAGCGACTGGCGTCCCTTTCCGCGGGTGAGCGGGAGCGGATGCTGCTGGACCTGGTCCGGGGCCAGGTGGCGGCTGTGCTCGGTCATGCCGGGGTTGACGCGGTGGGTGCCGGGCGGGCGTTCAAGGAGCTGGGCTTCGACTCGCTG
>NZ_JBNGGE010000164.1:0-902 GCF_049975785.1 Streptomyces sp. WG7
TCGAGCGCGTCCGTGAGCTTCTGGACGGGGAGAGCGGGCTGGATCCGGAAGAGGTGTGCCGCTGGGCGCGGGCACGGGGCTGGGACGCCGTGGTCACCGTCGGTTCCGAGGGGGCGGACACCATGGATGTGGTGTTCGTCCCCGAAGACACGGGTGCGGTGTCGGACGTTTTCGTCGCGGTGGGTGTGGGGTCGCTTGCCGGGTTGGCGAGTGATCCGGTGCGGACGCGGGTGGCGGGTGAGCTGGTGTCCACGCTGCGTCGCGGTCTGTCGGAGCGGCTTCCGTCGTATCTGGTGCCGGCCGCGTTCGTGGTGCTGGAGGCTCTGCCGTTGACGGTGAGCGGGAAGGTGGACCGGGGGGCCTTGCCCGCTCCCGAGTACGCCTTCACGGCGTCGCGGGCGGCACGGACGCCGCAGGAAGAGATCGTGTGTGCTCTGTTCGCCGAGGTGTTGGGTGTGCCGGCGGTCGGGGTGGAGGACGACTTCTTCGAGCTGGGTGGGCATTCGCTGCTGGCGACGCGGCTGGTGAACCGGATCCGGGCCGTGCTGGGTGTGGATCTGGCCTTGCGCGTGTTGTTCGACCGGCCGACGGTGGCCGGTGTCGTGCGGCATCTGTCGGCGACCGGGTCGCGTCCGCTGCTGGAACGGCGTGAGCGGCCGCACCGCCTGCCGTTGTCGTTCGCGCAGCGCCGTATGTGGTTCCTGTACAAGTTCGAGGGTGCTTCGGCGACGTACAACATTCCGCTCGTGCTGCGTCTCACCGGTGAGCTGGACGTGCCCGCCATGGAAGCGGCCCTCAATGACGTGATCACCCGGCACGAGCCGTTGCGGACGGTCTTCCCCGACCTCGACGGCGAGCCCTACCAGCACATCCTCACCCCCACCGAAGCCCACCTCACCCTC
>NZ_JBNGGE010000165.1:0-902 GCF_049975785.1 Streptomyces sp. WG7
TGCATCAACCGCCCACGCGCCGCCACCAGCACACACGCATCATCCAGCGACAGCACCCCCGCCACATGCGCAGCAGCGATCTCACCGATCGAGTGCCCGGACACGAAGTCCGGCCTCACACCCCACGACTCGACCAGCCGGAACAGCCCCACCTCCACCCCGAACAGGGCCGGCTGCGTGTAAGCCGTCCGGTCGAGAAGAGCCGCGTCGTCCCCGAACAGCACGTCCCTCAAGGGCACATCGAGATGGGCGTCCATCCGGGCGCAGACCGCGTCCAAGGCGTCCGCGAAGGCCGGGTACGCGTCGTACAGCTCCCGGCCCATCGCGAGCCGCTGGCTGCCCTGCCCCGTGAACAGGAACGCCAGCGCGCCGTCAGCGGCGGTCCCCTGGTGGAGCGCGGGCACGTCCTCCCCCGCGGCCATGGCCGTCAGCGCCTTCAGGAACTCCTCCCGCTCGCCCGCCACGACCGCCGCACGCCGTTCCAGAGCGGCCCGCGACGTGGCCAGGGTGCAGGCTACGTCGACCGGCTCCAGCAGCGGGTCGGCTGCGATGCGCGCCCGGAGTCTGTCGGCCTGGAGGCTCAGCGCCGCCGCGTTCTTCGCCGACAGCACCCACGGCACGACGGCGGGCCGGCTCGACGCGGCAGTGACGGTCATGTCGTCCGGGGCCTGCTCCACGATGGTGTGGGCGTTGGTGCCGCTGATGCCGAAGGACGAGATGCCGGCACGACGCGGGCGTCCGGTCTCCGGCCACTCCCGCTGCTCGGTGAGCAGGGCGATGTCCCCGGCCGACCAGTCGACGTGCGGGGTCGGCTCGTCGACGTGAAGGGTCTGCGGCAGCACGCCGTGCCGCATCGCGAGCACCATCTTGATGACGCCCGCGACGCCTGCGGCGGCCTGCGT
>NZ_JBNGGE010000166.1:0-830 GCF_049975785.1 Streptomyces sp. WG7
AACCGCCCACGCGCCGCCACCAGCACACACGCATCATCCAGCGACAGCACCCCCGCCACATGCGCAGCAGCGATCTCGCCGACGGAGTGACCGGACACGAAGTCCGGCCTCACACCCCACGACTCCAGCAGCCGGAACAGGGCTACCTCGACAGCGAACAACGCCGGCTGCGCGAACTCCGTACGATCCAACGCCTCCGCGTCGTCACCGAACAGCACGTCCAGACCCAGCCGCTCACCCAAAGCGTCCAACGCCCGCGCGAACACCGGATAAGCCTCGTACAGCTCCCGGCCCATCCCGAGCCGCTGACTCCCCTGCCCCGTGAACAGGAACGCCAGCTTGCCTGCGGCCGAGGACGATCCCCGCACCAGGCCCGCGGCACCGTTTCCCTCGGCGAGGGCGGCCAGGCCGCGCAGCAGCTCGTCCCGGTCCGCCGCCACGACCGCCGCACGCTGCTCGAACAGGGCACGCGTCGTGGCCAGCGAGTAGGCCACGTCGGCGTTGCCGATCTCCGGAGCCTCTTCGAGGAGGTGCGTACGCAGGCGGGCCGCCTGGTCGCGCAGGGCGTCCGGCGTCTTCGCCGCCAGCACGTAGGGCAGTGCGGTGGTGGCAGGGGCGGCGGGAGCCGGGATCGGGGCGAGGTCGTCGGGGGTCTGCTCGATGATCGTGTGGGCGTTGGTGCCGCTGATACCGAAGGACGAGATGCCGGCGCGACGCGGACGGCCGGTCTCGGGCCACGGCACGGACTCCGTGAGCAGGGAGACCGCGCCCTCGGACCAGTCGACGTGCGGGGTCGGCTCGTCCACGTGCAGGGTCCTGGGCAGGACGCC
>NZ_JBNGGE010000167.1:0-815 GCF_049975785.1 Streptomyces sp. WG7
ACGCAGGCCGCCGCAGGCGTCGCGGGCGTCATCAAGATGGTGCTCGCGATGCGGCACGGCGTGCTGCCGCAGACCCTGCACGTCGACGAGCCGACCCCGCACGTCGACTGGGCCGCCGGGGACATCACCCTGCTCACCGAAGCCGTCGACTGGCCCGAGACCGGGCGGCCCCGGCGCGCCGGCATCTCGTCCTTCGGCGTCAGCGGCACCAACGCCCACACGATCATCGAGCAGCCCCCGGTCGTCGTTGCCGAGGTGGCCGATGATGCCGGCCCCTCGTCGCGGATGGCCGGCGCTCTGCCCCACGTCCTGTCGGCCAGGTCCCCCGAGGCCCTGCGCGCCCAGGCAGCCGTCCTCAGCGCGCATCTGGCAGTGGCGGGGGAGCCGGACCGCCGCACCCCGGAGCCCGTCGACCTCGCGTATTCCCTCGCGACCGGACGCGCGCACCTGGACCATCGCGCGGCCGTCCCGGCCGGGAGCACGCGGGAGGTCGCGGACATGCTCGGGCGGCTGGCCGCCGGGGAGCACCTTCCCGCCGTCGTCACGGGCACGGTGGACGACGGCCGCACGGCATTCCTGTTCACCGGGCAGGGCAGCCAGCGTCCAGGGATGGGCCGGGAACTGTATGCCGCCTACCCGGCCTTCGCGGACGCGTTGGACGCGGTCTGCGCACACATGGACGTGCACCTCGACGCCCCGCTGCGGGACGCGCTCTTCGCCCAGACGGAGAAGCGTCCGCTGGACCGGACGGAGTTCGCGCAGCCGGGGTTGTTCGCGGTGGAGGTGGCGCTGTTCCGGCTGTTGGAGTCGTGGGG
>NZ_JBNGGE010000168.1:0-809 GCF_049975785.1 Streptomyces sp. WG7
GTCGACGGGTGTGTGTTGACGGGGCGGTTGTCGTTGCGTTCGCATCCGTGGCTGGCCGATCACGTGGTGTTCGGGTCGGTGGTGTTGCCGGGGACGGCGTTCGTGGAGCTGGCTCTGCATGCGGGTGAGCGGGTGGGTTGTCCGGATCTGGCGGAGCTGACGCTTCAAGCGCCGTTGGTTCTGCCGGAGTCCGGTGCGGTTCAGGTGCAGGTGGTGGTCGGGGAGGCCGACGGTTCGGGTGGTCGTTCGGTGGCCGTTTACTCGCGTCCGGACGATGAGGATGTGCCGTGGGTGCGGCATGCCGTGGGTGTGCTGACGGACGACGTTCGGTCGGGTGTGGCTGATCTGTCTGTGTGGCCTCCGGCCGGTGCGAGTGCGGTTGAGGTCGACGCGGCGTACGAGACGCTGGACGGGGCTGGTCTCGTTTACGGCCCGGTGTTCCAGGGGCTGCGTGCGGCCTGGCGGCGTGATGGCGAGGTGTTCGCCGAGGTGTCGCTGCCGGCGGAGTTGCACGGTGCTGCCGAGGGGTTCGGTGTGCATCCGGCTCTGCTGGACGCGGTGTTGCACAGTCTGGCCCTGGGTGGTGTTCTCGTGGGCGCTGATGAGGGCGCGCGGTTGCCGTTCGTGTGGAGTGGTGTGCGGTTGCACGCTGCCGGTGCGTCGGTTGTTCGGGTGCGGGTGGCGTCGGCCGGGGACGGTGCGGTGTCGCTGGAGCTGGCCGATCCGACGGGTGCCCCGGTGGTGTCGGTGGAGTCACTGGCGCTGCGCGCGGTCTCGCCTGACCAGATCGACACCGCACACGACAACCG
>NZ_JBNGGE010000169.1:0-808 GCF_049975785.1 Streptomyces sp. WG7
CCCCAGGCCATCGACACACCCGGCAGGCCCGCCTGCCGACGCCACTGCACCAGAGCGTCCAAGAACACATTGCCCGCCGCGTAGTTGCCCTGCCCCGGCCCGCCCAACAGCCCGGCCACGGACGAGAACACCACGAACAGCGACAGGTCCATGCCCTCGGTCAGCTCGTGCAGATGCCAGGCAGCATCCACCTTGGGTGCGAAGACCCGGTCGACCTGCTCGGCGGTCAACGAACCGATGACACCGTCATCGAGCACACCCGCGGTGTGGACGACACCCGAGACCGGATGCTCCGCCAGCAGCCCGGCCAGCGCGTCCCGATCCGACACATCACACACCACCACCGTGACCCGTGCACCCAGCCCGGACAACTCCGCCACCAGCTCGGGCGCCCCCGCGGCCCGCTCACCCCGCCGACTGGCCAGCACCAGATGCCGCACCCCGTACGAACGCACCAGGTGCCGGGCCACCACACCACCCAGACCACCCGTACCACCAGTGACCAGCACCGGCCCCTCCACCGCAACCACATCCGTGGCAGCCGTGCGGCGCACCAGACGGGGAACACGCACCACCGAACCCCGCACCGCCAGCTGAGGCTCACCAGTGGCGACCACACCAGCCAGCACACCGAGATCGAGACCCAAGCCGTACTCGAGGTCGACCAATGTGATCCGGTCCGGATTCTCCGTCTGTGCGGATCGGATCAGACCCCACACCGCCGCACCCGGCAGGTCGACCACCGGATCATCCGAGCCAGTGGTCACCGCTTGCCGAGTGACCACGACCAACCGGGTCCCGTCCAACC
>NZ_JBNGGE010000170.1:0-808 GCF_049975785.1 Streptomyces sp. WG7
ACCTTCGGGTGGTCGTTCGCGGTCACCGCGCTCGGCCTGGTGGCCGCGATCTTCTACGGGGGGTGGACCGCCTTCGGCGTCGTGGCGATCCTGTCCGTCCTGGAGATCTCGCTGTCCTTCGACAACGCGGTGGTCAACGCCGGGATCCTGAAGAAGATGAATGCCTTCTGGCAGAAGATCTTCCTCACCATCGGCATCCTGATCGCCGTCTTCGGCATGCGCCTGGTCTTCCCGGTCGTGATCGTGGCGGTCAGCGCGTCGCTCGGCCCGATCGAGGCCGTCGACCTCGCCCTGACCGACAAGGACCGCTACCAGGAGCTGGTGACCGACGCGCATCCGTCGATCGCCGCCTTCGGTGGCATGTTCCTCCTGATGATCTTCCTGGACTTCATCTTCGAGGACCGGGACATCAAGTGGCTGGGATGGCTGGAGCGGCCGCTGGCCAAGCTCGGCAAGGTCGACATGCTGTCGGCCTGCATCGCCCTGATCGTGCTGCTCATCTCCGCGATCACCTTCGGCGCCCACGCCCACCAGCACGGCGGCGCCCATGTCGACAAGGCGGAGACGGTCCTGCTGTCCGGCGTCGCCGGTCTGATCACCTACCTGGTCGTCGGCGGACTCTCCGGCTTCTTCGAGGACAAGCTCGAGGAAGAGGAGGAGCGCGAGCACGAGGCCGAAGAGGCGGCCGAACGCGCCGGCAAGCCCAAGTCGGCCGTGAAGCTGGCCGGCAAGGCCGCGTTCTTCATGTTCCTCTACCTGGAGGTCCTGGACGCCTCGTTCTCCTTCGACGGGGTCATCGGCGCCTTCG
>NZ_JBNGGE010000171.1:0-781 GCF_049975785.1 Streptomyces sp. WG7
ACCATCCAGTACGAGATCAACGAGTTCATCACCGGCATGATCGGCGTGGTCCTCATCGGCGCCTCCTTCTGGTCCTCGGTCCGCCGCAACAAGCGGCTCGCCACGGCCGAGGGATTGGGCGAGGCAGAGAAGGCCGACGTGGCTTCCGCGGTTTGACGGCTGTGGTGGCCACGATCTCCCGTGCCCACCACAGTCGACTTCCCACTAGAACGTCAGTCAGGAAGCCCTCGGCCCAGCGGCACTGGTGCAGGTTCTCCGGGGAGCCGACCAGTCACTCCCCGTTCTCTCGGCGAAACGGGTGCGGCGGGGGTGAAAGGACGCCAATCCAGCACCCCAACGAATTCGCGAACGAATGATGCCCGCAGCCGTGCAGTCTGCTGCGGGCATTCCGCGTACGGGCCGCGGCCCGGTGCTCTCGAAGTCGCACCGGTGACGCCTGGGCACCTCGGCTTCCGGGCCGTGACGGCAGCGGAGAAGCCATGGTCCCTGCTCTTGGTGTCACTGGGTGGGCACGACGTTTCGCGGCCTCCTGACTGACGATGCGAGCGGCGGCTGGCACGGAGTTCCAGCGAAGTCAGGCGGTGTCGCGGGGGTCTGCCGCACGATCGGGTGGCATCTGAACTGCCTTGCCCTGTGGGGCAGGTGGGAAGGATGTCGCTGTGCTCAAGCCCTATCCGGAAGAGTTCCGCAAGGACGTCGTGCCCGTCGCGAGGAACCGCGGCCCAGGCGTGACGGTCGAGCAGGTGGCCACCGACTTCGGAGTCCACCCGATGACGTTGTG
>NZ_JBNGGE010000172.1:0-775 GCF_049975785.1 Streptomyces sp. WG7
TGCTGGATCGCCTGACGGAGCCCGCGCAGGGCCGGGCCGGGATCGACACCCAGTTCCGCGTGCAGAACCCGACTCGCCAGGTCGTACTGCTGCAACGCCTCGGCCGGCCGCCCCAGCAACCACAAGGACCGCATCAACAGATCCCAGGCCGACTCACGCAACGGCTCCTCATCCACCAGATCACGCGCCATCAACACCGCCTGATCCGGCCGCCCCGACATCAACAACGCACGCACACACAACTCCCGCGCCGCATGCCGACGCTCCGTCAGCCGAGCGATCTCCCGAGCAGCGAAAGGAAGAAAAGCAGCATCCGCCAGAGCATCACCACGCCACACCCCCAACGCCCCCGCCAACACCTCCACAGCCCGCTCCGGCCGCCCCGCCTCCAACAACTCACGACCCTCCGCCACGGCCCGCTCGAACCACACCGTGTCCCGGTCCTCACCAGCGACCCGCAGCACATACCCGTACGGCGTCGTCGCCAGCACACCCTCCCGACACACCCCCGAAGCCCCCACCGGATGCAGCACCCGACGCAACCGGCTGATGTGCGCGTGCACCGCCGTCGCCGCCCGAGCCGGCGGACGCTCCCCCCACAAGTCATCACACAGCCCGTGCAGACTCACCGCACAGCCATCGGCGACGAGCAGCCGGATCAGCAGCACACGCCGCTGACGCGGACCCAGATCAAGAGGAACACCCTCCCGGGTCGCCATCACGGGCCCCAGCAAGCTGAAGCGGACACCAGCGGCTTGAGTGGACATGGTTGCCC
>NZ_JBNGGE010000173.1:0-754 GCF_049975785.1 Streptomyces sp. WG7
GCTTACTGTCCCTAACAAAGCCGTTGAACGTGGCGGTAGGTGATCACGCAGACCGCCAGCCCGAGGAATGCTTCGTGGATGTCGTCGCGTCGTTCCCAGCGGATCCGCAGGCGGCGGAAGCCGTGCAGCCAGGCGATCGTGCGCTCGACAACGTAGCGGAAGATGCCCAGGCCAGTGCCGTGAGGCTCGCCCCGTCTCGCGATCACGGGGCGGATCCCTCGCTGCCAGAGCAGGCGGCGGTACTTGTCGTGGTCGTAGCCGCGGTCGGCCAACAGCGCGTCGGGGCGCCGGCGGGGTCTGCCGACCCGGCCCGCGACGGCTGGAATCTTGTCGAGCAGCGGCTCGAGTTGGGTGACGTCGTTGCGGTTTCCGCCGGTCAGCGTCACAGTGAGCGGGATGCCCTGTCCGTCGACGATGAGGTGGTGTTTGCTGCCCGGCCGTGCGCGGTCGACCGGGCTGGGACCGCTTTTGGGTCCCTTCGGGCCGCCCGCACGTGGGAGGAATCGATCACCGCCCGCTCCCAGTCCAGCTGGTTCTTCGACCGCAGTTTCTCCAGCAGCAGCACGTGCAGCTGGTCCCAGACGCCGGCCTCGTTCCAGGCCGCAAGGCGCCGCCAGCAGGTCATGCCCGAGCCGAACCCGAGTTCCTGCGGCAGGTACTCCCACTGGATGCCGGTATGCAGGACGAAGAGGATGCCGCACAGGGCCTGGCGGTCCGGCACCCGCGGTCTGCCCTCGACCTTCTTCGGACCTGG
>NZ_JBNGGE010000174.1:0-750 GCF_049975785.1 Streptomyces sp. WG7
CGACCACGTTGCGTCGGCGGTAGATCTGCCGGTTGAATGCCGGTGGCCTTCCGCCGAGGCGGCCGCGGCTGTGTCGGTGGCGCCGCTGGTCGCTCTTCTCCGGGATGGCGCACGTGATACCGCGTTTGCGCAGGTAGGCGCGGAAACCCCGGGAGCTGTAAGCCTTGTCGGCGATGACCTGGTCAGGTCTGGATCGGGGCCGGCCGGGGCCGTCGCGGGGGACGCGTATGCGTTCCAGGAGGGGGCGTGCGCAGATACTGTCGTGGCGTTGACCGGGTGTCAGCAAGACCGCGAGCGGGCGTCCTTTGCCGTCGCAGGCGAGATGGATCTTGGTGGTCAGTCCTCCTCGGGATCGGCCGAGGGCGTGATCGTATGGTTCGTCCCGTCGGTGGGTCCCCCTTTTCGGCCGGTGGCGGCGGCGTGCTGGTGGGCGCGGACGATGGTGGAGTCGATCTGGACGAGCCAGTCGATGTCGCCGGCCGCGTCCGCATGGGCCTGGATCGTCTGCAGGGCTCGGCTGAACACGCCGTCCAGGGCGTAGCGGCGGAAGCGGGTGTACACCGTCTTCCACGGCCGTAGCGTTCCGGCAGGTCACGCCAGGAGATCCCCGTGCGGATCTTGTAGACCATCCCGTTGATGACCTGCCGGTCTTCCACACGCGGTCGGCCGGTCGCGGCCCGCGGTACGAGTGGAGCGAGTAACTCCCACTCCCGATCGGTGAGTTCATGGCGACGTATCACGCCGCCATGA
>NZ_JBNGGE010000175.1:0-750 GCF_049975785.1 Streptomyces sp. WG7
ACCTGACGGGCGCCCTGGTCACGGACGAGATGGCGTCGGCGGACTTCTGGGTGCGGCACGTCCGTGAGGCCGTGCGCCTCCTCGACGGGGTCCGGGCGTTGGAAGCGGCGGGGGTCACCACGTACGTCGAACTCGGCCCGGACGGTGTGCTGTCGGCACTGGCCCAGGAGTGCGTCACAGCAGAAGCGGTGTTCGTCCCCGTCCAGCGTGCGGCCCGTCCCGAAGTCGAGAGCTTGGGCGCCGCACTCGCACAAGCCCATGTCAGAGGCCTCTCGATCGACTGGTACGCGTACTTCGCGGGCTCGGGCGCCCGGCGCGTGGACCTGCCGACCTACGCCTTCCAGCGCCGGCGGTTCTGGTTCGAGCCCTCCGCCGCGGTCGTCGGCAACGCGCCCGCCGTTGCGTCGGATTCCTGGTTCTGGGATGCGGTGGAGCGAGGGGACCTCGCGTCGCTGGCCGCCGCTCTCGACCCCGAGGACGAGGCCGCCTGGGGCAGTGTCCTGCCTGGTCTGGCGGCGTGGCGTCGCCAGGGTCGGGAGCGGTCGGAGGTGGACGGCTGGCGGTACCGGGTGGTGTGGAAGCCGCTGGGCGATGTCGCTACTGGTCGGCTGGCAGGGCCGTGGTTGGTGGTCGTTCCGGCCGGGGGTGACGTCGACGGGCCGGTGGTGGGTGCGCTGGCGGGGCGTGGTGCGGAGGTGCGGCGGGTCGAGGTCGAGTCGGGCGTGGATCGTGCGGCGCTGGCGGGGCTGG
>NZ_JBNGGE010000176.1:0-708 GCF_049975785.1 Streptomyces sp. WG7
CCGATCTTGCCGCGGACGGCCTCGACGACGTCCTTGAACAGGTCGCGGTCCTCGCCCTTGTTGATCGCCTCCACGTTGGCGCCGATCAGCTCGACGCCGTACTTCTCCAGGACACCGTTGCCGTGCAGCGAGATCGCCGTGTTCAGCGCCGTCTGGCCGCCCAGGGTCGGCAGCAGCGCGTCGGGCCGCTCCTTGGCGATGATCTTCTCGACGAACTCGGGAGTGATCGGCTCGACATAGGTGGCGTCGGCGATCTCCGGGTCGGTCATGATCGTCGCCGGGTTGGAATTCACCAGGACGACCCGCAGGCCCTCGGCCTTCAGGACCCGGCACGCCTGGGTACCGGAGTAGTCGAACTCGGCGGCCTGGCCGATGACGATCGGGCCGGAGCCGATGACCAGGACGGACTGGATATCGGTGCGCTTAGGCACGCTGGCCCTCCATCAGAGAAACAAAGCGGTCGAACAGGTAGGCGGCGTCGTGCGGGCCCGCAGCCGCTTCCGGGTGGTACTGGACACTGAAGGCCGGCCGGTCCAGGAGCTGGAGGCCCTCCACCACGTTGTCGTTCAGGCAGACGTGGGAGACCTCGGCACGGCCATAAGGGGTGTCGGAAACCTTGTCGAGCGGGGCGTCGACCGCGAACCCGTGGTTGTGCGCGGTCACCTCGACCTTGCCGGTCGTACGGTCCTGCACCGGCTGGTTGATGCC
>NZ_JBNGGE010000177.1:0-704 GCF_049975785.1 Streptomyces sp. WG7
CGGACGCGCCGACGGCGTGCAGAGTCACGCCCTGCCAGGAGAACGGCAGCTTGGCCTCACCGTCCCCGCTGTCGGTTCCGCTCACGCCCAGCGCGTGCAGCGCCGCGTCCAGCAGCGCCGGATGCACACCGAACGCACCCGCCTCGGCCTCCGCCGACTCCGGCAGCCGCACCTCGGCAAACACATCCCCGCCACGACGCCACACCGACCGCAGCCCCTGGAACACCGGCCCATAACCGAACCCGGCATCCGCCAAGCCCTCGTACAAACCGTCGACCGCAACCGGCTCAGCCCCGACCGGCGGCCACACCACCAGGTCGAACGCCGGCTCCACACCCCGCTCGGCCAGCACACCAGCGGCATGCCGCACCCACGACGCATCCTCGCCCGCACCCTCCACCCGCGAATGCAGCACCAGCGCACGACGCCCCCCACCGTCAGGCGCACCCACCGACAGCCGCAGCTGCACACCACCCAGCTCCGGCAGCACCAACGGCGCCTCCAGCGCCAGATCCTCCAGCACCTCACAGCCGACCAGCTCGCCCGCACGCACCACCAGCTCGACAAACGCCGTACCCGGCAGCAGCACCGAACCCATCACCGCATGATCCGCAAGCCACGCATGCGTGGCCAGCGACAACCGACCGGTGAACACCACCCCGTCCGAATCCGGCAGCTCAACCGCCGCACCCAGCAACGGATGG
>NZ_JBNGGE010000178.1:0-698 GCF_049975785.1 Streptomyces sp. WG7
GGAGCTGGCCGGTCCCGTCGAGGGCAACGTGGACCTGCCGCTCCACATCGTCTGGTCCGGGCGGACGAGCTACAGCCCGGACCGTCCGAAGTCCCGCATGACGCTCTACCGGACCGTCCTCGCCGAAGGACTGAGTGAGGACCTGGCGGCCCTCCTGCACTACCGGCTGCTCATCGAGCAGTGGCCCGTGCTGCGGCGCTTGATCAGTCCCTACATCCGCGAGGTCTGGGAGGATGCCTTCCCCGAGCTGCTCCGCACCGCCCCGGCCGACACGACCGCCGCGTGAAGCTCACTCCGCTCCACGAGCGTCTCCTTGCCGACATCCTCGACCTCGGCTCCCCCTATCCTCTGGTCCTCACCGGCGGATACGCCGTGCAGGCCCACGGCCTGGTCGAACGCTTCAGTCGTGACCTCGACGTCGCCACCGAGAAACCCGCTCCGATGCAGGAGATCGTCGCCTCACTCACAGCAGGCCTCAGTGGGCGCGGATGGCGGACCACGCACGTTCAGACCGATCCGCTCAGCGGCCGGTTTCTCGTCACCGATCCGGACACCGGCGAGGAGTGTGAAGTCGACGTCCTCAAGGAGGCGTTCTGGGCTCCGCCTGCCCAGACCCCTACGGCCCCGTTCTTTCCCTCGACGACGTGATCGGCACCAAGGTCCGTGCCCTCGCCGACCGCGGCACCGTCCGCGACCTC
>NZ_JBNGGE010000179.1:0-687 GCF_049975785.1 Streptomyces sp. WG7
CCGTCAGCGTTCTCAAACCACCTGACACCTCCGCAGTTCAGCAAGTCGCTATCTGCCAGATGCACTTCGACAGGACAGCTCCAGCTCTGGGAAGTCCGTGGGGCAAACCGTGAGCTGCTGTGACTCCATCCGCACCCGGGTCGCGGCCCTCAGTCCTTCGATCAACGACACCATCAGCACCGTCTCGCCAACCGTCACGGCTCTCCGCATGAGCTTCAGTCGCCGGTCGTGGTCGGCGGACGGCACAGGTCACCGGGCCGGGCAGGGTGCCGCTCGCTCCGGCTCGGCTTCATGGTCGTGATGTCAGCGCGGGGCTCGCTGGTCGTAGTCGCGCTGACGGGCTTGGATTTCGGAGGCGTTCGCGATGGTCCAGTCGTAGAGGTGGGCGAACGGCTCGCGCAGGGATTCGCCGAGGGAGGTCAGCGAGTATTCGACACCCACCGGCGAGGTCGGCAGCACGCGGCGTTCGATCATGCCGTTGCGTTCGAGCCGGCGCAAGGTCTGCGTGAGGACGCGTTGCGTGATGCCCTCGAGGCGGCGCTTGATCTCGTTGAACCGGCGTGGTTCGACCAGGACCGCCATCACCATCATCGACCACTTGTCGGCGATCTGATCGAGGATCGGCCGGCTCGGACAGTCGGACCGAAACACGATGTCGTGCTCGGCGATGGCCCGGTATACGGCCTC
>NZ_JBNGGE010000180.1:0-686 GCF_049975785.1 Streptomyces sp. WG7
ACCCGGTACCGCCAGCCATCCACCTCCGACCGCTCCCGACCCTGCCGACGCCACGCCGACAACACCGGAAGCACCTCGCCCAGCGACGCATCACCGGAGACATCCAACTCCGCCAGCAGCGAGCCCAGATCCTCCCGCTCCACCACGTCCCAGAAGCGAGTGTCCGAGGCGTCGGCGGTGGCGCCGGGCTGAGGCGCGTCGTCAGCCTCCGGCCAGTACCTTCGTCGCTGGAACGCATAAGTCGGCAAGTCGACGTAACGCTCGCCGGCCCCGGCGAAGAACTTCCGCCAGTCGACCTCCACGCCTTGCACGTGTGCCTGCGCCAGAGCCGTGACGGTGGTGTCGGTTTCCGGACGGCCCTTGCGCAGGACGGGGGCGAAGGCGACGCCCTCGCCCGTCACGCACTCCTGCGCCATCGCCGACAGCACACCGTCCGGACCCAGCTCCACATACGTGCCGACCCCGGCCTCCTCCAGGGCGCGGACACCGTCCAAGAAGCGCACGGCCTCCCGCACGTGCCGCACCCAGAAGTCCGCCGACGCCATCTCGTCCGTGACCACGGCGCCCGTCAGGTTGGAGACGACCGGAATGCTCGGGGCCTCGAAGGAGAGCCCCGACACCACCTCACGGAACGCCTCCAGCATCCCGTCCATGTGCGGCGAATGAAACGCATGACTGACCGCCAG
>NZ_JBNGGE010000181.1:0-683 GCF_049975785.1 Streptomyces sp. WG7
GAGGACGTCGTCGACTACTTCGGCGACTACGCCGCGGGCGGCGACGAGTGCCACATGGCGTTCCACTTCCCGGTCATGCCGCGGATCTTCATGGCCGTGCGCCGCGAGTCCCGCTACCCGGTCTCCGAGATCCTCGCCAAGACCCCGGCCATCCCGTCCGGCTGCCAGTGGGGCATCTTCCTGCGCAACCACGACGAGCTGACCCTGGAAATGGTCACCGACGAGGAACGCGACTACATGTACGCGGAGTACGCCAAGGACCCGCGGATGCGCGCCAACATCGGCATCCGCCGGCGTCTGGCCCCGCTCCTGGACAACGACCGCAACCAGATCGAGCTGTTCACCGCGCTCCTGCTCTCCCTGCCCGGCTCGCCGATCCTCTACTACGGCGACGAGATCGGCATGGGCGACAACATCTGGCTCGGCGACCGCGACGCGGTGCGCACCCCGATGCAGTGGACCCCGGACCGCAACGCCGGTTTCTCGTCGTCCGACCCGGGGCGCCTGTTCCTGCCGACGATCATGGACCCGGTCTACGGCTACCAGGTGACGAACGTCGAGGCGTCCATGGCCTCGCCCTCGTCCCTGCTCCACTGGACCCGCCGCATGATCGAGATCCGCAAGCAGAACCCCGCCTTCGGCCTCGGCACCTACACCGAACTGCCGTCCTCCAACCCCGCGGT
>NZ_JBNGGE010000182.1:0-648 GCF_049975785.1 Streptomyces sp. WG7
CCAGCCGGTTCCGCAGCTCGACCGCCGTCAGCGAGTCGAAGCCCAGCTCCTTGAACGCCCGCCCGGCACCCACCGCGCCAACCCCGCCGTGGCCGAGCACAGCCGCCACCTGGCCCCGGACCAGGTCCAGCAGCATCCGCTCCCGCTCACCCGCGGAAAGGGCGGACAAGCGACCGACGAGCGACACGGCGGCCGGGGCAGCCTCGGCCGCGGGGGCCAGAGCGGTCTGCGCGGTGATCCCACCTCGTACTGCCGGCAGTTCGCGGAACAGCGAGCTGGGGCGCGCGGCGGTGAATCCGGCGAGGAAGCGGTCCCACTCCACGTCGGCCACCGTGAGCGCCGCTTGACCGGAACCGACCGCCTGCCGCAAAGCACTGATCGCCAGGTCCGCCCGCATCGGCGGCACACCGTCCCGGCGCATGCGGGCCGACGTCGCCTCGTCGGCGGCCATGCCGCCCTCGGCCCACGGCCCCCACGCGATCGACGTCGCCGCCAGACCGTCCGCGCGACGCTGCTCCGCCAGCGCGTCCAAGTAGGCGTTCGCAGCGGCGTAATTGCCCTGGCCAGGCGTGCCGACCGTGCCGCTCATCGACGAGAAGAGGACGAACGCGTCCAGCTCGACACCCAGCTCGACCGTCAGCTCGTGCA
>NZ_JBNGGE010000183.1:0-633 GCF_049975785.1 Streptomyces sp. WG7
CGTGGTCCGCGAACTGCACTTCCCCGAGGGCACCACCGTCGACGTGGGCACCTCGATCATCGCGGTCGCCGACGGCGACGCGGCCGCGGCGGAACCGGCGCAGGAGGCCGTCGAGGACACGGCCGCCGCGCCGGCCGCGACCGACGCCGCGGAGGAGACGAAGCCCGAGGGCCGCCAGCCGGTCCTGGTCGGGTACGGGGTCTCCACCTCCGCGACCCGCCGCCGCCCCCGCAAGGGCGCTCCGGTCCCGGCCCAGGAGGCGCCGGCGGCGTCCGCCGCGATCCAGGCCGAGATGAACGGCCACGGGCCGGCCGCGCCGGTCACCCGCGAGCGTCCGCTCGCCAAGCCCCCGGTGCGCAAGCTGGCCAAGGACCTCGGTGTCGACCTGGCCACGGTCACCCCGACCGGCCCGGACGGCGTCATCACCCGTGAGGACGTGCACGCGGCGGTGGCCGCCGCGCAGGCTCCCGAGCCCGCGACGGCACCGGCGGACGCGGCTCCCGCCGCCACCCCCGCGGCCCCCTCCCCGTCCTCGGCGGCGGTGTCGTACGACGCCGCGCGTGAGACCCGCATCCCGGTCAAGGGCGTGCGGAAGGCGACGGCGGCGGCGATGGTCGGTTCGGCGTTCACGGC
>NZ_JBNGGE010000184.1:0-629 GCF_049975785.1 Streptomyces sp. WG7
GCGCGTGAGACCCGCATCCCGGTCAAGGGCGTGCGGAAGGCGACGGCGGCGGCGATGGTCGGTTCGGCGTTCACGGCGCCGCACGTCACCGAGTTCGTGACGGTCGACGTGACGCGCACCATGAGGCTGGTCGAGGAGCTGAAGCAGGACAAGGAGTTCACCGGCCTGCGGGTGAACCCGCTCCTGCTGATCGCCAAGGCCCTGCTGGTCGCCGTCAAACGCCACCCGGACATCAACGCCTCCTGGGACGAGGCGGCGCAGGAGATCGTGGTCAAGCACTACGTCAACCTGGGCATTGCCGCCGCGACCCCGCGCGGCCTGATCGTCCCGAACATCAAGGACGCCCACGCCAAGACGCTGCCGCAGCTGGCCGAGTCCCTGGGCGAGCTGGTCTCGACGGCCCGGGAGGGCAAGACCTCCCCGGCCGCCATGCAGGGCGGCACGGTGACCATCACCAACGTCGGCGTCTTCGGCGTCGACACCGGCACACCGATCCTCAACCCCGGCGAGTCCGCGATCCTCGCGATCGGCGCGATCAGACTCCAGCCCTGGGTCCACAAGGGCAAGGTCAAGCCGCGCCAGGTGACCACCCTCGCCCTCAGCTTCGACCACCGCCTCGTCGACGGCGA
>NZ_JBNGGE010000185.1:0-629 GCF_049975785.1 Streptomyces sp. WG7
GACCCGAACACCACGTGATCGGCCAGCCACGGATGCGAACGCAACGACAACCGCCCCGTCAACACACACCCGTCGACGTCCGCGAGCGCGAGAGCCGCACCCAGCATGGGGTGGTCCGTCGCGCCGAGGCCCGCCGACGTCACGTCCCCGGTCACGGCATACTCGGGCCCCTCCAGCCAGTACCGCCGGCGCTGGAAGGCGTAGGTGGGCAGGTCGACGGGTTCAGCGTCGATCCCCGCGAAGTACGCCGGCCAGTCGACCGCGACGCCCCGGGTGTGGGCGCGGGCGAGGGCGGCGGTGACGGTCTCGGCCTCGGGACGGGAGGAGCGCAGGACCGGCGCGAAGGCGGCGCCCTCGCCGGTCAGGCACTCCTGCGCCATCGCCGACAGCACACCGTCCGGGCCGAGTTCGACGTACGTCGTGACCCCCGCCGCCTCCAGCGCGCGGACGCCGTCGAGGAAGCGCACGGCCTCACGGACATGCCGCACCCAGAAGTCCGCCGACGCCATCTCGTCCGTAACCAGGGCGCCCGTCAGGTTCGACACCACCGGAATGGCCGGGGCCGCGAACGACAGCCCCGACACCACCTCACGGAACGCCTCCAGCATCCCGTCCATGTGCGGCGAATG
>NZ_JBNGGE010000186.1:0-625 GCF_049975785.1 Streptomyces sp. WG7
ACGCAGCGGATCAGTGCGCTCCCCGTCATCGACGAGGGGAACCGGGTGGTCGGCGTCGTCTCCGAGGCCGACCTGCTGCGCAAGGAGGAGTTCCGCGACAGCGACCAGGACGTGCACCCGAGGACCGGGCCCGTCCCGGCCCACGACAAGGCGCGAGGGGTGACGGCGACGGATCTGATGACGTCCCCCGCCGTTACGGCGCGTCCCGACGAGACCCTGGCCGGGGCTGCCCGCGTCATGGCGCGGCGTGGAGTCAAACGCCTGCCCGTCGTCGACGCCGACGGCGTGCTGCGGGGGATCGTGAGTCGTGGCGATCTGCTCAGGGTCTTCCTCCGGCCCGACCCGGAGATCGCTGAGGAGGTCCGGCACGAGGTCGTCGGCGGCCGCTTTCCGAAAGGTATCGGTCCGGTCCGGGTCGAGGTCCATGAGGGCGTGGTCACACTGGCCGGACGGGTCCGCGACACGTCGCTCGTCCCGCTGGTCGAACGGCTGGTGCGCTCGGTCGAGGGCGTGGTCGACGTCCGCTGCGAGCTGGCCGGGCCCCGCCACCGGCCGGCGCTCGAGCCCGACCTGGCGGCCGAACAGCCGAGCGGGCCGTGACAGCGCTCCCGCGACGCGGCCCGCA
>NZ_JBNGGE010000187.1:0-619 GCF_049975785.1 Streptomyces sp. WG7
CCGTGCTTCCGCCCCGGGGCCCCCCCGGGGGGCAGCAGCTCGTCCCGCCGCGCCAGCCCGTGCGCGCCCCTCCGGGGGCTCGCCCCCGTCGGCGGCGGCGTCGGCGGGTGCGCCGGCCGGGGCGGACACACGCCGCGTGGCACGGCGGCGGGAACGGCGGGGAGCGGCGTCCTCGGCCGCCTCGACGGGCGCGGACGCCTCTACGGGCGCGGCGGCGGCGGGCTCGGCGTCCGTCGCCGGAGGGGCGGACGCCTCCGCGGTGGGCGAGGTCACACTGCGCGTGGCACGACGGCGGGTACGACGGGGAGCGGCGTCCTCGGCGGGCGCGGGCGCCTCGGCGGGCTCAGGAGCGGCGGCGGGCTCGGGGACCGCGGCGGGCTCGGCATCGGCCGAAGCCCCGGCGGTCTCCACGGCGGCCGGCTCGGTGGACGAGGTCACCGCGCGCGTGGCACGACGGCGGGTGCGGCGCGGTGCGGCCCCCTCGGCGGCCTCCGGGCTCGGCTCGGACGCGGCGGCCGGCTCGGGCCGGGCGGGCGTCTCGGCGGCGGAGGACGCCGGAACGACGGTCTCGGCCGTCTCCGCCGACGCCGGGGTCCCGACGGGCGCGGAGGCGCGGCGC
>NZ_JBNGGE010000188.1:0-571 GCF_049975785.1 Streptomyces sp. WG7
CGGTCGGTGACTCCGGCGTAGTGCAACAACTCGTGCAGCACCATGTTGTCGTCATGCCGGTCCCACGCCCACCTGTCAGCGTCAGCGGTGGTGGCGGTGTGCAGCCGGAAGTGCAGCTGGTCCGAACGCCCGGGCTCCTCGGTACGGGAGATCTCCACCGCCTGCCGGTGCCCGGGCACGTGCTCCAGGCGCACACCCAGATTCAGCTGATCACCAGAGACAGGCAGAACGAAACCGATGTTGACACGTTCATCCAACAGCGTGCTCAACCCGGCCTCGAACGACGTCAGTTCCCCGGCCGTGAAACCGTCACCGGGCCGGACGGCCAGAACAATCTCCAGATCCCGCACCCAACGACCATCAACGGCCTGCACACGGCGGATACCGACCCGCACCAGTGTCTGGCGACCCACCAGACGGATCGTGCCGGCCGGCCGCCCGGCATCGAACGGATCCCGCGCCGGATCATAGATCTCGGTAACCAACCGGGCAGTAGCCGCCCACTCACGACGAGACCACCACCCCTCCCTGCCCACCGGGTTCTCCGAGGGCGACACGAACTCCGGAACCC
>NZ_JBNGGE010000189.1:0-555 GCF_049975785.1 Streptomyces sp. WG7
GCCGTGAACGCCGAACCGACCATCGCCGCCGCCGTCGCCTTCCGCACGCCCTTGACCGGGATGCGGGTCTCACGCGCCGGGTCGAACGTCGTGTGGCGTGTGGTGTCAGGAGTCGTGTCGCGAGTCGTGTCAGGTGTGGTGTCAGGTGTGGTGACAGGTGTGGTGTCAGATGCCGTGTCGTGCGGCACCGCCGCCGCGTGCACGTCCTCACGGGTGATGACGCCGTCCGGCCCGGAGGGCAGCACCGTGGTGAGATCGACGCCGAGGTCCTTCGCCAGCTTGCGCACCGGGGGCTTCGCCAGCGGGCGTGGGGCGCCGGCCGGGTCGTGGCCGTTCGGCCCGGGAGGCGCGTCCGCGCCCTTGCGGGGGCGGCGGCGGGTCGCGGAGGCGGAGACCCCGTACCCGACCAGGACCGGCCGGCGGCCTTCCGGCTGCCTCTCCGCCGACTCGCCGTCCGCCGTGCCGCCGTCCGCCGTGCCGCCGTCGGCGACCGCGATGATCGAGGTGCCCACGTCGACGGTGGTGCCCTCGGGGAAGTGCAGTTCGCGGACCACG
>NZ_JBNGGE010000190.1:0-551 GCF_049975785.1 Streptomyces sp. WG7
CAGCGCCGGAACGACGTGCCCACCGGGTCCAGCCGCACCGGCCCACCGGCCGCCACCGACTCCCACGCCTGCCGCAGATCCGGCAGCAGAACGCGCCACGACACCCCGTCCACCGCCAGGTGATGCACCACCACCAACAGCCGCCCCGACACCTCCGGACCCGCGTCGAACCACACCACCTGCACCACCACACCCGACTCCGGCGCCAACCGCGCCACCGCCGCCCGCGCCTCCCCCACCACGACACCATCGGCATCGGCATCGGCATCGTTATTCGCATCGGCATCGGCGAGAGGCACCCGGCGGACGCACCGGGCGGCGTCCACCGAACCCCGCTCCCCCACCTCCAGCGCCCAGTCCCCGGACACCCGCAACCGCAGCACGTCATGATGGTCCAGCAGCGCCTGCACCGCCGCCGTCAGCCGCTCCTCCCCCAGCCCGGCCGGCACCCGCAGGAACACCGACTGCTGGAAACCCTCCGCCGTGCCCCGCCACTCCCGCAGCCAGCGCATCACCGGAGTCGCCTCGACCGGACCCGTACCGTCGTCCTC
>NZ_JBNGGE010000191.1:0-550 GCF_049975785.1 Streptomyces sp. WG7
ACGCCGTCGCCGTTGCTGTCCTGGAAGGAGCGGACGAGTACCTCGTAGAAGACGGCTCGTTTGAACCAGTCCGGGTCGCGGTCCTTGGCCGGGGTGTCCTCGAACTTGTCCGGCACGGGCTCGTTCACGGTCATGAGGCTGCTGACCCTCCGTTCTGGGGCGCGGCGGCCGGCGGCCGGCGGACGTGGAAGACGTGAGCGGGGGCCCGGCCGGGCTCCAGCCGCACGTAGTTGGTGCGGCCCCAGTGGTAGGTCTCGTCCGTGAGTTCGTCGTGGACCGGCACCGACTCGTGCCAGTCGAGACCGAGCTGCGGCATGTCGAGGGAGATCGTGGCCTCCTGGGTGCGATGGGGATCGAGGTTGGCCACCACCAGTACGACGTCGGACCCCACGCGCTTGCTGTACGCGATCAGCGCGTCGTTGTCGGTCCGGTGGAAGCGCAGGTTCCTGAGCCGGTGCAGCGCGGGATGGGCGCGCCGGATGGTGTTGAGGCGGGTGATGAGGGGGGCGATGGTGCGGCCCTCGCGTGCGGCGGTGGTCCAGTCGCGGGG
>NZ_JBNGGE010000192.1:0-544 GCF_049975785.1 Streptomyces sp. WG7
ACGCCGTCGCCGTTGCTGTCCTGGAAGGAGCGGACGAGTACCTCGTAGAAGACGGCTCGTTTGAACCAGTCCGGGTCCCGGTCCTTGGCCGGTGTGTCCTCGAAGGTGTCCGGCACGGGCTCGTTGACGATCATGTGGTGGGTGACCCTCCGATCTGCGGGTTGGACGGTCGCAGAACCGTGCAGACGTGCGCGGGCGAACGGCCCGGCTCCAGGCGCACATAGTTGGCCCTGCCCCAGTGGTAGGTCTCGCCGGTGAGCTCGTCGCGCACCGGCACCGACTCGTGCCAGTCCAGGCCGAGTTGCGGCATGTCCAACGAGACCGTCGCCTCCTGGGTGTGGTGGGGGTCGAGGTTGGCGACCACCAGAACCGTGTTCGACCCCTGCCGCTTCGAGTAGGCGATCACCTCCTCCTTGTCCGTGGGATGGAAGTGCAGATCGCGCAGTTGGCGCAGGGCCGGGTTCTCCCGCCGGATGGTGTTGAGGCGGGTGATGAGGGGGGCGATGGTGCGGCCCTCGCGTGCGGCGGTGGTCCAGTCGCGGGG
>NZ_JBNGGE010000193.1:0-531 GCF_049975785.1 Streptomyces sp. WG7
GCCGAGGACGGCCTGGTTGGGGCTGTGGTGCCGTGGGTGGTGTCGGGTAAGTCGGCGGAGGCGGTGCGTGCTCAGGCGGCCCGGTTGCTGAAGTGGGCGGAAGCCGATTCCGGTGTCGATGTGGCTGCTGTGGGCTGGTCGTTGGTGACGTCGCGGTCGTTGTTCGATCACCGTGTGGTGGTGACGGGCGCTGACCATGCGGAGTTGCTGGCGGGGTTGCGGGCTGTGGTGGCGGGTGAGCCGGCGCCGGGTGTGTTCCAGGGGAATGCGGCGGTGGACACGGGTGCCGGTGTGGTGTTCGTGTTCCCGGGTCAGGGTGCTCAGTGGGTGGGTATGGCACGGGAGTTGCTCGACGTGTCGCCGGTGTTCGCTCGGGCGATGGCGGAGTGTGCTGAGGCGTTGGGTCCGTTTGTGGACTGGTCGTTGCTGGATGTGCTGGGCGATGAGTCTGCGTTGGGGCGGGTTGAGGTTGTGCAGCCGGTGTTGTGGGCGGTGATGGTGTCGCTTGCGCGGTTGTGGCGGTCGTGTGGT
>NZ_JBNGGE010000194.1:0-530 GCF_049975785.1 Streptomyces sp. WG7
GGATGCCCGTTGCGGCGCGCGTCCGACAGCCGCTCCACCAGCAGCATGCCGACGCCCTCACCCCAGCCGGTGCCGTCGGCGGCAGCCGCGAACGCCTTGATCCGGCCGTCTTCCGCCAGCCCCCGCTGACGACTGAAGTCCACGAAGGCCTCAGGGGTCGACATCACCGTCACGCCACCGGCCAGAGCCATGGAGCACTCACCCTGCCGCAGTGCCTGGACGGCGAGGTGCAGCGCCACCAGCGAGGACGAACACGCCGTGTCGACCGTCACTGCCGGGCCCTCCAGCCCCAGCACGTACGAGACCCGGCCCGACATCACGCTGCCCGCGTTGCCCGTGCCGATGTGGCCTTCCAGTCCCTCCGGCTCACGGGTGACGAGGGAGAGGTAGTCCTGGCCGTTGGTGCCCACGAACACACCGGTACGGCTGCCGCGCAGGACGCTCGGATCGATACCGGCCCGCTCGAATGCCTCCCACGAGGTCTCCAGCAGCAACCGCTGCTGCGGATCCATCGCCACCGCCTCACGCGG
>NZ_JBNGGE010000195.1:0-529 GCF_049975785.1 Streptomyces sp. WG7
GGGTGAGGAGTTGGAGGTTGCCGGTGGTCCAGTCGATGAGTTCGGTGGGTTTGTCGGCGTTGAGGGTGGCGGGTAGTTGGGCGTGGTGGAGGGCCATGACCATTTTGATGACGCCGCCGACGCCTGCGGCTGCTTGTGCGTGGCCGAGGTTGGATTTGAGTGATCCGAGCCAGAGGGGGCGGTCGCGGTCGGTGCCGTAGGTGGTGAGGAGGGCTTGGGCTTCGATGGGGTCGCCGAGGACGGTGCCGGTGCCGTGGGCTTCGATGGCGTCGACGGCGGTGTGGGTGATGCCGGCGTCGTGGAGGGCGGCGCGGATGACGCGTTCTTGGGCGGGGCCGCTGGGTGCGGTGAGTCCGTTGGAGGCGCCGTCCTGGTTGACGGCGGTGCCGGCGACGGTGGCGAGTATGGGGTGTCCGTGGCGTTGGGCGTCGGAGAGGCGTTCGACGACGAGTACGCCGACGCCTTCGGCCCAGGCGGTGCCGTCCGCGTCGGCGGAGAAGGATTTGCAGCGGCCGTCGGGGGCGAGTCC
>NZ_JBNGGE010000196.1:0-523 GCF_049975785.1 Streptomyces sp. WG7
CTGGACCGGACGGAGTTCACCCAGCCGGCCCTGTTCGCGGTAGAAGTGGCCCTGTTCCGGCTGCTGGAGTCCTGGGGTGTGAAGCCCGACTTCCTGGCCGGCCACTCCGTCGGTGAGATCGCCGCCGCGCATGTCGCCGGGGTGTTGTCCCTGGAGGACGCTTGCATGCTGGTCGCCGCTCGCGGACGGCTGATGCAGGCGCTGCCGTCCGGCGGCGTGATGATCGCGTTGCAGGCCGCCGAGGACGAGGTCCTGCCGCTGTTGAACGAGCGCGTGAGCATCGCCGCAGTCAACGGGCCGCAGGCGGTGGTGATCGCGGGCGACGAGGACGCCGCGGTCACGATCGTGGAGGCGTTCCCGGACCGGAAGTCGAAGCGCCTGACGGTCAGCCACGCCTTCCACTCCCCGCACATGGACGGCATGCTCGACGCCTTCCGCGAGGTGGTGTCCGGGCTGTCGTTCGAGGCCCCACGCATCCCGGTCGTCTCCAACCTGACCGGTGCCGTCGTCACGGATGACATGG